>DASRVA010000093.1:0-4662 GCA_035687745.1 Gemmatimonadota bacterium
AGTATCCGGCCGGACGCCGTCCACGTCCACTGGGCGATCCCGCACGGCCTGCACGGCGCGGCCGCCGCCCGGGCCGCCGGCGCGGCCCTCGTCACGACGTTCTATGGGGCCGAGATCCGGTGGGCCGAGCGGCGGTTCCCGCCGGGCAGGGCCTTCCTCCGCTGGTACGGCCGGCGCTCGCACCTGGTGGCGATCTCCGAGAGCACGCGGCGAATGCTGGCCCCCTATGCCGCCCGCCCGATCGACGTCATCCCGTACGGAGTACCCATGCCCGGGAAGGCCTCGCCCGGCGGGCCAGGCGAAGGGCCGCCGATCCTCCTCTTCGTCGGTCGGCTCGTCGTCCGCAAGGGGGTCGACCGCCTCCTCGAGGCCCTGGCGAAGCTCCCCGAGCGGCCGTGGCGGCTGGAGGTCATCGGGTTCGGGCCGGAGCGGGAGCAGCTGGAGGCCCTCTCCGCTCGGCTCGGCCTCTCCGAGCGGGTGGCGTTTCTGGGCCGTGTCTCGAACGAGGATCTCTCGGCCGCGTACCAGCGGGCCACCGGGTTCGTCCTCCCGGCGACGCTGGACGAGCGCGAGGACACCGAAGGGCTGGGCGTGGTCCTTCTCGAGGCGATGAGCCACGCCCTGCCCGTCGTCGCCACCCGGCGCGGCGGGATCACCGACGTGGTGATCGACGGCCGGACCGGCATCCTCGTCGAGGACGAGGTCCCGGCCCTCACCGCCGGTGTCCTGCGGCTCTTGGAGGACCCGGCCGCCGCGCGCGACATGGGCGAGCGGGGGCGTGAGCGCGTGCGCACCGCCTTCGGATGGGATAGCATCGTGGACCGTCTGGAGGCCGTCTACCGGCGCGGCCCGGTGGGCCGTTGAGCGAAGCGTCCCCCGGTTCCAGCGCCTATGCCCGGCGCCTGGCCGGCGAGAGGTACCGGGCGTCACGTGAACGCCGGGCGGCCTTGATCGAGGCCGTCTGCCGCGACCGCCTGCGGGAGGCGCGCACCGTCGTCGACCTGGGGGCCGGAACCGGGCTCGTCCGGGCCGCTCTCGAGCGCCTGTCCGGACGGCCGATCGTCGGCTTCGAGATCGATCGCGCGTTCATCCACGACCCTTCGCGCCTGGCCGTCGCGGACCTGCTTCGCCTGCCGGTCAAGGACGCGGCCATCGACTTCGGGATCGCCAATCACGTCTACGAGCATGTCGCCGACCTGGAACGGTTCTTCGTGGAGCTGAAGCGGGCCCTGGCGCCCGAGGGACGCGTGTACCTGACCGCGGGCAGCCGGTTCGCGCTGATCGAGCCCCATTACCGGATCCCGACCCTGTCGTGGTGGCCCGAGCCGGTCGCGAGCCGGATCCTGCGCTGGTCGGGCCGGGGCGAGCGGTACGACGACATCCGGTTCACGACCCGTCGCCGGCTGATCCGGACAGCGGGCCGGGCCGGACTCGAGCTGGACGACCTGACCGATCGCGTGTTGCGCGACCACCTGGCGCGCTACGAGAGCCGGATCGGGCGAGCCGCCGGGCGATTGGCCCGGCTGATCCCGCGGGGGATCCGCCGGCGATGCCTGAACGTCCTCAGCCCGCAATGGTTCTTCCTGGTCCGTCACGCGGGCCGTCCATGACGGCGCGAAAGGCAACCGCGCGCGGAGGAGGGAAAAGGAAGCGCCGGGCCGCGAAGCCGGCCCCTCCCGAGCCGCGTCCCGTCGCCGGGCTTCTCGAGCGGCGCGCCTTCTGGATCTTCCTCGGCGCGGCGACCCTGGCGACCCTCGTCTTCTTCGCCTCGTTCGTGACCGACCGCGAGGCCATGATCTTCGGGACCGACATGGTCTCTCAGGCCTATCAGAGCCGCGCCTTCGCGGTCCAGGAGGTCCAGGCCGGTCGAGGGCTGCCGCAGTGGAACCCGTTCGTCTACGGCGGCCTGCCCTACCTGTCGGTTCTGCCGTACCCGGTCTACTACCCGACCTCCGTCCTCTACTTCGGAATGGCGCTTCACAGGGCGATCGGCTGGGCGTTCGTCCTCCACTTCCTGCTGGCCGGGGTCCTGGCCTACGGGATGGCGCGGGAGCTCCGGCTGGCGCCGGGCCCGGCCGCCTTCACCGGCGCCGCGTACATGTTCACGGGCTACCTCGTGAGCCACCTGCACGCGGGTCAGGACGGCCGGATGTTCGCCATGACCTGGACGCCGGCCCTGTTCCTGCTCGCGGAGCGTGCGGTCCGGACGGAGCGGTTGCGTCCGTTCGCCTGGATGGCCGTCGTGGTCGCCCTCCAGCTCTTCACCCCGCACGTCCAGATGACCTACTTCGCGGCGCTCGGGGTGACCGCCTTCCTGGCGTTCCGTCTCGTTCAGCTGGCGCGCGAGCGGAAGTCGTGGCGCCCTGCGCTGCCGCTCGCCCTCGGCTTCGCGGGCGCGTACGCGCTGGCCGGACTGGTGGCCCTCGCCGAGATCCTCCCGACCCGTGACATGCTCCAGTTCTCGCACCGGGCCGAGCGCGGCTACGACTACGCCTCGTCCTGGTCTATGCCGGTCCAGGAGACGCTGGGGGCGGCGTGGCCCCGGTTCCAGGGATACCTCGACACCTACTGGGGAACGAACCCGTTCAAGCTCCACACCGAGTACCTTGGGGCCGCCACGCTGGTCCTGGCGCTGGTCGCGCTCCTGGGCCGGCGTACCGCCCGCACCTGGTTCTTCACCGGCCTGGCGCTCACGGCCCTTCTCTTCGCCTGGGGTGGGGCGACGCCGATCCATAGCCTCCTCTACTGGACCCTGCCGGTCATGAAGTCGTTCCGCGCGCCGGGGATGATGTACTCGGTGGTCGCGCTGGCGGCCGTAGTGCTGGCGGGGCTCGGAGCTCAAACCCTGCACGACAGGAGGGACATGCTGCGATCGTTCCGCCACCCGGCCTGGCGGGTCGCAGGCGGCCTCGGGATCCTCCTCGTCCTGCTGTGGTTCTGGGCCGCCGGCTCGCCGGGCGGCTTCGGCCGGGCGCTCGGTGGACTCCTCTACGGCTCGCTGGAACCCGCGCGCGCGGCGGCGCTCGAGCGCGCGATGCCGGGATTCGCGCGGAGCCTGGGCCTCTTCACGCTGTGGTGGTGGGCATCCCTGATCGTGTGTTGGGTGGCGGTCCGCGAAAAGCTCGGCCTGACGCCGGCCTGCTTCCTCCTGGCCGTGATCGCGGTGGCCGATCTGTGGCGGGTCGACGACGACTTCTACGGCACCTTCCCGGTCACGCGGCTGACCAGGGTGGACGGCACGGTCCGGTTCCTCCAGGAGCAGCCCGAGCCCTTCCGGGTGCTGCCGCTGCCGTCCGCCTACGGTCCCAACGACCTCATGCTCCACCGGATCGAAGCCGTGACCGGCTCGCAGAACTTCCGTCTGCGTTGGTGGGACGACCTGGTTGGCGAAGATCTCAGGCGGCTGGGCGACTCGCGGCTCTGGCGGCTGCTCAACATACGGTACCTGATCTCCGGTCAGCCGCTCGAGGCGGCCGGGCTGGACCTGGTCCACGAGGAAGGAGGCCCGCCGGTCTACACCTGGCAGGGTACCGGCCCTGCCGCCTGGGTCGTCCACGAAGCCCGACCCCGGCCGGCAGACGTGGCGCCAGGAGAGGCGGTCCTGGCACCCGGCTTCGACCCCGGCACGACCGCCCTCCTGGAGCCCGGCGTGCCCATGCCGCCCCTGGGGCCGGCGGGACCGGCGCGGGTCCGGTGGATCGAGCGCCACCCGGCCAGGCTCGCGCTGGAGGTCGAAAGCGGCTCGCCGGGGATCCTCGTCCTGAGCGAGATCTACCACCCTTACTGGTCGGCGGCCGTGGACGATCGCCCCGTCGACCTCCTCCAGGTGGACGTCGCCCTGCGGGGCGTCCCGGTCGGGCAGGGACGCCAGCGCGTCACGATGGAGTTCCGGGACCCCATGCTCGCGATCGGGCGGTGGGGGAGCATGGCCGGGCTCGTCCTGCTGGCCAGCGCGTTCCTCGCGACCCGCAGGCGGCGCGGGTCAACGGCGGAGGGAACCGCGTGAGCCGCGACGGGGCCCGGAGCTGGCTGAGGGCCCTCGAGTGGGCGGTCGCGCTGGTCGTCCTGGCGGCGATCGCCCGGTATCTCGTCCGGGAATGGGATCGTCTCGCCTCCCGGCCCTGGGACGTGGACTGGCTTCTCATGGGACTCGGCTCGGGGCTGGTCGTCCTCGCCTACTCGGTGTTCGTCCTTCTGTGGAGGCACCTCGTCGCGAGCCTCGGAGGACGCCTCTCGGTCGTTGACGCCCATCGCGTCTGGTACTTCGGCAACCTCGCCCGCTACGTGCCGGGGAAGGTCCTTCAGCTCGCGGGGACGGCCTATCTGGCCCGCGCCAGAGGCCTGAGCTCCGTGCTGACGTTGGGCTCCATGGCCGTGGCACAGCTCTTCGTGATCGCGGCCGGGCTGGCCCTGACCCTCGCGACCCTGCCCGGCTCGGGCTCGTTTCTGCCCGGCGACTCGATGGGCGCTCTGGCCGCCTCGGGCGCCCTGGCCGTGCTTCTCCTGACCCCGCTCTTCGATCACGCCCACCGGCTCGGGCTGCGGCTTGCGGGTCGCGGCGAGGCCCACGTCCACGTCTCCGTGAAGACGCGGGTGGGCCTGATTCTGGGATACCTGGTGGCGTGGATCGTGTTCGGGCTCGCCTTCGTGCTCTTCGTGCAG
>DASRVA010000094.1:0-7799 GCA_035687745.1 Gemmatimonadota bacterium
TGGCGGATCGACTTCACCTCCCGTCTCGACGAGGCCGTGCAGATGCTCCGACTGGCCGTGTCCGCGGCCGCCGTTCCTGCCGACCCTTCCGGCGCAGGCGACACGACCGCCCCGGCGGGAATGCCGGGGGACTCGGCGCCGGGCGTCCCGGCGCCGTAGCGGGCTCCCCGGGAGACTGGCGCTTGTCGGTCCCCCATGGTATCGTAATCCGAAAGAAAACCGAAAACGATCCACGGACGCCCCTGGGGGGCGGGAGGAGCCAGACGGATGGAGATCACCAAGGAGCAGGAGAAGGCGCTGGGCCTCGCCATCAACCACATCGAGCGGCAGTACGGCAAGGGCTCGATCATGCGGCTCGGCACGGACCGGAGGATCCAGGTCGAGGCGATACCCACCGGGGCCTTCAACCTGGACGTCGCGATCGGCGTGGGCGGGATCCCCAAGGGTCGCGTCACCGAGATCTACGGGCCCGAGTCGAGCGGCAAGACGACGCTCGCCCTGTCGGTCATCGCCAGCGCCCAGAAGCAGGGCGGAATCGCCGCCTTCATCGACGCCGAGCACGCGCTCGACGCCGACTACGCGCGGAAGCTCGGGGTCGACATCGACAACCTGCTGGTCTCCCAGCCCGACACGGGCGAACAGGCGCTCGAGATCGCCGAGGTGCTGGTGCGATCCAACGCGGTCTCCGTGGTCGTCGTGGACTCGGTGGCGGCGCTCGTCCCCAGGGCCGAGATCGAGGGCGAGATGGGGGACAGCCACGTCGGGCTCCAGGCGCGGCTCATGAGCCAGGCGCTCAGAAAGCTGGCCGGTGCCATCAACCGCTCGCAGACCGCGGTCATCTTCATCAACCAGATCCGCGAGAAGATCGGCGTCATGTTCGGAAACCCCGAGACCCAGCCGGGCGGGCGGGCGCTCAAGTTCTATTCGTCGGTCAGGCTCGACATCCGGCGCGTGGGCGGCGTCAAGGACCGTGAGGAGTACGTCGGGAACCGGTGCCGGGTGAAGGTCGTGAAGAACAAGGTCGCGCCCCCGTTCAAGCAGGCCGAGTTCGACGTCATCTACGGCGAAGGGATCAGCCGCGAGGGCCTGCTCCTCGACGAGGGTGCGGACCACAACATCGTCGAGAAGTCGGGCGCCTGGTACAGCTACGGCGAGACCCGGCTCGGCCAGGGCCGCGAGAACGCGCGGCTCTTCCTCAAGGACAACCCCGACATCGCCGACCAGATCGAGAACCACCTCAAGGTCGAGATGGGGATCTACCAGCCGGAGGGCGGGGAGAGCGACGCCGACGAGGGCGAGATCGAGAGCGCCGAGGCGACGGAGAGGGCGGGCAGCAAGAAGGAGTAGGGAGCCTGCGTCCAGGAGCAGACCACCCGGCTTGCGCTTTGGACATTGTATGATATATCATCATACTATGTCCAAGATACGGATCGGCATCACCCTCGACGAAAGCTCCGTCGAGCGACTCGACCGGCTGGTGAACGAGTCCGTATTCGAGAACCGAAGCCAGGCCATTCAGCACGCCGTGGACGAGAAGCTCGAGCGGATCGACCGGACCCGCCTCGCCCGCGAGTGCGCGAAGCTCGATCCCGCGCTCGAGAAGGCGATGGCGGAGGAGGGGCTGGGTGAGGACCTGGAGGCGTGGCCCGAGTACTGAGAGGCGACATCCGGTGGGCCGACTTGAGCCCCGTTCGAGGCCGTGAGCAGGCCGGCCGGCGCCCGGTCGTGGTCCTCAGCCACGACGTCTTCAACGAGCGCTCGGGCACGGTCATCGCGGCGGCCCTGACCAGCCGTCCCCCGCGTGCCGGTTTCCCCCTGACCCTGGAACTGGCGAGCAAAGCGTTGCCGAAGCGCTCCTGGGTCAAGATCGGACAGGTTCGCACCCTTGCGTCCGAGCGGCTCGGACGTCGGCTTGCCCGCGCAACGCCCGAGGAACTCGCGCACATAGTCGACGGCCTCAACGAGATCATCGGTGACTAAGAGCATGGGAAGACCCCCCTGGAGATGGGGCGGACCGAGGTCGGCGCACGTGAGGTCGAGAACCTGCTCGGCCGGCTGGAGCACGGTGTATATCCTTGACGCCGAAGGCCTGGAGGATCGTCAAGACGCGTCAGATGGGGGGCGCCTTCTCGGGGGAGGACGCGCGCGCGACCGGAGACCGCTGGAACAGCCCCGGGACGGCGGTGGTTTATGCCTCGTGGACGGGGTCCCTGGCGCTCCTCGAGATGCTCGTCCATCTGGAGGGAAGCCGCATCGTGGAGAGCTTCTCGCTGATCCCGCTGGAGTTCGACAAATCGATGGTCACCGAGCTGGAGGTGAAATCGCTCCCGCCGGACTGGCGCGCTCAGCCGGCCCCCTCATCCACCCGGGCCATCGGCGATCGGTGGGTGGCCGAGGCCCGCTCCCCGGTTCTCCGTCTCCCCAGCGTCATCGTAGCCCACGAATCCAACTACCTGCTGAACCCCGATCATCCACGGTTCGACGAAGTGAGGATCGGCAGGCCGCGCCTGTTCCCGCTCGATCAGCGACTGGTTTGAGTCGATGAAGATCACGCGGGGGTTCGCGGCGGCAGCGATCCTAGCCCTCTTGGGCACCCCACTGAGGGGGGCTGCCCAGGATCCGTACGTGTCGCCCGACGCTCCCCGGGACGATCCCCTGCCCATCCAGAATCTCGAGGACCGCGAGGCCTTTCTGAAGCTGATCGAGCCGTGCGTGCAGGAAGCGCGGAGGACCTACCGGGAGGCGAAGGCCAGGTTCCTTGCGGGTCTGCCCCCGAACCACGGGTTTTTCGTGGTCGTCCGCCTTTACGATCAGAACCGCTTCGAACAGGTCTTCGTCGCGGCGGACAGAATCGAGAACGATATGATCGAGGGACGTATCTGGAGCCCGGTCCAGTTGCTCGAAGGGTATGCCGTAGGCGATGAGCTGACGGTTCCCGAAGACGATATCGTGGATTGGGTCATCACCAGGCCGGATGGGAGCGAGGAGGGGAACCTGATCGGCAAGTACATCGATCGTGTGAGGGCCGGGGAGGACGCGAGTTGCTGAGAGACGGCGAGCCACGCCAGCTCGACCTTGCGACATGGAACCGCCGCCAGCATTTCGCCTTCTACCGCGGCTACGACAACCCGTACTTCAACCTCTGCGCGCCGGTCGACGTGACCCGGCTCCTCGAGCGCTGCCGGGCGAAGGGGGGACCCTCCTTCTTTCTCGCCTCGCTTTGGGCATCGTTGACGGCGGTCAACGAGATCGAGGAGCTCAGGTACCGGATCCGGGGGGACGACGTCGTCGTCCACGCTCGGGTCCACGGCGGCTCGACGGTGCTGGTTCCGGACGGGACCTTCCGCTTCGCCTACTTCGACTACGAGCCTGATTTCTGGACCTTCGCGGAGGGAGCCGCGTCCGTGCTCGAGCGCGTGCGGGTGGAGTTGGGGCCGCTCGAGCCCCGCCCCGAGCGGGACGACATGATCCACTATTCGATCATCCCGTGGGTCGCCTTCACGAGCTTCTCCCACGCCCGGCGCTGGGGGACGGACGACTCGGTCCCCAAGATCGTCTTCGGGCGGCATCACCGGGACGGGGACACCGACCGGATGCCGGTCTCGATCGAGGTCCACCACGCGCTCGTGGACGGGCTCCACGTGGGCCGGTTCTTCGAGCTCTTCCAGCACCATCTGGAGGAGCTGGCGGCGACGGCCTCGCTACCGACCGGAACGAGAGATGGCGATGGCTGACGGCATGGACCGACGGACGTTTCTGGGCAGCGGCATGGCCGCGGGGATCGCGGGCGCGATCGGGCCGCTTCCGCTCGGAGCCTCGCGACCCCGGAAGCCGGCCGCCTTTGCTCCGCCCGAATTCGAGCTCGAGGAGGCGACGATCGCCGACCTCCAGGCGAAGATGGAATCGGGCGAATACACGGCGCGCTCCCTCGCCGAGGCGTATCTCGCGCGGATCGAGGCCCTGGACGGGAACGGCCCCGCCCTCCGCGCGATGCTCGAGACCAATCCGGACGCTCTCGAGATCGCCGACGGGTTGGACGCCGAGCGCACGGCCGGCGGCGTCCGGGGTCCCCTCCACGGTATCCCGATACTTCTGAAGGACAACGTCGAGACCGCCGACCGGATGGAGACGACGGCGGGCTCGCTCGCGCTCCTGGGCGCGCGACCCACCCGCGACGCGTTCGTGGCCGGGAGGCTCCGCGAAGCCGGCGCCGTGATCCTCGGGAAGGCCAACCTGAGCGAGTGGGCGAACTTCCGCTCGACCTCCTCGTCCAGCGGCTGGAGCGCGCGCGGGGGGCAGGCAAAGAACCCCTACGCCCTGGACCGGACGCCGTGCGGATCGAGCTCGGGCTCGGGGACGGCGGTCGCCGCCAACCTGTGCGTGGTCGCGGTCGGGACGGAGACAGACGGCTCGATCGTCTGCCCGTCGGCAGCCAACTCGCTCGTAGGGATCAAGCCGACGCTGGGCCTCGTCAGCCGGGCAGGCATCGTTCCTATTGCCCACAGCCAGGACACGGCGGGGCCCATGGCACGGACGGTGGCCGACGCGGCGATCCTCCTGGGGACGATGGCGGGCGCCGACCCCACCGACCCGGCCACGGCAGAGAGCCGCGGGCATTCACACGAGAACTACAGCCGCTTCCTCGATCCGCGCGGCCTCGAAGGGGCACGAATCGGGATCGTCCGCGAGAAGCTCTTCGGCTACAGCGAGGAGACGGACCGGATTGCGGAGTCTGCGATCGAGGCGCTGCGTGAGTCGGGAGCCGTTCTAGCCGATCCGGTGACGCTGCCACACGCCGGCGAATACGACGACAGCGAGTACGAGGTCCTTCTGTACGAATTCAAGGCCGACCTCAACGCATATCTGGCGGGGCGACCGGGGGCTGCGGTCCGAACCCTCGCCGATCTGATCCAATTCAACCAGGAACGGCGGGACGAGGAGATGCCGTTCTTCGGCCAGGAGATCTTCGTCCAGGCCGAGGAGAAGGGACCGCTCAGCGAGGCGGCCTACGTTGAGGCGCTCGAGAAGAACCACCGGCTTTCCCGGGCCGAGGGGATCGATCACGTCATGGACGAGCATCGGCTGGACGCGCTCTTTGCGCCCACGACCAGCCCGCCCTGGACGATCGACCTGGTGAACGGCGACCATGGCCTCGGCGGCTGCTCGACCCCGGCCGCCGTGGCGGGCTACCCGCATGTCACGGTGCCGGCCGGCTACACGTTCGGGCTGCCGGTCGGCGTCTCGTTCTTCGGGCGCGCGTGGAGCGAACCCGTCCTGATCCGGCTGGCCTACGCCTTCGAGCAGGCGATGAGGGCTCGGAGGCCGCCCAAGTTCGTCGCGACCGCCGAGCTCGGGACGCCGTGAAGATCGGCTACCTGGCGGATCACCGGGAGCACATCCCGCAACTCGCGGGGTGGCTATACGCGCAGTGGGGATACCTGCACGAGAACGACTCGGTCGAGCGCCGCGTGGCGCGGCTGGAGTCGCGCACGACCCGGAGCGGGGTCCCCGTCACGTTCGTGGCGGTCGATGGAGAGACACTCCTGGGCTCGGCGAGCCTCGTCGATGACGATCTGGAGACGCGGCCCGAACTGACGCCCTGGCTGGCCAGCGTCTATGTGGCCCCCGAGCACCGCGGGCGCGGCGTGGCCTCGGCCCTCGTCCGCCGTGTGGTCGAGGAGGCGAAGGGCTCCGGTATCGACCGCCTCTACCTGTGGACGACCGATCAAGAGCGACTCTACGCCCGACTCGGGTGGAGCCCTGTTGAGCGCATGCGGTTCCAAGGCGAGGACATCGTGGTCATGGCAATCGAACCGTGAGCCGGCCGCGCGAAATCCCGAGCATCCTCGGTACGCAGCCCTGGGGCAGACGAGCGGGGGGCGGTTGCTGACGGTGGTTTTCACGATTCGCGGCACCCTGATACGGCCATGGGTGCGTTGACGTCATGAGATTCTTTCGTCCGGCAAGCAACCGAAGCGTTCGTCCTAGCCTGATGTTTCTAGAGAAGTGAAAGAGACTTGATGCCGGTCTTCACATCCGACCTCTTCACCTTTCTGCGCGATCTTGCCCTGAACAACGACCGCGCGTGGTTCGCCGAGAACCGCGACCGCTACGACCGGGACGTCAAGGGTCCCGCGCTCCGGTTCGTCGCCGAGGTCGCACCTCACCTGAGGAAGATCAGCCCCCACTTCCGGGCGGATCCGCGACCGGTGGGCGGCTCGCTCTTTCGCATCCATCGGGACGTCCGCTTCTCCAAGGACAAGAGCCCGTACAAGACCCACGTGGGCATCCGTTTTCCTCACAAGACGGGGAAGGATGTCCACGGTCCCGTGTTCTATCTCCACCTCGAGCCGGGCCAGGTGTTCGTCGGCTGCGGCGTCTGGCACCCCGACGGCGAGACGCTCTCCCGAATCAGGGGATCGATCGCGGCCCACCCCGATCGGTGGCGGCGAATCTGGGAGGGGAAGAAGCTCCAGCGCCGGTTCCGGCTGGGGGGTGACACGCTCCAGCGGGCGCCCCGCGGAATCGACGCCGACCACCCGCTGATCGAGGACCTCAAGCGGAAGGACTACATCGCCGTCGCCGAGCTGGGCGAGGAGGCGGTCCAACGGCCGGGATTCGTGAAGGAGTTCGCCTCGTTGTGCCGCGACTCCGAGCCGTTTCAGCGCTTCCTCTGCGAGGCGCTGGGTCTGAAGATGTGATGGGACGACTGGAAGCCATCTGGATCAAGCGCGCCCGTCTCGGGCCGATGGATCCGGTCGAGCGGGTCTCGCTGGTCGCCGAGCGCGGCCTGGAGGGGAACGCGAACCAGGGGGGACGGCGGCAGGTCACGATCATCGCCCGGGAGACGTGGGACCGTCTCATGGGCGAGCTGGATGCGTCCGTGGATCCCTCTGCGAGGAGGGCCAACCTCATGGTGAGCGGCCTCGACCTGGAGGAGAGCCGCGACCGGATCCTCAGGATCGGCGCGTGCCGGATTCGGATCCGGGGCGAGACCAGGCCCTGCGAGCGGATGGACGAGGCCCTGCCGGGTCTCAGGGACGCCATGCGGCCGCGGTGGGGCGGTGGCGCCTACGGCGTCGTCCTCGAGGATGGCGAGATCCGGGTCGGCGACCGGGCCGATTGGGTGACCATCGCCGAGGATGGGGACGCTGGGGGCTGAGCCGCTGGCCTCACGATCAGCGCCCTCCGCGCCACGATCCGCCGCGATTCGCCGAGCTCGTAGCGGATCTCGTACGTGCCGGGCTGATGGGGCGCGCTCAAGGTGAGCGGCCGGCTCGAGGTCGTCGAGCGGGCATACGCCTCCTCGTAGGATCCGCGCGGACGGACGATCGAGACGTGGTCGTCGTCCGCCGTGAAGCCGGTCCATTCGATCCTGACGGGGTCTCCCACCTGCCCCACAGCGGGGGCCCGGAGCCCGACGGGACAGGAGCGGAAGGCCCCCGCCAGCGTCGATCGCCTTTTCGCCACCGCCTCCCGGGCCCGATCCCGGCCCCAGCTCCAGGTCCGCCAGTCGGGTGAGGAACCGGTGTGGTCGGCCAGCAGGGCCTCGGCCACCACGCACCGCCGCCACGGATCGAGCCGCGGCCAGACGGCGAGGAGCGCCGGGGCCGCGTCCGGGCCGAGCGTGGCCGCGTAGCGGGCGTCGAAGCCTGCCGCGACGCTCTCCTCGGGAGCGGCCGGGGGCTGCCGCGGGAGGGACGCCGCGTTCGACCGCACGATCGTGGCGTCCGGGTCGAGGGCGGCGAGCCCCAGGATCCCGACCGCGAGCCCAGCGAGGGCGCCGACCATGAAACGCT
>DASRVA010000095.1:0-24406 GCA_035687745.1 Gemmatimonadota bacterium
CCTGTCGGCTCGGCCGTGTCAGCGGCGAGGGTCTCGGCCGGAGGCGGGACCCCGGAAACGGCCAGCCTCAGGATCTGCACGGCCTCGTCGAGGCGGGAGGTGAAGTCGATCCGCCAGCCGTTCTCGACGCGGACGACCGGAATTTCCTCGACGCTCTCGCCCGCTCGCACCCGGACGGTGGCGGAATCCCCGTGGAGCGTCGAACCCTCGACGGTCCCGCCGCAGAAGGCGCGGCACCACTCCTCGAGGCCGAGAGCCCCCTCGACACCCTGGGCGACCGAGCTCAAGGACTCGATCTCGGCCACCAGGTCACGCGTGTCCGCGGTGAACGACGCCTCGAACCGGACCGTGTCCCGGTCCGCGAGCGCGTCCAGGAACCCCTGGACGGCCCCTTCGGGCGAGGAGTCCGGTCCGCCGCATCCGACCAGAGCGGCCAGCAAGAAGAGCGCCGCCCGCGCGGGCGACCGGAGACGCCGCGGACCGCTCACACGCCGTGGCATGCGATCAGGTTCATGAACTCCAGGCGGGTCGGCTGGTGGTCCCGGAAGTTCCCCAGCATGTGGCTCGTCGTCATCGTGGAGTGCTGCTTCTCGACTCCCCGCATCACCATGCAGAGGTGGCGCGCCTCGACGACCACCGCCACCCCCAGCGGATCGAGCCGCTCCATCATCATCTCGGCGATCTCCTTGGTCATCCGCTCCTGGACCTGAAGCCGGCGGGCGAAGAGGTCCACCAGCCGCGGGATCTTGGACAGACCGACGATCTTGCGCCGGGGCAGGTACGCGACGTGGACCTTGCCGAAGAACGGGAGCAGGTGATGCTCGCAGAGGCTGTAGAACTCGATGTCCTTGACGAGGACCATCTCGTCGTATTCCTCGTCGAAGTACGCGTCGTTGAAGAGGTCGTCGACGTCCTTCCGGTACCCTTCGGTCAGAAAGCCGTACGCGCGGGCGACCCGCTCCGGCGTCCGCACGAGCCCCTCCCGGCCAGGATCCTCGCCGAGGAGGGCAAGGAACTCGCGGATGAGGCTCTCCGCGCGCCCGGTGACCGCGGTGGGAACGGGGGGCGCGCCCCCGTCCCCTTCGCGCTCGTCGATGATCCGTCGGTCGTTCATCGATCTCTCCGTCTCAACCAAGAGTGGGCATCCAGCCCGTCTCCTCGATGGCCAGCATGAGGATGAAGAGCCAGAGCAGGGAGATCCCCCAGCAGAGGAACCTCAGCCCGCGCCCGAGGCGGGCTCCCGTGCCCGCCGCCCGCGACAGGATCTCGATCCCGGTCTCGCTCTCCAGACGCGGCAGCTCGCGCCGCCACACGGCCCGCCAGCGGAGCTCCCACTCGGCGGTCAGGGCATAGAACACGTTGCCGAGGAACGCCACGCCGGCCGGCAGCCAGCCCGGCAGGGCCCCCGATCCTCTCCAGACCAGCGCCGCCAGCACGAGGTTCGCGCCCACGTAGATCGCGTTGCCCAGGAGGAAGGCGCGCCGGTCGTTCTCGAGCTGGACCGCCAGGGCCTCCAGGACCCGCGTCGAGCCCTGCGCGGGGGATCGCTCGGCCATGAAGACCAGGAATATAGCCCCTTCCGGGATTGCTTCCATGTCCCGGAAAACCCACATTCAGCGCTTTCCTCTCTCCCGCGACCGAGGAGCCCCGCATGCTCCGGACCTCGATCCTGGCCCTCGCCATTCTCCTGGGCGCGGGGACCGCCCGCGCGCAGGTGGCCGTGACGGAAGACACGATTCGCTACTCCATCGGCTGGGACAATCCGGCGAGCCAGCTCTATTCGATCCGCGTGACCGCGGCGGCCGACGGGGGGCCGGTCGTGTTCTCGCTCCCCGCCTGGCGCCCGGGCCGCTACATCCTCCAGAACTACGCCTCCAACGTCCAGGCCGTCCGGGCCGAGGGTCCCGAGGGCCGCCCGCTCGAGGTGGAGCGCCTCGACCTCGACACGTGGCGGGTCGAGCCGGACGGGGCGGGCGCGGTCACGCTGGCCTACGACTACTACGCCACGACCTTCGACGCCGGCTCCTCGACCCTCCGGCCGGATGTGGCCTACTTCAATCCGGTCAACCTGCTGCCATGGGTGGAGGGCCGGATGGACCGACCCGCGACCTTGACGATCGAAGCGCCCGAGGACTGGGCCATCGCCACCCAGCTCGCCCCGACCGCCGGCGGAGACGGCCGGGTCTTCGTCGCGCCCGACTACCATCGGCTGGCCGATTCGCCGACGATCGCCGCCCCCGAGCTAACCGACTGGGAGTACGAGGTGGATGGCGTGTCCTACCACGCGGTCTTCCGCGGCCGCCTCGACCTCGGGGAGCGCACCCGGGAGGGAATCGTGGCCGACCTCGCCGCGCTGACGCGAGAAGAGGTCGGCATCTTCGGCGTCACGCCGTTCGACGAATACTGGCACCTCTACCAGCTCGTTCCGTACCCGTTCGGTCACGCCGTCGAGCACGAGGCGAGCGCGTCCTACGTCCTGTCCGACAACCTGTTCCGGACCGACCAGGGGTACATGGGATTCCTGAGCGTCACCGCCCACGAACTCTTCCACGCCTGGAACGTGAAACGGATACGGCCGGCCGCGCTGTGGCCCTACGACTACTCGACCCCCCAGCTCACCCGCCTCCACTGGGTCACCGAGGGCGTCACGTCCTACTACGACACGCTCGTCCTGGCCCGGGCCGGGCTGATCCCGCCCGAGGCCTACTACGAGACCGTGGCGGACAACATCCAGGGCCTCCAGTCCTCGCCGGGCCGGAAGGTGACGAGTGCGTCGCTGGCCTCGCTCACCTCGTGGTTCTCGGGGTACGGCGGCGGCAACCCCAACCAGTCGATCTCGTTCTACACGAAGGGGGCGCTCCTGGGCCTGCTCCTGGACCTCCGGATCCGGGACGCGACCGACGGCGAGCGGAGCCTGGACGACGTCATGCGGCGGCTCTGGGAGGAGTACTATCTCGAGGCCCGGGGCTACCCCGAGGACGGCTTCCAGACCGCGGTCGAAGCGGTCGCCGGCCGATCCTTTGGCGATTTCTTCGCCCGCTACGTCGACGGCACAGAGGAGCTCCCTTACGACTCGACGCTGGCGATCGTCGGCCTCGACGCTCGCGAAGAGGCCGACCCGGCGCGACCCGAGGCGACCCTGGGCCTCCAGACACGGACCGAGGACGAGGCCCTCGTCGTCACGAACGTCCTCCCCGCCGGCCCGGCGCTCGAAGCAGGGCTCATGCGGGACGACGTGCTGGTCGCGATCGGCGGTGACCCCGTCGGGACGGGTGAGGAAGTGCGGCAGGCGCTGGCCGAACGCGCCCCTGGGGAAACCGTCGAGATCACGATCGAACGGCATGGGGAACGGCGCACCCTGAGCGCGACGCTGGCGGGGGGCGGAAATCTGCGCTGGCGGGTCGCGCCCGTGGCGAACCCGACCGAACGTCAGGTCCGTCTCCGCGAGGGGTGGCTTTCTTCGGTGGCGACCGGGGGCTGAGTCAGGACGGAAAGCAGAACGGGGTCGGTCGCCTCGGCCTTCCCCTCCCGGTGAGCCACGCGACCGGACCCCGTCGGGCCGCGGCGAACCGCGACCTGAGTCACGGTATCCGCGAGCGGGGGCTGTGTCTTGCATGCCTCGTGCTCGCTTGAACGAGCTTATCCGTAACGCACGGGACGGGCCCGACGGGCTCTGACAGGAGGCACTGATGAAGGGATCCATCCGGCGTCTCGTCGGGCCGTGGCTCGTCGTCGCCACCGGGATGATCGTCCCGGCCTGCACTCGGGAACCTTCCGACCCGGTGATCTCGGTGACCCAGTACGAAGCCGAGCTGATCGAGGTGGATCGCGAGTTCGCGCGCTCGATGGCCGAGGGTGGCCTCGACGCCTGGGTCGACCACTTTGCTCCCGAAGGCGCCATGATCAGCGGCCAGGGCGAGATCACGGGGGAACCCTACATCCGGGCCGCCATGGCCCCCGTCCTCACCGACTCGACGGTCGTCTTCACCTGGACACCGGACCGGGCGCGCGTAGCGGAGAGCGGTGAGCTGGGGTATACGGTGGGCGACTACCGGATCTCCCGTCGCGACTCGACCGGCCAGATCGCCGAGACCCTCGACCGCGGCAAGTACGTCTCGATATGGCGGCGCCAGCCGGATGGGACCTGGAAGGTGGTGGCCGACATCGGGAGCTCGGCCCTGGAGTGAGGAGCCGGCCGCCGGGGGGGATCCCGGCGGCCGACGCGCCCTGATTCAGCTGCCCGACATCGCGAAGACGGCGAACATGGCCCCCTGAGGGTCCAGGCAGTGGGCGATCATGCCGCCCGGGACCTCCGTGGGTCCGTACAGGACCTGGCCGCCTTTTTCCCGGACCTTCTCGACCGTCCTGTCGATGTCCTCGACGGTCGTGTAGTACAGCCAGGACGGCGGGCCCGGCATGTCCGCCGACTTGTCGAACATCCCGCCGAGCGTCCGGTCACCCTGACCGTACATCTGGTAGGTGCCCATCTCCCCCATGTCCATCGATTCGGTTTCCCTCCACCCGAAGAGCTTCGAGTAGAAGTCGAGCGCCGCCTCGTGGTCGGTCGTGGCCAGCTCGTGCCAGGAGAACTCGCCCACCTGGGGGTCGCCGTTCGACGCCTGCTGCTGATCGCTGTGGTGGATCGCGATCGCCGCGCCCTGGGGGTCCTGGAGGACGGCGAACCGCCCGATGTCGGGGATCTCCTGGGGCTCGACCAGGACCTTGCCGCCGAGCTTGCTGGCCTTCTTCGCCGTCGCGTCCACGTCATCCACCTCGACATAGGCCATCCAGTGAGGGGGAGCATCATGCGCGCGGGCTTCCTGGGGAAGCTCCATGACCCCACCCACGGGAGCCTCGCCGTTCATCCAGAGAGTGTAGGGGATCTCGGCCCCCTCGAAAGGAGCCGTGGACCAGCCGATGACGCTGCTGTAGAACGACTGCGCGGCCTGCGGGTCGGTCGTCATGAGCTCGTACCAGACGAACTGCCCGGTCGGAGACTGCTCCGGCATGGTGCCTCCTTGAGGATGGGTTGTGTGGCGTCGGCAGGGGCGCCCGGCGACCCGGACAACCCCCGAGGTGAAACGCCGCCCATGGGGCGGGCGTTCAACCCCGACCAGCAGATCGGCCAGCCTTTCTCTGCCGTCGGGCCAATCGTAGGCGGCGAGCCTCGGATCGTCCATGACGGATAGGACCGCGGATGGACCTCCAACTCATCGGTTTGAACCGTGCCGGGCGCCCATCCGTCATCCGGCCATGGGCGTGCAGGCGTCGAGTCGAAACCTCCTCTCGCTGGTCGTTCTCGTCCTCGGCGCGCCGGTCGGTGGAGCGGCGCAGGAGAGCCCCTTCCTCAACATCAACCCCGCCTTCTCCCCGGACGGCGCCCGGATCGCGTTCGAGTCCCGCCGCGATGGGAACGCCGACATCTGGATCATGAACGCCGACGGCTCGGACCCGACGCGGTTGACCACGGGCGCCGGAGATGAGACCCACCCGGACTGGTCTCCGGACGGTTCACGGATCGTATTCGACGCCGAGGAGGAAGGCGTCTGGAACCTGCACGTCACGGACTTTGGCGGGTCCGCTCGGGCGCTGACGGATGGCCCGCCGG
This sequence comes from Gemmatimonadota bacterium, assembly GCA_035687745.1. Taxonomy (GTDB): domain Bacteria; phylum Gemmatimonadota; class Gemmatimonadetes; order JACCXV01; family JAHWKZ01; genus DASRVA01. The sequence continues at coordinate 5,609 of DASRVA010000095.1, forward strand.
GGTCCGGAGCTTTCGCCCGCCACCCGGCCTGGTCGCCGGACGGCTCCAGGATCGCCTTCGACTCGGAGCGGGACGGCGACATCGAGGTCTACGTCATTGCGGCCGACGGCTCCGAGGCGCGGCGTCTCACGCGGGCCCCGGGGATGGACACCCACCCCACCTGGTCTCCGGACAGCGAGTGGATCCTGTTTTCCTCGGAGCGGGACGGCAACAAGGAGATCTACGCGATGCGACCGGACGGTACCGAGCCGCGCCGCCTGACCGATCACCCGGCCACCGAGCTGGGCGCCGAGTGGTCACCCGACGGATCGCGGATCGCGTTCACGACGGACCGGGACGGAAGCGAAGAGCTCTACGTCATGAACGCCGACGGGTCGGACCCCGTGCGGCTCACCGAGGACGAGGACGTCGTCTACGAGCTCGACTGGTCGCCTGATGGCCGGCGTCTCGCCTTCTACTCGAATGCTCCGGGCCGGTTCGAGATCCACGTCCTGGATCTGGATTATCAGACCTCAGCGCGGCTCACCCACAGCGTCTACGACAACGTCCACGGCGCTTGGTCCCCCGACGGGGCCCGGCTCGTATTCCATTCGAACCGGACCGGTGACGACGAGATCTACGTCATGGACGCCGACGGGTCCCGGCAGACCCGGCTCACGACGGCCCCCGGCCGGGACGCCCACCCGACCTATTCGCCCGACGGCCGGCAAATCGTCTTCCAGTCGCCGCGGGATGGGGACGATCCCCTGGACGTCGAGATCTACGTCATGGATGAGGACGGCTCGAACCAGCGGCGCCTGACCGACACCGGCCGCGCTTTCGCGGGCGTCCCCGTCTACACGCCCGACGGCGAGCGGATCCTCTTCGACCTCAAGCCGTCCGAGAATTGGGACGTGTCCGACTGGGACATCATGGTCATGAACGCCGACGGGTCCGGGCTCAACACGCTCCTCGGCGGGCCGGCCAACGACCAGGTGCCCGAATTCTCGCCGGACGGGTCGCGTATCGTCTTCTTCTCGGACCGAAGCGGGAAGAATCAGCTCTGGACGATGGCCGCCGACGGAACCGATCTTCGCCAGCTCACGAACGACAGCGAGGAAGCCCGCGCCGCCTCGTGGTCGCCCGACGGTCGGTGGCTGGCGTTCGTCCGGGGCGAGCTGCTGAACGGCGAGGTGTGGGTCATCCGGCCGGAAGGGACGGAGGCCCGGCGGATCACCGAGGGCGCGGCGGCCGAGGGCGTCCCGTTCTGGTCACCCCGGGGCGACCGGATCGTCTTTCACTCCGGACGCGACGGGAATCGCGAGATCTACGTTGTGGCGCCCGATGGAACGGGGCTCGAGCCGGTCACGAACGCCGTGGACGGAGAGCGGTACCGACATTGAGCAGCGACTCGGGAAGGAATCTCTACCGCCAAAGCGTGTATACCGCTACGATGCTTCCAGTGGCAGCCCCGACGAGCACAGTGGCAGCGCCGATCGCGTATGCGAAAGCCGGACGACACCGCGGCGCTGTTACCCATACACTCACTGCGGAGGCGATTAACGGCAGTATCAAGGTGAATCCCACAAGCAAAAGCATTCGAGTCGCAGTATAGGTGTAGCCATGTGTCTGCACGAGCCGGTTTCCTCCTACCCCCGAAGCCGCCGCGAACGCCAGAACGCTGAGCGCGCTTCCGGCAGCCCCGGTGAGCAGGGCGAGTCCGCGTCCTCCACTCCTGCGCCAGACCCACAAGGCGCCAGCAGGAAAGACCAAGGCGACGATCGGGTAGATCAAGAAAAGCATACCGTCGTCACATAGGGCCCCGAAGCGCCCCGGGGAAGACGAACACGAGCACGCCGTACGCAATGAGGCCGACCCCGGCGGCACGAGCGATCGAGTCACCTTGGGCCCGCCGGCCTGCGAGGGCTGTTACACTGCGGCTCAAGTGCAGGCTTTTCGTCGACTCGAACGCAGCGCCACGGCCAGCCCCGCTGGCAAGAGCAACCATCCGCCGCCGACGGGCATCGTCACTATTCCGAGAACCACCAAAACGAGGAAAGCCCAACCCACTAAGCGGGGGGTCGAAAGGCCACGGCCTTCCATCCAATCAACGAGGCTCCCGAAGACGATCGTGAACAACCCTAGGACACGAACCAGAAGGCGAGCGGTCGACCAGGATGGCCGTCCACGGCATTCCACACACCGTCACGAAGAATCGCCAACAGTGACTCACCAAAAGCGACGACGCCGAACGCAACGTGGATGATCCCAACCCCCATAATCCAGCGACCAACCCAGCGTCTCATCTCTTCGATCTTTCTGTTCGCAGCCTGACGCCTTGCGTTTCACATGCGCGACGCGAAACGGCGCGTCAGGTGCATACGCTTCCATAGAAAGCCGTCTTCGAACACCAGCGGCGCTCGTCACACCAGCGAAGCAATCACCTGCCAGCGCTTCCGTCAAGGCGCACGTTCCGTCACTCGACTCGAATGTGCTGGATCATACCTTTTGCGAAGTGCGGCACCTCATCACGGCCCGCGACCAAGCAGATGAGCACGTAGTCGCCGGCCGGTAGGTCGACTTCGAGATAGCCTGCGGCGCCGGTCGACATCTCACCCATAGCGCCCACGAAGGTGGCGGGCGCCTCACCCTGCATGAGGTCCTCGAGCCACGCGTGGAAGTCCTCCATGGTACTTCCGCTATCTAGCTTGAATACAAGGACGTGGTGGGGCTCAACGCCGTCGTTCACGACACGGATCACGTTCCGACCGGTCTTGAGCGGCGCGCCTAGCCTGTAATCAAAGTCGAGCATCCGCAAGGAAACAGTCGGCTCTGGCGCGCTCGGTGGCGCAGCGTCCCCGTCGCGGGGGCGCACCACGAACCCGTGTGCCTGTTTGTGCCCGAGCAGATGGACAGTACCATCCGACCCCGGGACGAAGCAGACCCATGCATAGTTGCCAGGCTCCAACTCGAGCGTCACAGTCCCTTCACCACGCGGAGGGATGAGAGACAGTGTTCCTCCAAGAAACCTCGCCCAGTCCGGCCGCGCACTACGGGTGAGGTTCGCCTCGGCGTATGCCTCCAGGTAATCTGCCAACGTCTTGTCCTCCTCGAGTCGCACGAGAGTCGCCCCATGCGCCTCTTCGCCATGATTCACGATACGGACAACACTGAACCCCGCAGACACTGTGTCGGGTGCCTCTAGGGCGTAGTCAGTGGCCGTGATCGTGAGTACCTGCACCGCGGTGGCATCCGCGGCGGTTTGAGGCGGCTCGTCGCCACGCTTGCAGGCGAAACCGACGCCGGATGTGAGGATGAACGCGAGCGAAATGACAAGCCGTCTGATGATTCACCCCCAGCCCTTGGCAAATTGTCTCATGGTCGCCCTGTGCGACATTACGTGCTGTTCACCTGCGGCTCGCCGCGGCCGCACAGATTTCGCGCGGTCGACGGGTGCAGCCGCGTGTTGGGCCGTCGTGGTTATTCTCCAGCGGCCAAGGCGCGTCGAACTGCTATCCCATTGAGCATGCCGACTGCGCCTCCTGCAAGAACTACGATGGGTGCGAACGCGATCGCGAATGGTAAGGCGCCCGCGAGCAAGAAGAAACCAAAAGAAAGAAGCGGCGATGCTGCACTCGCCGGAATATGAACGACTGCCACGATTCCTGACGTTAGAGCAACAATCGTCCAGGCGTATGTCACTCCTGCCAGTGCACTTACAATCAAGAAGGGACGAAGTGGCCTCGCCGTGCGCCTCGACAAGAATCGCATCAATGGCGGCGCAAGTGCCGCGCCAGTTACAAAGGTTCCCGCGATCGTCGCTATTTCCAATCGGTCCCATTCATGATCCCAGGGCCGTGTCGAATGCCACAACAGATCCGGGAATAGCAAGTTGCTGATCGGCATCCGACCAGCCACAATGTGCCAAAAGTCCCAAGCTATCCCGGCGCATTGCACCGCGATAAGAGCGTCGAGCATGACGAGTAGCCCCAGCGGGCCCCTTTTAGCCTTGCTCACCTAAGAGATCCGTTCTGGGTTGATTTGCAAAGTTCCAGGATCGGCCTAACGCCTTGCGGTTCACCTGCGCGACGCGAAGCGGCGCGTCAGGTGCAACCACTTGTTAGCCAGCCGCATAGCTGATCTCGTAGCGCAGATTGACGATCCCGCTGGGCGAAGAATCCGAATGACTCAACACCAGGCGGGGACGAGGCCCCGGGAATGTGCCCGCCAGCGGAATGCCATGCCCAAGTAACGCCGGCATTACGGCCACCTCTATGTCATCGACGAGATGCAGAGACAAAAGGCTTGCGAAGAGCTTGCCTCCGCCGAACAACCAGACATCGCGGCCGTCCTCGGCGCGGAGGTCCGCGACGGTTTGGCCGAGGTCATCCTGGACGACAGTGACTGCTGGATGATCAGTCGGATTAAGCGTCCGGGAGAACACGTAGATGCGCCAACCTGCCGGCCATCGCGGCGCACCAGGGTTTTGCGTCAGCGTGTAGGTGTGGCGGCCAAGCAGCACGGTGTCAAACTGTGCGTAAATCGAAGTGAAATCGACGTTGGGATCGGGGACAATCCAGTCCATTTCCCCCTTCGGCCCGGCGATATACCCGTCCAGGCTCGTGGCCACCCGATACCTTACTCGTCGCATGCCCGCATGCCGTCTTGAGGTGAGGGGCTGGCTAACTACAGGTACCTGGTTCCCTGTAGCTGGATAGCAGGGTCGCCGGCTGCAGTCTATCCCCTGAAATTCCGGATCGACAAAGGGCTGTAGATCGTTGTAGGGCTTCACAATCGCGGCCCTTACCCCCGTCCCCGCATTTCGAGATATCCGTTTCCCACCCCTCTGCTGCGTAGACAACCCGCCCTCCGACCATCGTCAGCACGGGACGGATCTCCTCCAGTCGCTCCGGCGCGACCGTGAACGGATCGTCGGAGAGGACGACCAGGTCCCCCAGGTAGCCCGGCGCGAGGATCCCCTTCTCCTCCTCCGCGAACTCGGCGTACGCCGACCCCGCCGTGTACGCGCGCAGTGCCTCCTCGACCGAGACCTTCTCCTCCGGCACCCATCCGTCGGGGTGATCGCCGTCCAAGGTCCGCCGCGTCACGGCCGCGTAGACCGTGCGCATGGGGTCCAGCGGCGCGACCGGCCAGTCGGTGCCGAAGGCGAGCGGTACGCCGGCGTCGAGGAAGCTCCGGAAGGCGTACGTGGTCCTGGCCCGCTCCGGGCCGATCTTCCGCTCGGCCCACCGGCCGTCGTCGATCGCGTGGAAGGGCTGGACGCTCGCGATCACGCCAATCTCCGCCATCCGCGCGAAATCCGCCGCAGCCATGTGCTGGGCGTGCTCGATCCGGAAGCGCCGGTCCCAGACGGGGTTCTCGGCCGCGATCCGCTCGAGCTGGTTCAGGACCAGCGCGATCGCGGCGTCGCCGATCGCGTGGATCGAGAGCTGGAGACCGGCCCGGTCGGCGCCTGAGGCGAGCGCGTGGAACGAGTCCGGCGGCTGCATGACGGCGTCCAGGAGCCCACGGTTCTCGGGGTTGTCCGTGTACGGTTCGAACATGTAGGCGGTCGATGATCCCAGGGCCCCGTCGGCGAACGCCTTGAGGCTCCCGCGCCGGACCCACGCGTCGCCGCTCCCCGCACGCACACCCGCCTCGGCCTCCTCTTCCCAGCCGCCGAGCCAGGTCCGGCAGTAGACACGCACCGTCAAGCGACCCTCGCGGGCGTACTCTTCGAGGAGCCGGATCCCGACCGGCCCCGGATCGTAGCACATGTCCTGAACGCTGGTGACGCCGACCCGGGCGGCGTGATCCAGCGCCGCGTCCAGGGCCTCACGGTACTCCTCCTCGGTGATCTCAGGAATCGCCGCCCGGACCAGTCCGCCGGCATCCCGGATGATTCCCGTCGGCTCGCCGGTCGCCGGATCGCGGTCGATCCTTCCGCCCGGCGGATCCGGCGTGACGGCAGTGATCCCGGCGGCCCCGAGGGCGAGCGAGTTGGCGAGGCCGACGTGGCCGTCGGGACGGCGTATCCAGACGGGGTTCCGCGAGGTCACCGAGTCGATGAGGTGGCGAGTCGGGAGCGGGTGGCCCGGCCACCGCTCGTGGTCCCAGGCGGACGACAGATCGACCCAGCGTCCGGGCGGAAGCCCCTCCGCGTAGGCCTTCAGCCGGCGGACGAACTCCTCCGGCGTGTCGCTGGTCAGTAGGTCGGGCGCGAGGAGCGTGAAGCCGCCGTCGAAGAAGTGGGTGTGGGCGTCGTTGAAGCCGGGGACGACCGGACGGCCGCCCAGGTCGATCCGGCGGACGGGCACGTCCTGCGGGAAACCAGCCATGCTCTCGTCCTGGAGGAGCCGGGAGATCCGGCCGTCCACGATGACGAGGCCGCGGGCCTCCGGGGTGGCGGGGTCGCCGGTCCAGACCCGGGCGTTCTCGAGGACGAGGATGCCGGGTCCTCCTTCCTGAGCGGGCGCTGGAGCCGCCGCGGCGGGGATCGCGGCCGTGACGAGGGCGGCCAGCGTGCCCGCCCGGCTGCGTCTCACGCCGCAGGACTCTCCATGATGGCGGAAAGGCGCCCCGCGACGGTCTCCAGGAACGCGCGGTCACGCTCGTCGAAGGCGTCCAGCCAGTCGGAGTCGATGTCGATCTCGCCGATCACGCCGTCCGCGCCGTGGATCGGGACCACGATCTCGGAGCGGGTGGAGGGAAAGCAGGCGATGAACTCGGCGCGCTCGGAGACATCGGGGACGACCTCGGTCGCGCCCGTCTCGGCGGCCAGCCCGCAGATCCCCTCGCCCACGGCGATCCGCTTGTGCTCGGTCTCCTCGAGGCCGCTCCAGGCCGACAGCACGAGCTCATTCCCCTCGACGACGTAGATTCCCACCCACGAGTAATGCTCGAAGTTGTCGTAGAGGGCCTGGCATACCAGCTCCTGGGCGTCGATCTCGTTGCCGGCCGTCTTGAGCGTCGTCTTCAGCGCGCTCAGCGCCTCGTCGTACGTCTCCGGCTCGACCTCGGGGCGGCTGTTCGTGTCCTTCAAGGGACGCTCCTTTCGCTGCCGGACGGCAGGTCCGGAAGGGCGCTCCGGACCTCGCTCCGGACGCGCTCGACCAGCTCGTTCAGCCGGCCCTTGCTCCAGCCGGCGACGTCGACGGGCGGCCGGACGCTCACGTGGATCGCGCCCGGCAGGATCCACCACGTGCCCTTGGGCATCAGCCGCTCGCTGCCCGAGATCCCCACCGGCAGGATCGGGAGCCCGGTGTCGATCGAGAGGTGGAAGCCCCCCTTCTTGAAGGGCTGGAGCCGCCGGTCCCGGCTCCGCGTCCCCTCGGGCATGATCACGAAGGTGACGCCGGCCGTGCTCTCGGCGGCCGCGCGCTTGAGCGCCTCCACGGCCTGCGGCCGGTTCTGCCTGTCGATCGCGATGTGGCGGCTCGTCCCGAACGCCCAGCCGAACACCGGGACCCGCGTCAGCTCCTGCTTGCCGATCCAGCGCAGATCGCGACCGCGGCCGAGAAGATAGTGGAGCGCCGGGATGTCGTACATGCTTCGGTGGTTCGCCATGACGATATAGGAGCTCCCCGCCCGGACGTGCTCGAGACCGTCGACGGAGAGCTTCACGTTCGATCCGCGCAGGATGAACCAAACCCAGAATCGCTCGAGCCCGCGAACGAACCGGCCGTCCGGCGAGACGAGCGCCGATGGAACGTAGAGGGCCGCGACGACCAGGGTGAGGAGGGCAAGGAGCGCCCAGCACCCCGCCGTCCGAATCGTCGCCCACACCCACCACAGCGCCGGCCGCCGGCCGGCGGCCTCGGTCACGGGAGGCGCGCCCGGACGCTCACCCGGTCGGCCCACTCCTCGAAGCGGCGCGCGATCCGGTGCCGGGGGTGGGCGAGGAGGAACGGCTTTCCGTCGCGGACGGCCTGCCGCACCCGCCGATCCTCGGGGATGACCCCGAGGGCCCGGCAAGACAGCCCCAGGTGCTCTTCGACCACGCGGCGGAACCGATCCAGGTAGGCCGCCTCGCGACGCCCGCGGGCCCGGTTGAGCACGAGGAGCGGCGTGTCGTCACGAAGGATCCCCCCGAGTTCGGTCCGGAGGGCGGGGAACTCCCCGCTCAGCGCCGCCTGCATCCCGGTCACCGACCGGTCTCCGCGCCCCGACTCGGGCGCGACCTCCTCGCGGTACCAACCGAGGATGAAGGCCACGACCTCGGGACGATCGCGGAACTCGGTCAGGAGGCGCCTCAGGAGATAATTCTTGAGGAAGCCGTAGGCGTTGCTGAAGGCCGTCTCCTCCGGATTCAGGACGACCAGCTTCACGTCGCCCAGGAAGAAGAAGTCGAGCGTGGACGGCGCGCTCCCGGCCGGGAGGTCGAGGACGACCCAGCGCGCGTCGAGGCCGACCAGGGCCCGGACCAGGTCCAGCTTCCGGTCCCGGATCGGGTCCACCGCCGTCACCATGTCGAAGGTGCCGGCCACGTATCTCAGCCGCTCGACCCGGGTCGGTTGGGCGATCGCGTCGAGGTCGGCGGCGCGGCCGTCCAGGAAATCGCCCAGCTCGGCACGCGGGAGCGGCTCGCCCAGGAGGAGGTTCAGGTTGGAGCCGCCGAAGTCCAGGTCCACGGCCACGACCCGCTCCGCGACGGCCTCGCGGCGGGCCAGGGCCAGGGCCAGGTTCGCGGCGACGAACGACTTGCCGACCCCGCCCTTCCCCCCGCCCACCGCGACCATGACTGGCCCCGGGCGGGGTTCAGCCACGGTGGGTCAAGCTTCGTCCGAACCGTCGAGGGAGGGCATGAACTCGGTCAGCGCGTCGGTCAGGGTCTGGACGACGGCCATGTCGAGCGTGTACTGGCCGAGGATGTGGAGCCGCGACAGCGCCTCTCCCAGGGTCAGCCGCTCGCGGTACGGGCGGGCGTGCGTCAGCGCCTCTAGCGTATCGCATACGGCGACGATCCTCGCTCCCGGATCGATCGCGTCCCCCGCCAGGCCGTCCGGATAGCCGGTGCCGTCCAGCCGCTCGTGCTCCTCGCGCACGATGCGCGAGATGTCGGGGGTCATCCCCGGGATCTGCTTGAGCCGCTCCTGCCCGCGCTCCGGATGCTGCCGGATCGTGGTGTCGAAGACCTTGGGGGCGAGCCGGACGTCCGCGTCCCATGCCTCGCGCGAGTCGGACATCCCGATGTCGTGGAGCATGGCCGCGGTCCCGAGATCGATGACGTCGCTCAACGTCGCTCCGAGCTGGTCGGCCGTCAGGAGCGCGAGGACCGCCACGTTGACGTGGTGGCGCTCGAAGTAGTCGCGCTCCGTCCGCCGGAAGACCTCGGCCAGGATGGAGGACGGCTGCTCCCGAACCACCTCAAGCAGATCGTAGAGCGCGTACCGGATTTCCCCCAAGTCGACCTCGGTCTCCAGGTCACCGGCGTTCAGGACCCGCCAGGCAAGGGATAGCGCGGCCTCGTACGGCGTGAGGGTCGGGCCCTCTTCGAGGCGCGGGGCCGGCTCGGCCGGCGAGGGGGCGTAGGGCGCCTCGGCCGCTTCCTCGGCAGCCTCCTCGTCCTCGGTCACGGCGGTCTCGGAACGGGGCGGCTCCACGAGCTCGGCGGGCCGTTGGTCGGCGGCGATCTCCGGCTCGGGGATCTCCGCTACGGCCTCCTGGGTGACGTCGGCGTCGGCGTCGACCCCCGTCTCCTCCACATCGGTCTCGGTGGCGGTCGCGACCCCAAGCCGGACCTCGTCGAACTCCGTCTGCCGGGTTCCGGCATCGAACGCCGGGACCGCGTCCGTCAGGGCTGCGACCTCGGCGTCCAGCTCCGGGCGCGGCCGGGCCGGATGTGTGGTCTTGAGGGCCGCGTGGGGCTGTGCCGGCGGGCGCTCCGCCTCGGGCATCGGACGAGGCGCGGGCCGGACCGGACCGCTGTCGTCCGGCCGTCTGGGCTCGCGCTCCACGGGCCGTGAGGCGGATGGCGCGGGAGGCGCAGTTCCCAGCGAGACCCCGCGGGGCAGGAAGTCGTCTCCCAGCGGGATCCTGGTCGCCGCGGCGCGGCGCTTCTCGGCGAGACGCTCGCGATCGACCTGGACGCTGTCCCGGATCTCGAGCAGCGATTCCGGATACGAGAGGCCGGTCGACACGATCATGGCGAACGGGGGCTCCCCGATCTCGAGGGACCGGGCGATCGCGCAGGGCGCCGCTTCGCTCCAGGCCTCCTGGACGAACCGGTCGAACTGCGCCCGCCCTCCGGCCTCGATCCAATCGCGGGGCAACCGGGCGATCGGGAGGACGGCCTGGGCGTCGGCCCAGGTGAAACCTTCCGGCTGCCACCCCACCCCGGTCCCGCGCAGGGAATCGGTCCACACCGGGGCGTCCTCGGCGCACATCCCGCGGTCGACCTCGACCTCGCGCCAGCCCACGAACCCGGGGGCGGTAAGATGGGCCAGGAGCGAAGCCGGGGAGATGTCGCTCATGGCGTCGCTCTCCCCGCCGAGGCGCAGGAGGTCCAGCAGCCGCTCCAGGGCCTGGCCGGCCTCGGACTCGGCGGAGATCCCCATGCCCTGCTTCGGCTGGACGAGCACGATGCTGGTCTCGGGAGATTCCACGAGGGCGTTCAGGGCCACCAGCCCCACCGCGCGGTCGTCGGGCGTCGACTGGACGCCCGGCAGCCGTGCGATCGCCAAGCGACCCGCGGCCGAGGCGGTATGAGCGGCCAGCCGGACCAGCGTGCCGAGGAGGGCCCCCGCTCCGGAGCCCAGGTGGCCGATCAGGACCAGCAGGTCGTCCTCGGAGCCCGCGAGCGCGAGCCCCAGTCCCTCGTTCCCGGAGAGGGCCTCGGCGCCCCTCGTGTAGTCGGCGGCGGAGCCCCCGGGTACCTGCAGATGATGGCGCGCGGCCTCCGGGAGGTCGGCCTTCGCCACCCGGGGGTCGGTGTCGACCGCGTGCGCCGGGATTCCGTGGCTCGCGAAGAGCTCGGCGGCCCGGGTCCCCCAGGCGCCCAGGCCCACGACACGGATCCGCAACCCGCTGTTCATGGTCGTTTCCGTCTGGACATCACTGGAGCGCATCGGGTCCTCCGATCGACGTGACGAGCCCGTGATCCCCACGCGTCGTCGACTGGGAGTCCCGTCCGGGATCGCCCGCGAAGATCGGGGGTCGGTGCTTCGGGCGTCGTGAAAAACGTCCTTCGCGTACCACCCTAAGCAAGTCTCATACCACAGTTGCGGAGCATACGTGCGGAATCGGCGTGCAGCGCGTGCCGCCCAAGGTACACGGCGGTCCGCCAGGGGGTCAACCGGCGTGCCTCGACGGCCACGCGGGAGCCCGTTCGTGGTCCTCGGGCGCCGCGATCAATCCCCCGCCCTTCCACCCACATAGCGCCGGACCAGGCGGGCGAAACGATTCCGCACGCGCCCGGCCACGTTGGTGACCTCGGCATGGGAAAGCGCGTGGCGGCCGATGCCGGAGGCGAGGTTCGTGAGCAGCGAGATCCCCGCCACGGGCAGCCCGAGCTCCCCCGCCGCCACCACCTCCCCCACCGTGGACATGCCCACCGCGTCCACCCCGATCCGCCGCAGGAACCGGATCTCGGCGGGGGTCTCGTAGGACGGGCCCAGGACCCCGCCGTAGATCCCCTCCCGGAGCAGGATCCGCTCCCCGAGCGCGGCCGTATGCAGCCGCTCGAGCAGCTCCGGAGCGTAGATCGCCGTCAGCCTGGGAAAGAGGTTCTCGATCCGCTCCGGGGAACGACCCAGGAGCGGGCTCGCGAACTGCAGGTTGATGTGGCTCCGAATCGCCATCAGCGTACCCGGAGGGTTCGTCGGATCGAGAGAACCGGCGGCGTTGGTGAGGAGCAGCTCGCGCGCGCCCAGAAGATGGAGGACGCGTACCGGAAGGACGACCGAGGCCGGGTCGTACCCCTCGTAGGCGTGGAACCGCCCCTGGGCCATGCCGACCCGGGCCCCGTTCAGGCGGCCGACCACGAAGTTTCCGGCGTGCCCCGGAACGGTGGCCCGCGGGAAACCGGGGATGTCCCTGTAGCAGACGACGACCGCCTCGTCCAGCTCGTCGGCGAGGAACGACAGGCCCGACCCCAGGATGAGCCCGGACTCGATCTCGCCGGCGCCGGCCGCCCGCAGGCGGTCGAGCGCCGCCTCGGCCAGCGCCCAGCGGGTCGGGCTCACAGGATGGCGCCGGCCACCGTCGCCGTCATGAACGCCGCCAACGTGCCGGCGATCATCGCCCTGAGCCCGATCCGTGACAGATCGGTGCGGCGGTTCGGTGCGATCCCGCCGATCCCGCCGATCTGGATCGCGATCGAGCTGAAGTTGGCGAACCCGCACAGCGCGTAGGTCGCGATCACGACCGAGCGCGGCTCCAGCGGTACGCCCTGCTGGAGGCTCGAGGCGAGCTGGAGGTAGGCCACGAACTCGTTCACGACCGTCTTGACGCCCAGGAGCGAGCCGATCGGCACGGCGTCCTTCCACGGAACGCCCATCAGCCAGGCGAGCGGGGCCAGGACCCAGCCGAGGATGAGCTCCAGGCTCAGGTCCTCTGCGCCGAACAGCCCGCCGCCCCAGCCGATCAGGCCGTTGGCGAGGGCGATCAGCGCGATGAAGGCAAGCAGCATGGCGCCCACGTTCAGCGCGAGCGTGAGCCCTTCTCCGGCTCCGCGTGCGGCCGCGTCGATCACGTTGACGTCGGGGCTCGGGATGTCGGCCTTGAGCGTCCCCTTGGTCTCCGGCTCCCCGTCCTCGGGGTACATGACCTTAGAGATCAGGATCGCCGCGGGAGCGCTCATCACGCTGGCGGCGAGCAGATGTCCCGCGATGTCCGGGAAGTAGGCCACCAACATGCCGACGTACGCGGCCATCACTCCCCCCGCCACCGTGGCAAACCCGCCGGTCATGACGCAGTGGAGCTCGCTCATCGTCATCCTCTCGACGAACGGCTTGATCATGAGCGGGGCCTCGGTCTGGCCGACGAAGATGTTGCCCGACGCCGACAGGGTCTCCGCCCCGGACGTCCCCAACGTCCGCTGCATGATCCAGGCAACGCCCTTCACCACGACCTGCATGACCTTCAGGTAGTAGAGCACGGTCATGAGAGACGAGAAGAAGATGATCGTGGGGAGCACGGTGAACGCGAAGTACGAGCCCGCCGCGGCGTAGCGCGGCGGCGACGCGGGATCGAGGGGAGCGGTCGCCGCCGGCTCTCCGATCGGGATCCCGACCGGGATGTTGTTGTCGACCAGGTTGCCGAAGATGAAGCGCGCCCCGTCCTGGGTGTAGCCGAGGAGCTGGATGAAGGCGTCGTTGACGAGGGCGAAGAACTGCTCGCCGGGAGCCGTGCGCAGGATGAGGAGCGCGAACACGAGCTGGAGCGCGGTTCCGTAGAGGACGATCCGCGTCGGGAACCGGCGCCGGTCGACCGACATGAGCCACGCCACGAAGACCAGAAAGGCCATCCCCAGGACGGAGATCAGCCGCTCGTGCCACGGCGTATCGATCTCGGCCCGGGCGCGGGCGACGGCGTCGCCGGCCTGCGCCGATGGTTGGGCGACGCGGGGCGCGGCCGCGGTCGTGTCCTGCGAAGTCGCGGCACCGGGAGCGGCCTGCTCCTGAGCGGCCTGCGCGTGCAGGCCCGCGATCACGAGCAGGAGAAGGGTGAGCCAGAGAGCGATCAACCCCGATGGCGGCGGGCAGAGGCTGCGGCGGCGGCGCTCGGCGGGGCGGGCGTCGGTCATCGGCGACCCCAATATATGTCGTGGAGGGGCCCGGCGAGCCCGGCGTGCAGCTCAGCGGCCGACATTCTCATAGTAGCGGAGCCCGCCTGCGATCTCGCCCAGCAGAAGGTCGGGATCGCCGTCGGCGTCCATGTCGGCGAAGGCGGGCGCGGCGATGCCGGGGAGATCGAGGGCGGATCCCGCCGGGCCGAAGAGATCCCCGAGCGGCCCCGATCCCCGGTTCCATAAGATGGCGGTCTCCCCGGACTCCGAGCCGACTAGCAGGTCCGGGTCGCCGTCGCCGTCCAGGTCGGCGAACGCGGGGGCGCTCCGTCGGCCGCCGTCGAAGGCGCCGAGCGTATCGGTCACAAGGACGAACGACGGCTCCTGCGGCGTGCCGTCGTTTCTCCACAGGTTGATCTCCCCCGACGACTCGCCGGCCACCAGGTCGAGGTCGCCGTCCCCGTCGAGGTCGGCGAGAGCCGGCGAGGCATGGCTTCCGCGGGTCAGCTCGGCCAACGGCTCAGGCTCGGCCGCGAACCGGGGCGCCTTCGGCGAGCCTTCGTTCCAATGGATCTGGACGTCCTCGTTCCATGTCCCCACGACCAGATCCAGGTCACCGTCCGCGTCCAGATCGACGAGCGCGGGGGCGTAGTGGAACCCGCCTTCCACCTGCAGGGCTCCCGCGAGCCGCAGCTCCGGACGGCCCGCGGTCCCGACGTTCTCGAACCGATAGATCCGCGCCGTCCTCGGATCGCCGGGATCGATCTTGTTGCCGAGGAGGAGGTCCGGATCTCCGTCGCCGTCCAGATCCCCGACCGCCGGGACGCTTTCGGCCCCGACGTCGATCTGGCCGATCAGCCGACGGGTGATGACCCCCCAGCCTTCGGTCTCCTGCAGGAGGAAGTAGAGGTTGTCGGCGGCCGTCGTGATCGGGTTGTACGCACCCCCCAGGACGCCCACGATCGCGTCCAGGTCGCCGTCCCCGTCCACGTCGCCGAACGTCGACGCGTTGTAGCCGCTGGTCGTGAGCGGATCGCCGCGCGGGAACGATACGGGAAGGTTCGAGAACGCGGGCGTCTCGCACGTCCCGACGTTCTCGAGGATCAGAAGCCCCGGCTCGAAGAAATCCCCCCACATGAGATCCTTGTCGCCGTCGGCGTCGATGTCGGCGAACACGATCGTGTTGGCGCCGTGCAGGCTGGGGGTGATCTGGGCGACGATCCGGATCTCCTCGAAGTCGTCGGTCACGAACGCGAACGTGGGAGCCTCGTCGCCCGCCCACGGGGCGACGGCCTCGTAGCGGGTCACGCTCCCGTCGAGCCGGCCGAGCATGAGGTCGAGCCGACCGTCACAGTCGAAGTCGACGACGTTCGGGATGTTCTGCCGGTCGGAGTAGATCGCCGTCCCGTCCGTGTCGCGGAGCGTGTCGACGACGGCGATGAAGGCCGGCTCGGTGGCGGGTCCGCGATTCTCCCACGCCTGGAGCATGCTGAACTTCGCCTCGCCGAGGAGATCGGGGTCGCCGTCGTCATCGAGATCGGCGAAGCGGTACCACTCGCCGACCTCGAGCCCTGCGAACCGGTCGGTGCGCCAATCGAAACGCGTTTCGGGTCCGTCGAGCCGCTCGAAGAAGTCGATCCGGTCGGCCGCCTCCTGGATGAAGAGGTCCAGGTCGCCGTCGGCGTCGATGTCGACGAGCTGGGGCCGGGGGACGTTGAAGCCGCCGAGGAACGGATGGTCGTACGGCCGGCCGGCGGAATCGGCGACCGGGAAGGCGGTCACCCGGCGCTCGAACCGGGGTGGCGCGGGGCCGGCCGCGGCTCCTCCGGCTTCTTCGCCGAGCCCCCCGGCGGAAGCCGTGCACGCCAGGGCGAGGAGGGCCACGCCCGCGCTCGGGACGGTTCTCAGCGCGGGGATCGGGCGGGGAGGGTCTCGATCCCCGCGGCGTTCGGGCCCACCTCGAGGACGTCGACGATCCGGCGCGCCTCGGGGTCGATCACGACGATGGTGCCGGCCAGCGGATCGTCTCCTTCGGGCGTGTACGTCCCCTCAGTGTTGTTGCTGGAGACGAAGATCCATCGGCCGTCGGGCGACGGCTGCACGGCATGGGGCTGAGCCAGGCCGCGCCCCCCGATCCGCTCCACCACCTCCCAGCTCGACGCGTCGACGACGGCCACGGCGTCCGCGCGGTGGAGCGGCACCCAAACGTACCGGCCGTCCGGTGTGAAGGCAGGATGCCAGGGCGCGCCCCCGAGATGTACCGTCCGGACCACACGCGGCGCACCCGGGTCGGAGAGATCGAAGACGACGAGGTCGCCGCTGATCTCGCCCCCCGCCACCATCGTCCGGCCGTCGGGCGAGATCGCGAATTCGACCAGCGTGTGGGCCGTGTGCGCGGCGCCGTGAGCCCCGGCCGCGGGCTCGGCCGTCACGGGCTCTTCGGGAAACTCGCCGCCGGCAGCCGGGACATCGACCAGGCGGACGTCCCCGCTCTCCAGCTCGAACGCCGCGATCTGGTTGACCGCCAGGCTCGCCGTGTACGCCCAGTCTCCGCCCGCCCCGGCCGCCAGCGCGTGTGGCCGGGGGAACAGCACCTCGATTTCGTCCAGGAGCGTCATGTCGGAGCGGCGGATGAGCGCGATCGAGGAGGGCGGGTCGACCGCCGTCATCGAGCGCCCGACCAGGAGCAGGTCCCGGGTCGGGTGCGCCACGACCAGGCCCGGCACCTCCATCTCGACCTGACCCACGAGCCGGTTCGAGCGGTCGAACTTGAGCACCCGGTTCTCGCCGATCAGGGTCACGTACCAGTGGCTTCCGTCCGGATCCACGGCCGTGTCGTGCGGCTTTGCGTTCGGCCCGAACCCGAGCGCCTGGAGATCGACGCGGTCGCTCTCGGCGCGCTTCGCGACGTCGATGATCGACACCGAGGCGCCGTTCTGGTTGGCCACGTACAGGAACGGGCCCAGGCCCTCCGGCGCCGGGGTCGCGCCGGCTCCGGGTGGAGACATCCGCGCGCTCGGCGCCGAGGCGCAGGCCAGGACGAGCGCCGCCACCAGGGAGCAGGCCCGGAGCCCCATGATCACGAGATCGGCCGATCGTCCTCGGACCGGTAGCGCAGCAGGAACAGCCCCTCGTCCCCGCTCGTCACCACGATGACCCCGCTCTCGAAGAACGGGTAGTTGCTCCACGACCCGTCGAAGCGCGGCCCGTCGCTTCCATAGGGCATGGTGTCGAAGAAGCCGACCTCCCGCGGGTTCTCGATGTCCGAGATGTCGATGATCCGGAGCCCGGACACGTAATTCGACTGGTAGACCTTGTCCCCGACCACGTACTGGTTGTGGTCGATTGACGTCGTATTCGGATTCAGGAACTCTTCGGCCAACACCGGGTCGTCCAGGTCGGAGACGTCCCAGATCAAGGTCCGGGTGTGGTCGACGAGTCCGTGCAGCTCGTCCATCTCGTCGTCGAGCAGCAGATACTGGTGGTCCTCCGTGAGCCACGCCTGATGGGTGTACCCCACGTTCGGGTACTCGGCGACGGCCACGGCCACCGGGTTCTGCTTGTCGGTGACGTCCGCGATCGAGAGCGCGGTCTCGTTCGAGCCGAAGCAGATCTCGCGGCCCTGATAGTCCTCGTCCGGCCCCCGGTAAACCACGCACTGGGCGTCGTGCGTGTACCCCGTCTTCTGCAGTCCCGTCGCCGGATCGGAGAAGCAGCCCGCGAACGTCGGGTTCTCGGGGTCCCGGATGTCGATCATGTGCAGCCCGCCGCCGCACGTCTCGCCGCCGTCGCCGTTCCCCACCGTATACGCATATCCGGTCTCGGTGTTGATCGCGATGTTGTGCGCGCTGTGGATGCGGTCGTAGTGCGCGTCCTCGGTGAACGTCACGGGCGGGTTCTCCGGGTTCCGGAGCCGGGTCAGATCGAACACCTGGACTCCGTGCTCGCCGGCGTTGTCGGCCACGATGTAGGCGTGATTCTGATAGACCTTGATGTCGCGCCAGACCGAGCCGGGCGACCCCTCGGTTCTGGGGAGCTGGCCGACGTAGACCGGGGTCGCCGGGTCCGTGACGTCGACGAACGCGGTCCCGTCGGAGCGGCCGACCAGCGCGTACTCGCTCCCCGTCTCCGGGTCGGTCCAGCCCCAGATGTCGTTGACCTCGACGCCGCGGGCGCCGCCGATCGACTGGACGGGCAGGAACGCCAGCAGGTCGACGTTCCCGCATGGGAACCGCCCCGCCGTGCCGCCGTTGCACTCGATCTCTCCGCCCGTCACCACGTCCAGCGGCGCGATCTCGCTCGCCACCCGCGCGGCCACCTCCCAGCCGCCGGCCTCCCGCTCGAGGATCGCGCCCGTACCTGCGGAATAGTCGTCGCCGGGAAGGCCGGCCGCGGCGACGTCCCGTCCGACGGCCAGGATGCTCGCGAACTGGTCCCCGCGCTCCAGGTCCGGGGCCTCGACTCGGGTCATCGCGATCCACTCCGCCGATCCCGGGTCGTAGGTGGCGCGGTACACGGCGCCCTCGAAGCGTTCGGCCCCCGGGGCGCCGATCCACACCTCGCCCTCGGCGGGGGCGATCGTCGACCCGAACATGAGCGGCGGGCGGCCCTCGAAGGGGAACAGGGCGCGCTCCGGACGCCATTCCCCCGCCTCGTCGCGCCCGAGAACGACCACCGCCCCGACGCCCCCTGACGCACCCGGCGCGCCGACCAGGAGATCCTCGCCGAAGGGGGCGAGCGCCGCCCCGAAGCGGGCGGCCTGCAGGCCGCCCGACACGTAGGCGGGCTCCCCGAACGCCTCGTCCTCGGCGGGGAAGATCCACACGCCGCCTGCCGCCGAATCGCGTCCGGCGGCTCCCACGACGGCGGTCCCGTCCACGAAGGCGAGCGCGGAGCCGAACCGGTCGGCGCGCCGCGTCCCGGGCGCCTCCAGCAGCCCCGCGTCGCCCCATCCGCCGGACGGGTCCCGGCGAAACACGCGCACCTGTCCCCCGCCCGAGTCGCCCGCCGCCGCGACCAGCGCGACGTCGCCCTGGAGAGCCACCTGAAGGCCCAGGCTGTCGCCCACGGCCCCGCCCTCCAGCTTGGCGGAC
>DASRVA010000096.1:0-9399 GCA_035687745.1 Gemmatimonadota bacterium
TGGTCTTTGCCGAGTCGCCGGAGCGTTATGCCGAGGACCTGAAGATCCGGCTCGAGTCGGGTGACCTCGCCAACGCGGGGAACGTCATCTTCGTGGATCAGGTCTCGGCGCTGCCGACCGACAGCCTGGATCTTTTCTTCACGTCGAGGAACTACCACGACGTCCCGGCCGAGGGAATCCCCGAATTCCTCGCGGAGGTCGACCGGGCGCTCGTCCCGGGCGGAACGTTCATCGTGATCGACGCACGGGCAGCCGAAGGGCGCGACACGGAAGCCCACCGGATCGCCGATCAGGTCGTGATCGACGAGGCGACCGCGGCCGGGTTCGAGCTGGTCGAGCAGAGCGAGATGCTGGCCAACCCCGAAGACGACCACGTCGGCCCCAAGTGGGACCAGCGCGAGCAGCTCGATCAGAGCCTCTTGAAGTTCCGCGCCCCGGCCGGAGAGTCCGGGGAAGGTGAGGCGGGCAGGTAGAGCGGAGCGCGGCAGCCCGGCCCCGTTGCATTGACGGAACTCGGGGGAAGCGGGAGACTCGGCGCCCGTGGGCCCCCTGACCAGATACGCCCGGAGCGGCGACGTCAACATCGCCTACCAGGTGATCGGGGAGGGACCGTTCGACCTGGTCTACGTTCCCGGTTGGGTGACTAACCTCGAATACGGCTGGGAGAGCCCCCTGGTCGCCCGCTACTACCAGCGGCTCGCGTCGTTCTCGCGGTTGATCCTCTTCGACAAGCGTGGGACCGGTCTGTCCGACCGCGTTCCGAATACAGCATTGCCGACCCTCGAGCAGCGGATGGACGACGTGCGGGCGGTCATGGACGCCGTCGGATCCGAGAGGGCCGCGGTGATGGGCCACTCCGAAGGTGGCAACATGTGCGTGCTCTTTGCCGCCACCTATCCCGATCGTACGATTGCGCTGGTGACGTTCGGCATCTACGTCAAACGGATTCCGAGCCCCGAGTATCCCTGGGCTCCAACCCCCGAGGAGCGTGAGCGCTGGCTGAGACGCCTGGAGGAGGAGTGGGGCGGCGTGGTCGACCTCGAGGATCTGGCGCCCAGCCTGGCGCTCGACCCCGGGTTCCGGGAATGGTGGTCCACGTACCTGCGGGTGAGCGCGAGCCCTTCCGCCGCCGTTGCCCTGGGACGGATGAACACGCAGATCGACGTGACCCCGATCCTCCCCAGCGTCCGTGTCCCGACCCTCGTCCTGCACCGGGTGGGTGACAGGGACATTCGGGTCGAGGAGGCCCGGTACATCGCGGAACACATCCCGGGCGCTCGGCTGGTCGAACTTCCCGGCGACGACCACCTCCCGTGGACCCCGGACATGGACCTTGCGCTGGACGAAGTGGAAGGGTTCCTGACCGGCTCGATCCGGCGCCCCGAGCCGGACCGCGTGCTGGCGACCGTCCTCTTCACCGACATCGTGGACTCGACGGCCCGGGCCGCCGATCTGGGAGATCGGCGCTGGCGTGAGACGCTCCAGGCGCATCAGGGGGTGGTCCGACGCGAGCTCGAGCGGTTCCGCGGCCGGGAGATCAAGACCACGGGGGACGGGTTCCTGGCCACCTTCGACGGGCCCGCGCGAGCCATTCGATGCGCGTTCGCAATCCGCGATGCCTCCCGCCAGGCGGGTCTCGATGTCCGGGCGGGGCTTCATACCGGGGAATGCGAGACGATGCCGGACGACATCGGCGGGATCGCCGTCCACATCGCCTCGCGGGTGGTCACGGAAGCCCAGCCCGGTGAAGTCCTGGTCTCCCGAACGGTGAAGGATCTGGTGGCCGGCTCCGGAATCGAGTTCTCGGACCGGGGGTCGCGGTCGCTGAAGGGCCTGGACGCGGAGTGGCAGCTCTTCGCCGCGGTGGCCTGATCTCCAAGCCCGCGCTAGCTTCCCACGCCTATTCTCGCTCCCTCGCCCTCCGGGACCGCCCGGACCGCGGGGGCTCGCCTCCCGAAGGAGGCGCGATCGTTCCTACGGCCGCGTGAGTTTCCGCATCCCGTTCCGAAGAGGCCCATGTTCGATGAGCTGAGCGCCAAGCTCGACGGCGCCTTCGCGCGTTTCCGTAGCCGGGGCGTCCTCGACGACGAGATGATCGCCGAGGGGATGCGCGAGGTCCGCCGGGCCCTCCTCGAGGCCGACGTGAACTACCGGGTCGCGAAGGAGTTCTGTGCCCGGGTCGAGGAGCGGGCCCGGGGGCGCGACGTGGCGCGCTCGATCACCCCCGCCCAGCAGGTCGTCAAAATCGTCCACGACGAGCTGGTCGAGCTCCTGGGCGGCGCGCACGCGCCGCTCGTGCTGGCGAAGCAGCCCCCGACCGTGATCGTGCTGGCGGGACTCCAGGGCTCCGGAAAGACGACCACGGCGGCCAAGCTGGCGGCCCGCCTCGCGCGCGAGGGGCGCCGGCCGCTTCTGGTCGCGGCCGACGTCCATCGACCGGCGGCGATCGAGCAGCTCGAGACCCTGGGGCAGCGGCTCGACGTGCCGGTCGTCGCGGACCGCGACGGGCACCCGCCCGAGGGGATCGTCGGGGACGCCATCGTGCGGGCGCGGGCCGACCGACGGAACGTGGTGATCGTGGACACGGCCGGCCGGCTCCATGTGGACGACGAGATGATGCGGGAACTCGAGCGGGTGGTTTCCGCGGCCGACCCCCACGAGCTCCTCCTGGTCGCCGACGGGATGACCGGCCAGGACGCGGTCCGTAGCGCCGAGGCCTTCCGCGCGCGCCTTCCCCTGACGGGGGTCGTCCTCACCAAGCTGGACGGCGATGCGCGGGGTGGCGCTGCGCTGTCGATCCATGCCGTGACGGGGCTGCCGATCAAACTGATCGGGGTCGGAGAAAAGCCCGACGGGCTCGAGGCCTTCCACCCCGAGCGGATGGCCGGGCGGATCCTCGATCGTGGCGACGTCGTGACGCTGGTCGAGAAGGCGCAGGAGGCATTCGATGAGGGCGACGCCGCGGGCCTCGAGGAAAAGGTCGGCCGACGCGGCGGGAAGTTCGACCTCGAAGACTTTCTCGTGGCGATGCGCCAGATCCGTCGGATGGGGCCCCTGGACGGATTGCTGGGGCTCCTGCCGGGAGTCGGCAAACAGCTCCGGGGGGTGGAGGTGGATCCCGACCGTCTCAAGCGGATCGAGGCGATCGTCCTGTCGATGACACCCGAGGAGCGCCGGCATCCGAAGGTGCTGAACGGGAGCCGCCGCAAGCGGATCGCACGCGGAAGCGGGACGACGGTCCAGGAAGTGAACCGGCTCCTCAAGCAGTTCGAGGAGATGAACCGCATGATGAAACAACTCCGCGGCAAGATCCGCGGACGCTGAAGGATCCGGCGGGCCGTAGGTGCCCGCCGTCGAAAACCCGAAGACCGAGCAACCCATTAAAGGAGGGACCCCGATGTCCGTACGGATCCGGCTGAGGCGCATGGGCGCCCGGAAGCAGCCTTTCTATCGCGTCGTCGTGGCCGACTCGCGGAGCCCGCGGGACGGCCGCTTTCTCGACACGATCGGCACCTACAATCCACGCACCGAGCCGGCCGAGATCCGGATCGACCGCGACAAGGCGCTGGCCTGGCTCGAGAGCGGTGCCGAGCCCACCGACACCGCGCGCTCGCTCCTGTCCCAGGTCGGGATCTGGCAGCGCTTCCGGACGGGCGAGTGGCCCGCCGGCGGTGCCACCGCGGCGCCGTCCGTCGTGCAGGAGCCAGGGTCCGAGGAGGCCTTGGAGGTCCGCGCGGAGGAGGCTCCGGCCCGAGAGGCGCCGGCCGGGGAGGCCACGGCCGAGGAGGAGTAGGCTGGACGCCGCTCCGGTCTACGTCACGATCGGCCGGCTCGTCAAGCCGCACGGGATCAAGGGCGAGGTGGCGGTCTTCCCGCTCACCGCTCACCTGGAGCGGTTCCAAGCCGGTCGCCGTGTCTTTCTGAGCTCGACCCCGGAGGGCGAGGACGCGGTCCCGGTCCGGATCGAGTCGAGCCGGAGCCATGCCGGCCGCGTCCTGCTCAAGCTGGAGCGGGTCGAGAGCCGGACCGTGGCCGAGCAGACGGTGGGGCAGTACCTCGTGATCCCGCGGGCCGAGGCGGAGGAGGCCCGGCAGGAGGGGGAGTTCTTCCTCCATGCCCTGGTCGGCCGCCCGGTCGTGACCGCCGACGGTCGCCGGCTGGGCGACGTGGCCGACGTGCTGGAGCCGGCCGGCAGCGCCATGCTGGAGATCGCCACCCCGGGCGGGGCGCGCCGTCTGCTGCCCTTCGTGAGAGAGTTCGTGCGCGAAGTGCGGGCCGAAGCCATCGTCGTCGAGCCACCGGAAGGGTGGGAGGAGATCTGAGGTGCACGTCAACGTCCTGACCCTCTTCCCGGACTACTTCCGTGAGCCCCTCACGCTGTCGATGACGGGCCGGGCGCGGAAGCGGGGCCTTTTCTCGTGGGACGTGATCGACCTGCGTGCGTTCGTGGCGGAGGGGGAACAGGCGGACGACTACCCGTACGGCGGGGGAGGCGGGATGGTCATGAAGCCCGAGCCCGTGTTCCGGGCCTGGGAGGCCCTCGAGGAGCCGCGCCCGTTCGTGCTGCTCTCGGCCCGCGGCCGGCCGTTCACCCACGAGGTGGCGGTCGAGCTGTCGGTCGAGCCCGAGCTGACCCTCCTCTGCGGCCACTACAAGGACGTCGACGAGCGGGTGCGAAGCGCTCTCGTCACCGACGAGATCTCGGTCGGCGACTTCGTTCTGTCCGGTGGGGAGATCGCCGCCCTGGCCGTCATCGACGCGGTCGTACGCCTGCTGCCGGGGGTGCTGGGGGATTTCGACAGCGCCCAGGGGGACTCCTTCCACGACGAGTGGCGGCTGGGCCCGCCCTCCTACACGCGTCCCGCCGTCTATCGCGGAATGGCGGTTCCGGAGGTGCTCCTGTCCGGGGATCACTCCGCGATCGCCCGCTGGCGCCGGGAGGAGGCGGCCCGGATCACCCGCCAGCGGCGTCCCGACCTGCTCGATCGAGCCGCCGCGGAGGAAGCAGAAGGCACGTGACGCCCGCCGTCGGCGGACGTATATTCTTCATCTATCCTGAAACGCAGGGGTTCCCATGATCGCCGAATTCGAAACCCAGCAGCTCCGCGAGGACGCCCCCGACTTCCGCCCCGGCGACACCGTACGGGTCAATGTGCGGGTCCGTGAAGGGGAGAAGGAGCGCCTCCAGGCGTTCGAGGGCGTCGTCATCCGCCGCCGGGGCGGCGGGCTCAACGAGACGTTCACCGTGCGTAAGGTCTCCAACGGCGTGGGGGTCGAGCGCATCTTCCCGCTCCACTCGCCCGTCGTCTCGGACATCCAGCTCGTGCGCGAGGGCCGTGTCCGCCGTGCCAAGCTCTACTATCTCCGCAACCTCTCCGGAAAGGCCGCCCGGATCCGCGAACGTCAGCGGTCGTAGTCGGCTTCCGGTCCCGTCTTGAGCGGACTCGAGGGTCGCCTCGGGAACCTCTCCGTCTCCGAGATCGCGGGCATTCTGTCCAGGCGCCGGTCGGTCGGCCGCAGGACCATCGGCTTTCTCCTGCAGGACGAGCGCGCCGGCGTGCGCGAGCTGGGTCTGCGGTATCTGGTCCACGCCCGCTCCCGCGAGCGTGAGAGAGCGCGTCTCATGCGCCTGCTGAACGCCGAGCGGGAGCTCGTGTTCGAAGGCGCGCTGGTCGTGGCCGGCGTGGACGAGGTAGGGATGGCTCCAATCGCCGGTCCGGTGGTGGCCGCGGCCGTGGTGCTGCCGCGCGACTGGCTTCCCGATGGTCTCGACGATTCGAAGCGCCTGGACCCGGAGTCCCGCGATCGGCTCGACCGTGAAATCCGCAGCGTGGCGTCGGCGGTCGGCGTCGGCGTCGTGAGCGAGCGCGTCATCGACCGCGTCAACGTCTATCAGGCGAGCCTCCACGCCATGCGGCTCGCGCTGCGCCGCCTCGGAGTCGCGATCGACCTGGCCCTGCTCGACGGTCGTCCGCCGCGCACCTTTCCGGTTCCCCACCGCGCCGTCATCGGCGGCGACCGCCGGGTGCGGTCGATCGCGGCCGCCTCGATCGTGGCCAAGGTGGCGCGCGACCGGCTCCTCCGGGAGGCCGACCGTCGCTGGCCCGAGTATGGCTTCGCGAGCCACAAGGGGTACATGACCCCTGCCCACGTGCAAGCCCTCCGCTCTCACGGGCTGTGTCCCTTTCATCGCCTCTCTTTCCCGCGCGTCTGGGAGGAGGCCGACGCCATGGGTCCCCTCTACCGTGATCTGGCAGAGCGGCTCGAAGGGGCGGTCTCGGACGCCGATCTGGAGGCGGTGGCGTTCGATTTCGATGCCCGGCGCGCCGAGCTCCACGCGTCCGAGGAGCGGCTCTTCGCACGACTGCTCGAAGCGCGGCGGGAGACGGTGGCGGAGACCGGAGCCGGCGTCTAGCTTGCCGTTACGCCGCAAACGGGTCCCGATCTTGCAATTGCCACCTCGCGCGCCGTCATGAAGAAGCCTGTCTATCTCGACTACCACGCCACGACGCCCTGCGACCCGCGGGTCGTCGAGGCCATGCTGCCCCTCTTCCACGAGGAGTTCGGCAACCCCTCGAGCCGCGGCCACTCGTTCGGCCGGGCCTCCGAGGAGCGGGTCGAGGCCGCGCGGCAGGAAGTCGCGCGCGCGATCGGCGCCAGGGCGGGCGAGATCGTGTTCACGAGCGGGGCCACCGAGGCCAACAACCTGGCGCTCCTCGGTGCGGCCCGCTTCCGACGCGACGCCGGCCACGGCGACCGCGTCGTCAGCGCCGCCAGCGAGCACAAGTCGGTGCTCGAGCCCCTCCATGCCCTGGAGGAGGAGGGGTTCCGCGTGACCTTCCTGCCGGTCGACCGCCACGGGATGGTCGATCCGGCCGCCGTGGCCGCCGCCGTGGCGGACGGCGGGGCCATCCTCGTCAGCGTCATGCTCGCCAACAACGAGATCGGGACGATCGAGCCGCTCGCCGAGATCGCCCGGGTCGGCCATGAGGCCGGTGCCTGGATCCACACCGATGCCGTTCAGGGCGTGGGAAAGATCGCCGTCGACGTGGAGGTGCTGGATGTGGACCTGCTCTCGCTCTCGGCTCACAAGTTCTACGGGCCGAAAGGGGTGGGTGCGCTCTACGTGAGGCAGAAGCCACGCCGGATCAAGCTCGCCCCGATCCTGAGGGGGGGCGGTCAGGAGCGGGGGATCCGCTCCGGGACGCACAACGTCCCCGGCATCGTCGGGCTGGGCGCCGCCTGCCGGCTCTGCTGCGCGGACCGCGAGGCGGAGGGAGCCCGGCTGGCCGGGCTTCGCGACCGGCTCGAGACCGGCCTCCGGCAGCGGATCGACGGGCTCCTCGTCAACGGCCATCCCGAGGACCGGCTCCCCAACAACCTGAGCGTCTCGATCCCCCAGGTGGACGGCGAGGCGCTTCTCCTCTCGCTCGACGACATCTGCATCTCGAGCGGCTCCGCGTGCCGCTCCTCCGCCCCCGGCGCCTCGCACGTCATGAAGGCGATCGGCCACGACGACGAGCTCGGCAAGAGCACGATCCGGTTCGGGCTCGGTCGCTGGACCACCCAGGAGGAGGTCGACTACGCCGTCGGCCGCGTGGTCGAGGTGGTCGACCGGCTGCGCGCGATGAGCGCGTTCGCCTGACGGCGCTGGAGCACCTTCCCCCGGAGCCGCATCCCGTCCTGACCGTCGCGGTGAGCCCCAAGGGGGCGCGCCGGGCGCTCGCCCGACATCCCTGGATCTACCGCGGTGACGTCACCGCCCTTCCGGCGGGTCTGCCCAACGGGGAGATCGTGCGGGTGATCGATAACCGGGATCGTCCGCTCGGACGGGCGACCTGGTCCGAGCGCTCGCAGATCGCGCTCCGCTTCGTCCGCTGGGAGGACGAGCCGGTGGACCAGGCCTTCTGGGCCGAGCGCCTGGAGGCCGCGATCGAGCGCCGCGAGCGGTCCGGGATGACCGGCCCCGCCCGGCGGCTCGTCTTCGGCGAGGCGGACGGGTGGCCGGGCCTCGTGGCCGACCAGTACGGGGACTGTCTGGCCGTCCAGACGCTGACCCCGGCCGCTGCGGCCCATGAGGGGCGCTGGACCGATCTCCTCGTGGAGCGCCTGGTCCCGCGCGCGGTCGTGGCACGGAACGACCTGAAGGTACGCCGGCTGGAGGGCCTCGATGCGGGGATCGCCGTCCTCTACGGTGAGCCGCCGGAACCCTTCCCGGTCACGATCGGCGACCACCTGTTTGTCGTCGACGTGATGGGCGGGCAGAAGACGGGCGCATTTCTCGATCAGCAGTGGAACTGGCGCGCCGCATCGCGGTGGGCGGCCGGGAAGGGGATTGCCCTGGACGCCTTCTCGGGCGATGGCGGGTTCGCCCTGCACCTGGCTCCGGTCCTCGAGCGGGTCGAGGCCGTCGAGATCTCGGAAGCGGCGGTCGCCCGCGGCCGTCTCAACGCCGAGGCGAACGGGATCGCCAACGTCGAGTGGAGGACCGCCAACGCCTTCGACCGGCTGCACGACCTGGCCGCGCAAGAAGCGCGGTTCGGCGCGATCGTCCTCGACCCGCCCGCGTTCGCCAAGAACCGGAAGTCCGTGCCCGCCGCGCGGCGTGGCTACAAGGCGATCAACCTGCGGGCGATACAGTGTCTCGAGCCGGGCGGAATCCTCGTCACCTGCTCCTGCTCCTATCACGTCGATCGCGAGGAGTTCCGGGGGATCGTGGCCGAGGCCGCCGCCGACGCCGGCCGCACGGTCGAAGTGCTCGAGGTCCGGACGCAGGCCCCCGATCACCCGATCCTGCTCTCCGTTCCCGAGACGGAGTACCTGAAGTGCCTGATCCTGCGAGCGGAATGAGAGGGATCTAGAGCCGGCGAACCCGAGCCGACCCGGTCATCGATGCGTCCACGCTCGGGTTCCCCGCGTAGCGGACGTCGCCCGAGCCGCTCATCGAGACGTTGAGTCGCTCCGCGATGTGCACGACCACGTCGCCGCTGCCCGAACCGTTCACCCGCCCGGAGCGCGCCCGGACGGCCAGCAGGTTCACGTCACCCGACCCCGTCACGTCGACGTCGATCGTCTCGGCCGTCCCTTTCCCGGCGACGCTCCCGGATCCAGACACGGACGTGGAGAGACGGCCGAAGGACCCCTCCGCGTGAAGGCTGCCCGAGCCGCTGACGTCGGCGTCGAAGGCGGGGGAGCGTACCCCCGCCACCCGGACGTCGGAGCTGCCCGAGATCCCGACGCCCGCCAGCCCGGGGGTTCCGATCTCGATCAGAATCCGACGAGCCGACCGCAGGGGCCGCTCCGATCGGACCCGCAAGGCGCCGCCGACGACACGGGTCTCGACGAGCGGGAGCAGGTTGTCGTCTCCCTCGAGCCGGACCCCGGCCGGCGCCCCGGCTG
>DASRVA010000097.1:0-4569 GCA_035687745.1 Gemmatimonadota bacterium
GGCACGTACTCCGCCAAACCCTTCTTCGCCTGCACCTCCGTGATCGCCGCCGTCAACGTCGTCTTGCCGTGATCCACGTGACCAATCGTTCCCACGTTCACGTGCGGCTTCGTACGCTCGAACTTCGCCTTGCTCATGGAATCTCTCTCCCGGTGTGAATGCCGTGCCTTGTTTCCCGCGCCGCGCCCGGCGCCTCACGTCGTCGATGGCCCATCACGAAATCGAGCGATGGAGCCCAGGAGCGGGATTGAACCGCCGACCTCGTCCTTACCAAGGACGTGCTCTACCATCTGAGCTACCTGGGCTCGGGACGAAACTGGAGCGGGAGACGGGTCTCGAACCCGCAACCCCGAGCTTGGAAGGCTCGTGCTCTGCCAGTTGAGCTACTCCCGCTCGCTGCGGCGCCCGCCGTCCACTTGAGCACCACTTGGTGGAGGGAGGAGGATTCGAACCTCCGAAGGCATGAGCCAGCAGATTTACAGTCTGCCCCGTTTGACCGCTTCGGTATCCCTCCGACACAGCCCCTGAGCCCGGGCGCGACGGCCCACCGGCTCCGGGACCGGACAACTGGAGCCGATGACCAGACTCGAACTGGTAACCTGCTGCTTACAAGGCAGCTGCTCTACCACTTGAGCTACATCGGCGGCCGGATCCCCGCTCCTGAAATCCTGGGGCGCCGATCTGCGGGCTGTTCCCGGGGCCCGGCTGCCCGGTCGCCGTGTCCGGGCGCAATACGGCCAAGGCCAAGGGAAAAGAATCGTGAATATACGCAATCGGCGTCCGATGTCAACTATCCGGTGTGGCACCGGGGGCGAGCTTCCAGCGGACCCCCTGCGGGGTATCCTCCAGGACCACACCGCGGGCAGCCAGGTCGTCCCGGATGGCGTCCGCGCGTGCCCAGTCCCGCGCCCGGCGGGCCGCCTCACGCTGGGCGATCAAGGCCTCGATCCCCACCGAGAGCTCCATCTCCGCCGCGTCCGGCCGCAGGACGTCGTAGATCCGGTCGAAGGCATCGAGCATCCCCTCCAGGGCGGGCCGGTCGGCGACCGTGACGCGCCCTTCGTCGATGGCGCGGTTGACATCGCGGACCCACTCGAAGAGCACCCCCAGCGCGCGACTCGAATTGAGGTCGTCCCCAAGGGCGGCGTCGAAGTCGAAGCGGGCGCGGCGGGTCCGCTCCGCGATGCCGGCATCGGGTTCGCCGTCCGCCGGAAGGCCCCCCAGCCGGGCTGCGAAGTCCCCCAGCCGCTCCAGCGAGGCGGACGCCTGCTCGAGACCGGCGAAGGTGAAGTTGAGCGGCGACCGGTAATGCACCGAAAGCAGCAGGTAGCGAATCGCACGCGGCCGATGGCCGCGCTCCATGACGTCCCGCAGCGTGAAGAAATTCCCCAGCGACTTCGCCATCTTCTGGCCGTCCACGATCAGGTGCTCGGCATGGAGCCAGGTGCCGGCGAACGGCTTCCCGGTCGCCGCTTCCGACTGGGCGATCTCGTTCTCGTGATGCGGGAACACGTTGTCGACGCCGCCCGTGTGGATGTCGAACGTCTCCCCCAGGTACGCCATCGCCATGGCCGAGCACTCGATGTGCCAGCCCGGCCGCCCCCTCCCGAGCCGGGTCTCCCATGCCTCCTCGTCAGGACGGGCCGCCTTCCAGAGGGCGAAGTCCTTGGGATTCTCCTTGTCGTACTCGTCGGAGGCGACCCGGGCACCGTCCAGCATCCCGGACAAGTCGACCCGGGACAGCCGGCCGTACCGGGGAAAGGTCGCGATCCTGAAGTAGATCGAGCCGTCCTCGGCGGTGTAGGTGTGGCCCCGCTCCCCCAGCCGCTCGACCAGGTCGACCATCGCGCCGATGTGATCGGTGGCCCGGGGATAGTGCTCGGCCGGCTCGACCCGCAGGGTCCGCAGGTCCTCGAAGAACGCCTGCTCGTAGGCGGCCGTGTACTCGGCGATCGGCACCCCTCGCTCCCGCGCCTTGGCGATGATCTTGTCGTCGACGTCGGTCAGGTTCATGACCTGGGTCACCGCGTAGCCCCGTGCCTGGAGGACGCGCCGCAGGAGGTCTTCGAAAAGGAAGGTCCGGAGGTTCCCGATGTGCGCGTAATCGTGGACGGTCGGGCCGCAGGTGTAGATCCGCACCCGTCCGGCCTCGAGCGGCTCGAACGGTACCATCTCTCGGCGCAGAGTGTCGTAGAAGGCGAGCCCGCTCACGACCCCTGGCCACCGCCCACGGAGGCCGGATCGTCGGCCGGGTCGCCCTCCAGCCGCCGATGCCAGACGGTTCGCTGGGGAAACGGCATCTCGATCCCCTCGGCGTCGAAGCGGTGCTTGATGCGGCGACGGAGCTCCCGTGCGACGTCCCACTGCTTGAGGGGCAGGGTCTTGGCCATCATCCGGATCGTGACCGCCGAGTCGCCGAAGGCCTCGACGCCCGGCACGGTCGGCGTCTCGAGGAGGAGCGCGCCGAACACCGTATCCTCGGCGATCTCGGCGGCCAGCTCCTCGAGGATCGCGATCACCCGGTCGGGGTCCTCGCGGTAGCCGACCCCGATCTCGAGCACGGCGCGGGACCACCCCTTCGTCTTGTTGGACAGGACCCGGATCTCCCCGTTCGGAACGACGTGAACGGTTCCGTGAACGTCCCGCAGGATCGTCGTCCGCAGCTTGACCTCCTCCACCACGCCGTCCACGCCGGCGGTCTGAACGACGTCGCCGATCGAGTACTGGTCCTCGAGCAGGATGAAGAACCCGCCGATGATGTCCTTGACGAGGGTCTGGGCGCCGAAGCCGATCGCCAGCGAGGCCACGCCGGCGGTGGCCAGGAGGGGGCCCAGCGGCAGCCCGACCGTGTCCAGCACCATCATCAGCGTGACCGCGGCGATCAGGATCAGGCCCGCGGTCGTCATGACCGAGGCCAGGGTCTTCCGCCGTTGCAGGCGGTCGCTCGTCCCCGGCCCGGCCTCGATCGACATGCGACCGACCCGGTTGCGGACGACGCGCAACACCACGTACGCCAGCGCCCCGATCAGGAGGATCGCCACGACCCGGAGCGCCGACCCGACGACCCGGGCCCAGTCGACCTCGACCTCGAACGGAACGAGGGTCGCCAGGGACTCCATGGCCCTCACCGTAACGGTGGAAGTATGGGAAAACGTTGAAGTTACGGGACAGAATCCGGGCCGGCCACCGGCCCCTGACGCTATTCGGTCGTCAGGCGGAACTCGGTCAGGATCCAGCGCCCCCGCTCGCTCCGCGCCCCGACGAAGATCCGGTCGACGAGGGTCTCGCCGCCCGAGTCCTGCCGGTACACGCGCTCCCCGACGGCGTAGCCGGCCTCGGCCCGCGGGTCGTAGGAGGAGTAGTCGGGAAAGCGGAAGCTGACTTCATCGGCCCGGTCGAAGAGGTCGTCCAGCAGGAACTGGAGCTGGGGCGCCGCCAGCCGCTGGTTGACGCCCTCGCGCTGGATGACGACGTACACGCGGCCGCCCCGGGCGAGGCGGGTGACCGCCCGCGCGTCCTGGGACTCCCACGCCGAGGCGAGCTGGCGGTAGATCTCCTGCAGGCTCTCGGGCGCCGACTGCTGTCGCGGTACCAGCGAGCCCACAGGACTCTGCTCCAGCTCCTGAGCGCCCAGGGCGTTCACGCTCCCGAGCGTCAGGGCGAGCCCGGCGAGGAGCGTGAGAAGGCGGACGGATCGCTGCATCAGGCTAGGATACGTCTCCGGCCGGCCTTTGTTCCGCTCACGGGGACAGCCGATCGGGCCGGCTGCCGGGCTTCTGAACGGGGAGACCCGCACGGCACTGGGGGCACGCCTCGGCCGGATGCTGGACGGGATCCAAGCGGACCAGACGGACCGCGGGGACGTCCCACGAAACCCGGCCGCCCGAGCGGTCGACCAGCGACGCTATGCCCACGACCTCGGCGCCGCGCTCCTCGGCGACCTGGATCAGCTCCCGGAGGGAGGCGGCCGTCGTGACGACGTCCTCGACGGCGACCACGCGCTCACCCGGGGCGAAGCCGAAGCCGCGCCTCAAATCCATCTTTCCGTCATGGTCGCGCTCGACCCAGACCGCCCGGCAACCCAGCGCGCGGCCGACCTCGTGGCCGAGAACGAGCCCCCCGATCGCCGGCGACACGACGGCCGCGGGCAGCGCCTGGATCCGCTCCCGGAGACGACCGGCCAGCGCCTGGGCGGCCCGCCCCGCCTCGTCCGGGTGCTGGAGGAAGAGCGCGCACTGGACGTAGTGGGGGCTGTGGAGGCCGCTGGAGAGCCGGAAGTGCCCTTCGAGCAGCGCCCCCCGCGCCCGGAGCCGGTCGAGCCACGCCTCCTGGCCGGGCTCCCCATCCCCCCGCCTCAGGTCCATCACGCGGCGATCTCGGCCTGGATCCGGCGGACGGCGTCAGCCGGATCCGGGGCCTGGGTGACGGCCCGCCCGAGGACCAGGTAGCTGGCTCCGGCCCGGAGGGCTTCGGCCGGGGTCGCCGTCCGGAGCTGCCCTCCGTGGTCGGCGGCGGACCAGGACGGGCGGATCCCGGGGACGACGAGCAGGGGCTCCCCCCCGATCTCGG
>DASRVA010000098.1:0-14826 GCA_035687745.1 Gemmatimonadota bacterium
AGTGGCGGGACAGCCTGGCGCCCCGCCGGGACCTGCCGCCCGATCTCGAGCGGGCCGCCCGGGCGCTCGCCGACAGCCTCGCCGCCTTCCTGGCCACGCGGCCCTGAGGGCCGTCCCCCGTACCCCGACCCCGTTCAGGTCCGGGCGGCCGGAATAAACCCCACCTCCGGTTGTAATGGGGTTGAGACCCCGTGAGGCAACTCAAACCGGAGGCATGGATGAGATCGAGATCTTTCGGCATCGTGGCGCTGGCCCTGGGGCCGGTCCTGGCGGGCGGGGCGCTCGTCCGGGGCGACGACCCCGACGACCGCACGCTGGCCGTCACCGTTTACAACGGAAACCTCGGACTGGTGCGCGACCAGCGGGCGATCGAGCTGGAGAGCGGGGTGTTCACCCTGCCCTTCCGGGACGTGGCCGCCCTGATCGACCCGACGTCGGTCGCCTTCACGGCGCTCCGGAACCCGGGCGCCGTCGACGTCCTCGAGCAGAACTACGAGTTCGACCTGCTGACGCCGCAGGCGCTCCTCGAGAAGTACGTCGGCGAGACGGTGACGCTCTACGTCCCGGTCGGCGAGAACGGCGAGGAGCGGGCCGTCACCGCGAAGCTCCTGTCCCTGCAGGGCGGGACCGTCTTCCAGATCGGCGACTCGATCGCCCTCAATCCGCCGGGACGCATCGTGCTGCCCGACCTGAAGGGGGACCTCAAGGCGCTCCCGACCCTCGTCTGGACGCTGGCCAGCGACCGCCGGGGGCCGGAGCCGGTCGAGGTGTCGTACCTGACCCAGGGCCTCTCCTGGAAGGCGGACTACGTGGCGACCCTCTCCGAGGACGACCGGAGCCTCGACGTGGGCGGCTGGGTCACCCTCGACAACAAGAGCGGCACCTCTTACCCGAACGCCAAGCTCAAGCTGGTCGCCGGCGACATCCACCGCGCCGAGAGCGAAGACCAGATGAACGCGAAGATGGCGCTCCGCGAGGCGGCTGCGGCCCAGGACGCCGTTGGCTTCGCGGAACGCACCTTCTTCGAGTACCACCTCTACGATCTGCCGCGCCCGACCACGATCAAGAACAACCAGACCAAGCAGATCCGCCTGCTCGAGGGGAGCGGGATCCGGACCGACAAGGTGTACCGGCTGGCCGGGGCCCCCTGGTACTACACGCAGCAGTACGGCGGGGAGAAGGGGCTCAAGGTCGGGGTGTATCAGGAGTTCGACAACCGCGAGGGGAACGGCCTCGGGATCCCGCTGCCGGCGGGCGTCGTGCGGCTCTACAAGGCCGACGTGGACGGGACGCTCCAGCTCGTGGGCGAGGACCGGATCGACCACACGCCGAAGAACGAGCGCGTCAAGCTCAAGGTCGGCGAGGCCTTCGACGTCGTCGCCGAGCGTCGCCAGACCGACTTCCAGATCCTCTCGAGCGGGCACATCTACGAGGAGACCTTCGAGGTCAAGATCCGGAACCACAAGGACACCGACGTCGTGGTCGAGGTCGTCGAGCCATTGCCTTCGGAGTGGACGATGCTCGCGAACAGCCACGACTTCGAGGAGCTGGACGCGTTCACCGTGCAGTTCGATGTGCCGGTCGAGTCCGGAGAGGAGAGCGTCCTGACCTACCGGATCCGGATCGAGTTCTAGCTGGCCCGAACGTTGCAGGCGAAGGGGGAGGCCGCCCGTGCCTCCACGTTCGCTCGTCCACCCGGACGAACCAGGGCCACGTCGCGGGGTATGTGGGGGGGAGTCCCTCCAGCGGCTATATTCAATTGCCGTCCGTCCACCCTGAGAAACCCGACTTCGCGAGACGCCATGCTGACCAAGCGGATCCGCTTCGATGACCAGCACCACGACGACATCGTATACCCGGGGTCGGTCGGCTTCGTCCTGGTCCACCTCGCGTGCCTGGGCATCCTCTGGTCGGGAGTCACGGTGGGATCGGTCCTGCTGGCGGTGGGGCTCTACTTCGGGCGGATGTTCGCGGTCACCGCCGGCTACCACCGCTACTTCGCGCATCGCAGCTACGCGACGAGCCGGTGGTTCCAGTTCGTGCTCGCGTTCCTTTCCGAGACCTCGCTACACAAGGGCGTCCTGTGGTGGTCGGCCAAGCACCGCCATCATCACAAGCATTCCGACACCCCCGAGGACGTCCACTCGCCGAGCATCCACGGCTTCCTGTTCGCGCACCTGGGATGGATCTTCTCCCGCCAGCGCGGGCAGGCGGACTACGATCTGGTGAAGGACCTGGCCGTGTTCCCCGAGCTCGTCTGGGTCGACAAGTTCGAGAAGGTGCCGGGGATCCTGCTCGCCGTCGTCTGCTTTCTCGTAGCGGGATGGCCGGGACTCTTCGTCGGCTTCTTCCTCTCGACCACCGTCCTCTTCCACGGCGTGTTCGCGATCAACTCCCTGGCCCACACCTTCGGCCGGCAGCGATACCTGACCGGGGACGACAGCCGGAACAGCATGATCCTGGCGCTCATCACGATGGGCGAGGGATGGCACAACAACCACCACTATTACCAGGCGTCGACTCGGCAGGGTTGGAGGTGGTGGGAGATCGATGCGACGTACTACCTGCTGAGGATCCTGTCGTGGACGGGGATCGTGCGCGACCTCAAGGGCCCCCCCGAGGACGTCCTGGTGGGAGAGCGGCGGCTGTCCCGGAGGTCGATCGAAAAGGTCGCCTACCGGCTGGCCCACAGCTTTCCCGTCGAGCGGATCGCCGAGCAGGTGCGGGCCGGCTGGGAACACCGGCCGGGGCTGCCCGACCTGCGGGCGGGCACCGCTCGGGGCCGCGCGCACCTCGAGGCGATCCTGCACGAGATGCCGACCCCTCATTTTCCCTCCCTCGAGGAGTTACGACAGCGGGCCGAGGCGATGGCCTCCCGGACCCCGTCGATCGACGACGTCGTCGCACGGGCGCGGGAGATCCTGATCGACGCGGTCGGCCGGCGCCTGGAAGGGGCGGAGCTGCCCGCCAGCTCGTAACCGGGCGCCTGCCCGCGCCCGTGAGCACCGACATCCGGAGGCATCCATGGACTGGTCGTTCACCGACGAGCAGAAGGAGCTCCGCAGGACCGTCAAGCGGTTCGTCGACGAGGAGCTGAGGCCCGCCGCCGACCAGATCGACAAGCGCCACGAGATCCCGCGACGGCTGATCGACATGATGGCCGAGCTGGGCTTCCTGGGAGTGGTCTTCCCGCCGGAGTACGACGGGGCGGGGATGGGCGAGATGGGCTACGTGATCCTGCAGGAGGAGATCAGCCGGGCGTGCGCCTCGACCGCCACGTTCATCGGCGCCCATCAGTCGATCGGCGCGATGACGATCCACAAGTTCGGGACCGACGCCCAGAAGGCGAAGTACCTGGCTCCCATGGCCAGGGGAGAGAAGATCGGCGCCTATGCGCTGACCGAGCCCGAGTCGGGCTCCGACGCCATGGCGATGAAGACGACGGCCGTCCGGAAGGGCGACGTCTACGTCGTCAACGGCACCAAGATCTGGATCACCAACGGCGGGCTGGCCGACGTGGTCTCCCTGTTCTGCCAGGTGAAGGGCGAGGGCGAGGCCGACTCGGGGCCGGCGGCGCTCCTCGTCGAGAGCGGCTTTCCGGGCTTCCGGGTCGGCAAGGTAGAGGAAAAGATGGGAATCCGCGGATCGAACACCGTGGAGCTCGTCTTCGAGGACATGGAGGTGCCGGCCGATAACCTGATCGGCAAGGTCGGCCAGGGGGCGCACATCGCCTTCGGGGTCCTCGACGTGGGGCGACTGGGGCTGGCCGCGGCGACGCTCGGGGCGGCCAAGGACGCCATCGACCGGTGCGTGCAGTACGCCCAGCAGCGCGAGGCGTTCGGCAAGCCGATCGCGCAAATCCAGGCGATCCAGTTCATGCTCGCCGAGATGGCCGCCGACACGTACGCGATGGAGAACATGGTCTACCGGACGGCGTGGATGTGCGACCAGGGGATGCGGTTCAGCCGCGAGTCGGCGATCTGCAAGTACTTCTGCTCGGAGGCGCTGGACCGGATCGTCGACCGGGCCGTTCAGCTCCACGGCGGGATGGGATACTCGGCCGAGATGTGGCCCGAGCGCTTCTACCGCGACGCCCGGATCAACCGCATCTTCGAAGGCACGAACGAGATCCAGCGCGTGGTGATCGCCCGGGACGTCATCAAGAACGGCGGGTACTGACGGCGGTGTCGGCGAGGCCGCTCCTCCTCGTCCTGGCCGTGGGCGGGCTGATCGCCGCCGGCTGCGAGGAGGAGCGTCGAGCCTGGGTCTCGATCCTCCCGGTCGGGGGCGAGGACGAGGAGGAGAAGGCCTCGGAAGGCCGCCCGGCCGGCCCGCTCGGGGTTTCCGAGGATGGCCGGGCCGTAGTTCTCGGCGAGGACACGCTGTTCACCGCCGCCCGGCTCCCCTCGCGCGCCCGGGGCGAGCTCGGCGTCGAGCCTCTCCGATTCCAGCGGGTCGTCTTCTCACCCGACAGCTCCCGGGTCGCCTTCGCTACCGCCGGTGCCAACGAAGCCGTCGGTGTGTGGTCCCGTACGGGCCAGACCGGCCTGTTCCTGGACGCCTTCCAGGGAGGTCGGGTCGACAGCCTGGCGTGGGCTCCCGAGGGGCGCTTCCTGGCCTGGGGGGGACGAACCAGGGAGGGCATCTCCCGGGTCTCGATGGCCGACCCCGCCGGCCGCCGGGTCCGCCATCCGGTCCTCGAGGGGCTCGTCCGCGAAGGACGCTCGGCGATCCTCCAGGGATGGATCGACGCGGCCCGCGCGCGCGTGCTTGTGACCTCCGGCCCGCGCGCGGGCGGCGGGCTGGCCTATGTGTGGGACGCGCTCCTCAACAACTTCATCCTGGAGTCCCACATCGACCCGCTTGTCGAGCGCGCTCCGCCTGCGCCGCCGGCGCCGGGCGGGATCTTCTCGGTGGACCTGCTCGGGGGCGGGGCCCCGGAGACGGTGGCCCTCTACCGATCGACGGGCGGCGCGCCCGCGGCCCTCCTTCTGGAGAGCCGGGCGGGGGAGTTTCAGGCGCGGACGACCGACCCACTCCTCGAGCCCGCCGACGTGGGCCTCGAGCGGTGGGAGGACGGCACGCCGAATCTCGGTCTCTACGCCCCTCTCCGGGTTGCGGGCGTGCCGCTCCTCCTGCTCGAGCTCCCGTCGCCGGATCCGGTCGTCATGACGATCGGCGCGTACCGGGTCGGCGGGGACGGCGCTTTGGAGATGGCCCGGGTGGCCATGCCGGAGGGGAGGGTGGCGGCGATCTTCCAGGACGGCCAGGTGGGGGACGAGAGCCGGCAGCTCGGCGTGGTCGATCTCGATCGGGACGGGAGCCCTGAGCTCGTGGTCGCGGTCGGGACCCGCATCCAAGCGGGCGGAACGCCGTCGGTCCGCTGGCGAGCGACCGTCCTCGGCTGGAGCGAGAGCGGCCTGGTGCCACGGCCGGCGCTCGAAGCCGAAGCGCTGGCCAGGATCGCCCGCATCACCGGAACGCCCGCGGATTCAGCCGCCGCAGCCGACACGACCGCGGGCGCCCCTTGACCTTCCTTCCGGCTAGGACGCCTCGTTCAGGCTCCAGTCGTAGTCGAGGTACTCGATCTCCCAGTCCGCCTTGAGCGCCTCCAGGGCGGCGCCGGTCAGGTATCGCATGGCGTACTCGCGAACCGAGCCCGTCTCGCGCTCGAAGTCCTCGCGCCACCACTCGAAGATCCGCGACAGGTAGAGGATCCGCTTTTCGGGGTCGAGCCGGTGCCCGGCCGGGCCGTTGAGATAGGTGCCGGCCTGGAACTCGAGCTGCCGCTCGAGGGCCGGGCCGCGGTACGGCTCCGGACGCAGGACAGGGCAGCCTCGCGAGCCGCACGTCAGGGCCCAGTGGATGGCCGGGTTCCGAAGCGGCGGCTGGAGGAGGATCTCCTCGATCTCGTCCAGCGTCCGCTCACGCCCGGCCACCGGGTGCTCCCGGCGACCGAAGAAGCCCCGCACCCGCCCCCCCACGAGACCCACGTCGCGCACCGAGTCGATCGGGTAGCGCCGGAGGACCCCTTCGATCACGCGCGCGTTGTAGGCGTTGATCCAGAAGGCCTGTTTGTCGGCCAGCGGCCAGGCCGTCGGGTCGGCGGCCTCGAGCCAGCCCAGGAAGCGGTTCCAGGCGGGCGGGGCGTCCGCCTTCCACCGGGCGTAGTCGACCTCGCCATCACGCACGTAGCGGGTGAGAAGGGTCGCGTAGTCGGCGTAGGGGTCCCCGTTCGCCTGTCCGTCGGGCTGGCCTCTGAGCGCCGCGGGCGGAAGGACCAGGCCGAGACCGAGAAGGACGAGCGTCGGGCGGAGGACCATCCGTCCGAACCTATCGCGATCCCTGCCCGGGCGTAAGCGTGACCGCTGGTCTGAAAGTTGCACCCGTGGAGGGGGATCGCCGGCCCCGCGCAAGAACGGTATACTCGCAGAACGAGCAGCGGTCTCCGTCCCAGGCACGGCGGCCGAACCCGGATGTCGTTCCACGACGGATGGGAGACGTGCCTGTTGTCGAAGAAGATCACCATATCCGTTGTGGTCCCCCTCTTCAATGAGGCTCCCAATGTCGCGCCCCTGGTCGAAGCGGTGCGCGCCGCTCTGCCCGGAGGCGACTGGGAGCTCCTGCTGGTCGACGACGGAAGCCGCGACGACACGGGCAAGCTGGCCGACGAGTACGCGAGGT
This sequence comes from Gemmatimonadota bacterium, assembly GCA_035687745.1. Taxonomy (GTDB): domain Bacteria; phylum Gemmatimonadota; class Gemmatimonadetes; order JACCXV01; family JAHWKZ01; genus DASRVA01. Next base: position 6,685 of record DASRVA010000098.1, read on the forward strand.
CGGACGAGCGGGTCCGGGTCATCCATCTGGCCCGGAACTTCGGACAGACCGCGGCCATGAAGGCGGGGTTCGACCACGCGCGCGGCGATATGGTGGTCAGCATGGACGGCGACCTGCAGAACGACCCGGCCGACATCCCTCGACTGATCGAAGAGATGGAGCGGGGCTACGACCTGGTCACCGGATTCCGCGAGAACCGCCAGGACAAGGTGGTGAGCCGAAAGATCCCCTCGTGGATCGCCAACCGCCTGATCAGGCGGGTCACCGGAGTCGGGATACGGGACACCGGATGTTCCCTGCGCGCCTATCGCTCGCGGGTCCTGGATTCGATGGTGCTGTATTCGGACATGCATCGCTTCATCCCGGCCATTGCGGCGGCCACGAGCGGGGCGAGGATCGCCGAGATCCCGGTCCGCCACCATCCGCGACGGTATGGGAGCAGCAAATACGGTTTGTCGCGCACGTGGCGCGTGATCATCGACCTGCTGACGATCAGCATGATCCGCTCGTTCCGCGATCGGCCTCTGCGCCTTTTCGGACTGGCGGCCCTCGGGGCATTCGAGGGGGGCGTTCTGTTCGCGGTGGCGACGGTGATCGCCATTACGACCTTCGTCAGCGGAGACGAGCGGGCGTTCGTCTTTCCTTCCGTGATGATCCTTTTTTTCGGGCTCGCCGCTTATCTGTTCATGCTCGGCATGATCGGCGAGGTGCTGGTACGACAATACTGGAAAGCTCGAGAGTCTCTTCCAGTGGTTCGCGAGGTCTCCTCATGATGTTGAAGCGGACCGAAGAGGAGTCGCGGGCGGAAGCGCCGCAGGTTCGTCCACTGGCACCGCCGGCGGCCAGGGACGTCTCGGTCGTCTTCCTCCTTGAAGGGGGAAGGGCCACGGCGGCCGACCTCTATCGCCAGTATGCGCCGCCCCTGCGCGAGAGCGGGTACTCGTTCGAGTTCCTGTTCGTGTTCGGGCCGAATGAGGGGAGGATGCGGGGGTCGTTTACGGCCGAGGAGGAGAAGCAAGGGGAGGTCCGGCTCCTCGAGGTCGGTCAGCCGGTCGGCCAGTCGGCCGTGCTGCGCCTGTCCGAGGAGCACAGCGGGGGCCGGATCGTCATGTCGCTACCCCCGGCCTTTCGGGTGGCTCCAGAGGCGCTCCTGGATCTCATCCGGCAGATCGAGAGTGGCAGCGACGTCGCCGTGGCGAGGCGCTGGCCGCGGAAGGGCGGCTGGATCCACCGCCTGCAATCGGGCTTCGCGACCTGGCTCCTCAACAGCTTGACGGGGTCCCGTCTGCACGACGTGACCTGTCGCGTCGTGGCGCTCCGGCGCCACGTCCTGTCAGAGATCCCCCTCTACGGGAGCTACTTCCGCTTCATTCCCGTGGTGGCGGAGCGGGAAGGCTTCCGCGTCGACGAAGTTCCGGTGCGTCCACACTCGAAGGGTGGCAACCGGCGTGTGTATACGCCCGCGACCTACTTCGGATGGATACTCGACATCTTCGGGATCTTCTTCCTGCTGCGCTTTACGTATCGCCCACTGCGTTTTTTCGGGTCCCTGGGGGCCATCTTCGCCTTCTCCGGGAGCATCATCCTGTTCGTGCTTTTCGTGCAACGGCTGGGGGGCCACGGCATCGCCAATCGTCCAATGCTGCTTCTGGGCGTCCTGCTGTTGACCCTCGGCGTCCAAGCCGTCGCCCTCGGCTTGATTGGAGAGATCGTCGTACACTTCCAAGCTTCTCGCGGCACGACGTATCGCCTGGCCCGAGACGAAGATTGAGCCCGGCCCGCGCGAGGCCACCGTCGTGGGTCCTTCCGGCGCTCATCCTGACGCTGGCCGCCACCCTCCGGTTGGCCAACCTCGGTGCCGAGAACCTGTGGATCGACGAGATCTTTTCTCTGGGCCAGGCCGGACCTCCCCTCGAGCAGATCGCCAATTTCTGGGACCTCGACAAGCGGGGGTCGACGCGGCCCCTGTCGCTGGTCCTCCTCCACTGGATCCGCGGGCTTGGGTCATCCGAGGCCCTGGCCCGCCTGCCGTACGCCCTGGTCGGCATCCTGGACGTGGCGATCCTGTACCTGGTCGCCCGCGAGCTCGTCCATCGACGGACGGCGCTGACTGCGGCTCTCTTCCTGGCCCTCACGCCCATCCACGTCTGGTATTCGCAAGAGGTCCGCTGGTACGCCCAGTGGTCGCTCCTGACCACCATCTCCTTCTGGGCGCTCGTCAAGGCGTGGAAGACGGATCGAACCGGCTGGTGGCTGGCTTACGTGGGAGCCGCGGCATTGAACCTGTACACGTTCGTCGTCACGTTGCATGTCCTGGTGGCGCAGGCGCTGACGGCGTGGTTCCTGCCAGACCGTGGCCGCCGCTGGGCCTTCCGGGGGAAGGCGCTCGCCTCCCTGGCGATGGTTGCAGTCCTCGCCTTGCCGGCCGTCATGCATACGCTCGGGATGGGCGGCGGGGCCGGGTCCGGCGGCGGCCGCGTCGGGACTCCGCGCCCGAGCTCGCTGGCTGCCCTGCCGTACACGTTCTTCGCCTTCGTCGCGGGGTTCACCGTGGGACCGACCGTGGCCGAGCTTCACGACCTGCCTGCCGCGGGCACGCTCCTGAGGAAATATCCGGAGGTGCTGCTCTTCCTCGCCGCATTCGCGCCGCTCTTCCTGATCGGGCTGTGGGCTCTCCGGACGCGCGGTGACCTGGCCGCGGTCGTGCTGCCGTGGGCTCTCGGGCTGCCGGTCCTGGTCTTCGGGAGCTCGGTCCTCAGCGGGCAGACCTACAATGTCCGGTACGCCTATCCGGCGGTGCCAGGCGCGGCTCTCCTGCTGGCGGTGGGGGTCCAGTCCCTCGGACGGTTGAGGGTTCCCGCCATGGCGCTGGTGATGATGCTTTTCGGGTTCTCGCTCTTCAACTACTACCTGGTCCCCGCGTACGACAAGGAGCACATGCGCGAGGCGATGGCCTTCGTGCGCGAGCGGGGCAACGTGGAGGATCCGGTGGTGATCGTCGGTCAGGGCCTTGCCGCGGCGGAGTACTACGGGCAAAGCCTGGCCGTGGAGCCGCTCCGGGGCTGCCGTGTTGAGCCGCGAGGCGGTGCTGGGGGGACCGCGGTCCGTCCGGAGGATCTGCGCGACGATCCCGACATGTGGCTGGTCGTCAGCCGGGATTGGGGGAAGGAGGCGCTCGAGTGCCGGCGCGCCCTCGCGGCGACCCACGACGTGGTCGCCCGGCGCGCATTCGTCGGAGTCGATGTCTACCGGCTGAGACGGCGCTGAGGCGGCGAGCGACGGCGCATCGGGGCGGATCGGAGGCGAGCGTGTTGACTTGCGCCCCCGCCCGTCTATCCTACGGCAGATGCGCGATAGCGATTTAAGCGACATCCTGCGCGAGCTGGACTCCCTCGAAGCCGAGATCGAGGCCATGCGGGTGGCGGTCGACGAGGGTGAGGAGACCTTCGTCTCGGCGCCGGCGGCCAGGCAGTCGGCTCTCCGCCACCTCAACGTGGCCATGCGGCATGCGGTCAACGCCGCGCGCTCGCTCATCGAAGAGGCCGACTGGGAAGAGCCGGAGGACGGGCTGGACGCCCTCGAGATCCTTGTCGAGGAGGAGGTCCTTCCGGGGCGGATCGGCCTGACGCTGGTCGACCTCGCCGACTATGTCACCGAGCTGGGTGAGGAGGCCGTGTACGAGACCGCCGACGATCCGGTCGCGTTCGAGCGGCTCACCGAGGGTGTCGACGCGCTCGCCGAATACCAGGAGTACGTCCACCACTTTCTCAAAGAGTGGTCCGAGTAGGAGCGGCCGCGACCCGCGTGGCGGTGATCCCCGGGGACGGGGTCGGCCCCGAGGTGATCGGGGTCGCCCGCCGGGCTCTCGAGATCGCCGGCCGCGCCGCCGGCGTCGGGTACGAGTTCGAGGAGTTCCCGTGGGGGGCCGACCACTACCTGGCGACGGGAGAGACGCTCCCCGACGGCGCGCCGGAACGGCTGCGCGCCGGCTTCGACGCGATCCTCCTCGGGGCGCTCGGCGATCCGCGACTGCCCGACAACCAGCACGCGCGAGACATTCTGCTCGGCCTCCGCTTCCGTCTCGACCTCTACATCAACCTGCGCCCCGCGCGGCTGCTGCACCCCGATCTCTGCCCCCTTAAGGAGCGCCCGGACGGGCGGCAGCGGGCGATCGATCTGGTGGTCTTCCGCGAGAACACCGAAGGGGCGTACGTCGGCCTCGGCGGGAACTTCAAACGCGGGACCCCGGACGAGATCGCGATCAACGAGGATCTGAACACCTACACGGGTGTGAAGCGGATCATCCGCGCGGCCTTCGATCACGCGGTCCAGGGGGGGCTTCCTCGTGTCACCATGACCGACAAGGCCAACGCGCTCCCCTTCGCGCACGGCCTGTGGCGGCGGGTCTTCGCAGAGGTGGCCGCCGAGTTCCCCTTCGTTCGCACCGAGGCCGAGTACGTCGATGCGCTCGCCATGAAACTGGTGCGGCACCCCGAGCACTATTCGGTCATCGTGGCCAGCAACCTGTTCGGGGACATCCTCTCGGACCTGGCGGCGGGGCTGGTCGGCGGCCTGGGGGTGGCTGCCTCGGCGAGCCTGCACCCGGGCCGGATCGGATTGTTCGAGCCGGTCCACGGATCGGCGCCCGACCTGGCGGGGCTGGGGACCGCCAACCCGATGGCCGCGGTCCTGTCGGCGGCCCTGCTCGCCGAGCATACCGGCGCGCCCGAAGTGGCGAGCCGGCTCGAGGCCGCGGTTCGATACGCGCTCGCGGAGCGAGTGGGCACCCCCGACGTCGGCGGCCTGGGCACCACCGCGACGGTGGGCGACTGGATCTGCGCCCGGCTCGAAGAGACGCCGGTCGGCGCCAGGTGACCGATGGCGCGGCCCATCCCGGGCCGCTCGAGTGGGCGGGTTGGGGGCTGCTGGCCCTGCTGACCCTGGTTATCATGCTTCTGGCTCTCCTCAGGCCCACCGACCCCGACGCCATCGTCAACGAGATCCGCCTCGCGGCCGGGTTCGATCGCTACCAGGCAGCGATGGACGAGGGGGACCGGCTCTTCGGCCGGGCGACGGCCGAGTTCCGGCTCTCGCGGGCGGGCGAAGAGGACCTGTCGATCGAGTACGAAATGCTGGCCGAGGCGGCCACGCGGTTCCGGCTCGCGCGCGAAGAGTCGGAGGGGTTCGGCGAGGACCAGCGTGCGCAGATCCGGCTCGGACAGACGTACTACGTGTGGGCGAAGGCGCTTCTCGACGAAGGCACGGGCCCCTGGTACCGCGGCAACGACGAGGAGACGCTGGAGCGCGCCCGGGCGCTGGTCGACCAGGGGCTGGCCCTCCCCAATCTGACCGGCGAGCAGCGCGTGCGGCTGGAAGATCTGCGAACGAGGATCGACCGGGCGCTCACGCCGTGGCCGATCCTGTAGCCGTCCCCGGGCCGGATCCAGCCGCCGGCCCGGGTGTCGATCCCGGGGAGCGGAGACGCGCCCTCGCGACCTGCCTGTGGCTGGCCGCGGCGGTTCTCCTGGGCGGCTTCGACCTGCCCGCCCGCGGGTACGAGGCCTTCCAGTTCGCGCCCTTCGGGTTCGTGGCCGGCCTGCTCGCGCTCCTGTACGTGTTCGTGCTCGTCCAGAGCGGGATCGTCCGCCGCGGCCGGTCGTGGCTCGCGCCCCTCCTTCTCGTCTACTGGACGGCGGCCACCGGGATGGCCTTCCGCGTCCTCCTCCCCGGTCCCGGGCTCGTGCAGGTGGCGCTCGTGATCGGCGCCGCGATCGCGGCGGCGATCCTGGCGAGCCGGAAGGATCGCGAGGAGGCGATGCTGTGGCTCGGGATCGTGGCCGTCGTCCTGGCGGTTCTCCGGTTCGGCCTCGTCCCCTTCTTCGAGGCCCGCTCCGGGCTCCCCGACTGGGGGCCGATCCGGCTCGGCCAGGCGGCCAACGCGTTCCGGGACGTCTTCGTCGCCTACGCGCCGGAGCAGCCGGCCGCCCAGGTCCTCCACTTCGCGGCGATGGCCTGCTACGCGCTGGCGCTCAAGACGCAGTGGGGGGCGACAGGAGCTGCTCCACCTTCCGGCTGACCGGCCGCTCTCCCATCGAGACGTTGGAGAGGACGATCAGGACGTAGTCGCCGTGGAGGTCGATCCTGAGAACCGAACTGATCCCCGGAAAACCTCCACCGTGACCGACCCGACCCCCATCCCAGACCTGGAACCCATAGCCGTAGCCCGGCGAACCGAGCTCGGGCTTGGGGGTCGTGACGCGGGCGGTCCATGCCGGAGACAGGAGGCGGTTCTCCCGGAGTGCCAGGGCGAAGCGCAACAGGTCGGGTGCGGTCGAGAAGCCACCGCCTGCCGGGCCCCCTCGAATGGCGTGCAGGAAGAGGTTGCTCCGCCAGTGGATCCCGTCGGGTCCGAACTCGGGGTCGTACCCGATCGCCAGGTTCGGCACGACCTCGTCCATCGAATACGCGTCCGTGTCGGTCATCCCGGCCGGCTCGTAGACCAGCTCCCGGACGATGTCGTAGTAGGAGCGGCCGGTCACCACCTCGACGATCGCGCCGAGGAGCAGGAAGCCGGTGTTGCTGTAAGACCAGTCTGTGCCGGGCTCGAACCGCAGCGAGTCCTGGTCGACCAGCGGGGCGTAGTCGTCCACGTCCCGAAAACGCGTCCGGCTCGCCTGCATGAATTCGTCCGTGAAGTAGTTCCCCAAGCCCGACGTGTGGGTGAGGAGGTGCTCGATCGTGACCTTCTGGCCGACCTCCGGGCGAACCCAGTCGGTTCCCAGCCACTTCCCGATCGGATCGTTCAGAGAGAGTCGCCGCTCGTCGGCGAGCTTCGCGATCGTGATCGCGGTGAACATCTTGTTCATCGAGCCGAGGTTGAACTTCGTATCGGGCCGGTTGGGGACGCTGTCGCTCCGATTGGCGAGCCCGTAGGCGCGGTCGAAGAGGATCTCCCCGCCTCGCGCCAGGAGAACCACACCCACGAAGCGGTCGGCGGCCACCAGCCGCTCCATGTAGGTCTCGAGCTCGGCCACGAGCTCTGGATCGCTGAGGGGGTTGTCGGGGGCGTCCCCGAGCGGAACCTCGGGGCGCGTGTCCAGCGGACCGATCCCCATGCTTACGATCAAGTGAGGAGGTTCAGGCTCGATCCTCAGGTCGAGGAGGTGCAGCACCCCCCTGGCGCGCGTGCGGACGACAGCCTCGATCCGGTCGGCGGTCGCCGAGCGTACCGCCTGCAGGTCGTACCCGCCGCTCTCCTCCTGCATCCCCCGCCACGTCCGGAGGTGATGGGCCATCGGGAAGGCATCGCGGAACTCCGGGGCGAAGCGGCCCGCGATGATGCGGTGGACGGCAGCGGAGTCGGCCGCGTTTACCACCTCGATCACCTCCCGGGCGGCTCGCCCGACCGGGGTATCGGGGAAAACGGCAGGCCCGGGCTGGCCGAGCACCGGAACGGCGAGCCCAACGACGGCCGCCAGCGCGAGGATGGGGCTGCGCCTCACGGAGTGGGTCTCAGGGCTCGGGCGGCTCGGCCGGCTCGACGAAGCGCCGGATGATGAAGTCCCGGCGGTCCCGCTGCATGCGCTGGAAGCGCTCGCGCTGCTCGGGGGAGAGCTCCTCGTCGATCGCCGCGTTGGTCGAGTCCATGAGCGCCTTCAGGCGCGGCTCCATCGCCCCCATCAGGCTGTCGGCCTTGGCGCGCTGCTCCTCGAGCAGGCTGTCCACCCGGGCCCGCTGATCCTCGGAGAGATCCAGCGCCCGCCCGAAGGGCTCCCCGTGGCGCTCGAAGAAGATTCCGCCGTGCGGTCCTCCGGGGGGCACCGGCAGCTCGAAGGTTCCCATCGGGCCGCCGCGGAGGGCTCGGACCTCGAAGCTTCCGTGTCGCGGGCCCCGGTCGGCGACCGCCATCCCGACCGCGCCGCCCGCCAGACCTCCGGCCACGAACGCGGCCAGGAGCGCGGCCCCGGCGATCAGGAGATTCCTCTGCTGGGCGTCGATGTTCATCGGCTTCTCACCTCCATGGTGACGATCAGCTCCTCGACGGACGGCCTGCGTCCCGCCTCGATCCAGGCGACCACGGGGGCGGGGTAGCCAAGGGCCTCCGAGACCGCCGGTTGGGCGCGGGCCGGCGAACGCTCGCCG
>DASRVA010000099.1:0-4772 GCA_035687745.1 Gemmatimonadota bacterium
CGGAGGCGCCCTCACGTCTTCATTCTGGACGACGCCCTCCAGCACCGCCAGGTGGCCCGTGCCCTGGACCTCGTCGTCTTCACCGCCGAGGACCTCCAAGCTCCCGCCCGATGTCTTCCGGCCGGACCCCTCCGGCAGGGACCGGGGTGGCGGCCGGCGCTGGGGGCGTGGGTCGTGGTGGGGAAGGACCCGCGCGGCCACGCCTACGCCGAAGACACGATCGGGCGGGCCTTCCGGGGATGGTGGGAGAGTCTTCCCGGCTTCATCGGCCGCTGGCTGGACGCGGGGACGGTCGAGCTCGAAGGGTGGTGGGCGGGGCGTGAGATCCCGTTCGCTCCGGAGGACGGTGTCGTCGTTTTCGCGGGCGTGGCCAGGCCCGAATCGGTGGAGCGGTTCGCACGGACGACCGGTCTTTCTCCGCGCCGGATCGTGGCTTTCCCCGACCACCACCGCTATGGCGCGGCGGACGTCCGCGAGCTGCTGGAGGCCCACCCCGGGGCGGCCTTCCTTACGACCGAGAAGGACGCCATCAAGCTCGATCCTGCCTGGTTCGGGGACCGCCCCGTCGGCGTCCTGCGGCGCCGCCTCGAGCTCGAAGAGGCCGACCGGCTACGTGATCTCGTCCGCGAGGCGATCGGCTGGGCGCGCTAGCGGAAGGGGGCGCGTCCCCGGACGTCCGCGAGATCGACGTGCTCGTGCTGGGGAGCGGGATCGCCGGCCTTTCCTACGCCATCAAGGCCGCCGCGCACGGGCGGGTCCTCCTCCTCACCAAGAAGGAGGACTCCGAGGCCAACACGAACTATGCCCAGGGCGGGATCGCCGCCGTCATGGACCCGGCCGACTCCTTTGCCGCCCACGTCGAGGACACCCTGGCGGCGGGCGCGGGGCTCTGTCACGAGGACGCCGTGCGGCTCCTGGTCGAGAGCGGTCCGGCACGGGTCCATGAGCTGATCAGCTACGGGGTCGCCTTCACGTACCAGGAGGAGGAACGGCTGTCGCTGGCCCGGGAGGGAGGGCACTCGGCCCGCCGGATCGTCCGCGCCGACGACCTGACCGGCCGGGCCATCGAGCAGGGGCTTCTGGCCGCCGCCGCTCAGGCCGGGGTCGAGATCCACGAGCACTGGTTCGCTCTGGACCTCTGGACGGCGGAGGGGGAGGACGGGAAGCGGTGCGTCGGGGCGCTGGTCGTCGACCGGTTCAGCGGCGAGGTGCTGGCCGTCCGGGCGGCCGTGACGCTGCTGGCCACCGGCGGGTGCGGCCAGGTCTACCGGTACACGACGAACCCGGCGATCGCGACCGGCGACGGGTTGGCGATGGCCTGGCGGGCCGGCGCGGCCGTGGGGAACATGGAGTTCATCCAGTTTCACCCGACTGCGCTCTATCCCGTTGAGGACAAACCATTTCTGATAAGCGAGGCTGTGCGTGGAGAGGGGGCGGTGCTGCGCGACCACGACGGCCGTTCCATCATGGAGGGATGGGAGGGAGGCGACCTGGCGGCGCGGGACGTCGTGGCGCGGGCGATCGACGCCCGCATGCGGGAGAGCGGTCGGCCCCATGTCTGGCTCGACGCCCGGCCGATCACGCCGGCACGGTTCGCGGAGCGGTTCCCCAACATCCAGGAGACGTGCCGCGCGCGCGGATTCGACCCACCGGAGGAATGGCTCCCGGTCGTGCCGGCGGCGCATTACGCGTGCGGCGGCGTCCTCACCGACCTCGCCGCGCAGACCCGGCTGCCGGGGCTCCTGGCCGCCGGCGAAGTGGCCTGCACCGGTGTCCACGGGGCCAACCGGCTGGCCTCGAACTCGCTGCTCGAGGCGGTCGTGTTCGCCGATCGTGCGGCGGCGACGACCCTCCGGCTTCTCGAGGAGCCGGCGGTCGAGGCCCCGCTTCCGCCCGTCCGACGCCCGCGCCGGGGCGGTGATCCGGAGGCGCTGCGCGAGCGCGTGCGGGACATCCTCTGGACGGGCGCCGGCATCGTGCGGAGCGACGCCGGCCTCGCGGAGGCGCGGTCCCTTCTGGAAGAGCTTTCCGCGCAGGTCCCCGTCCAGCCTCTGGACCCGGCCGCGGCCGAGGCCGCCAACCTGCACCTCGTGGGACGCCTCGTCGTGGCCTCGGCCACGTTGCGCCTGGAGAGCCGCGGCTTACATTTCACGCTGTCGCATCCCGAACTCGATCCCGCCCAACGCAGGGACACCGTCCTGGTGCCCCGGGAGCATTCCCTGGAAGGAGCGTAACAGACGTGGCCCTGGCCGAGCCCATGGTGAGGGACGAGCACAATCCGTTCGAAGCCATGATGTCCCGATTCGACCGGGCGGCCGAGCTCCTCGAGCTCGACCCCGGTCTCTACAGCATCCTCCGTCACCCGGAGAAGCAGCTCATCGTCTCGATCCCGGTCCAGCTCGACAGCGGCGACGTCGAGGTGTTCACGGGGTATCGCGTCCACCACAACACGGCGCGGGGCCCGGCCAAGGGAGGCATCCGCTTCGCTCCCGACGTGTCGCTCGAGGAGGTGAAGGCGCTAGCGGCCTGGATGACCTGGAAGTGCGCGGTCGTGAACATCCCTTTCGGCGGGGCCAAGGGCGGCGTGACCTGCGAGCCGCGCCGGCTCTCCAAGCGCGAGCTCGAGCACCTCACACGCCGCTACACGGCGGAGATCATGAGCCTGCTCGGCCCCGACACCGACGTTCCCGCCCCCGACGTCAACACCAACGAGCAGGTGATGGCGTGGATCATGGACACCTACAGCCAGCACGTCCGGCATACGGTGACCGCGGTGGTGACCGGAAAGCCCGTCGAGATGGGGGGATCCCTCGGCCGCCGGGAGGCGACCGGCCGCGGATGCATGCTGGTCACCCTGGAGGCGCTCAAGCGGCTGCGAATCCCGATCGATGGCGCGCGCGTGGTCGTACAGGGCTTCGGGAACGTCGGCTCGGTGGCGGCACGGCTCTGCGCCGGCCGGGGGATGAAGGTCGTCGGGATCTCCGACCACACTTCGGCGTGGGCCAACGAGGACGGGATCGACGTCGACGCCGCCATCGCTCACACCAGCCAGCATGGCTGGCTCGAGGGGTTCGAGGGCGCTGATACGATTTCCGGCGCCGATCTGCTCGAGCTGCCCTGCGAGGTCCTGATCCCGGCCGCAATCGAGAACCAGATCACCCGCGCCAACGCCGACCGCATCCAGGCGAAGATCGTGTGCGAGGGGGCGAACGGCCCCACGACCGCACCCGCCGACGCCATCCTCGACGACAAGGGGGTGTTCGTGATCCCCGACATCCTGGCCAACGCGGGTGGGGTCACGGTCAGCTACTTCGAGTGGGTCCAGAACCGGGAGGGATACTACTGGAGCCGGGAGCGGGTGGAGAAGCGGCTTCAGAAGATCATGTGGAACTCGTTCCGCGACGTCTGCGCCTTCACCGAGTCGCACGGGGTCAACATGCGGACGGCGTCGTACATGGTGGCGATCGACCGCGTCGCATTCGTCCACCGGCTGCGGGGGATCTACGCGTGAGCTTCCGCCCGCCAGATGAGCGATCCCAGCGTCGACGGCCTAGATCGGGCGGGATATATTCAGGGTCGCGTGGGGCTGTAGCTCAGCTGGGAGAGCGCCTGAATCGCACTCAGGAGGTCGTCGGTTCGATCCCGATCAGCTCCACCACCTGATTTCTCGCACCGTCTGAAACACCTCGAAAACCGTTCCAGTCCAAGAGGGAGGTCCTGTCCCGGAGGTCCTCCAGGCCGGTCGTGGCAGGGAGCGGTCGCTCCATGGTCTTTCTCTTCACCTGTCTCTCCCATTCGAGGATCGGTCCGCTGGAGCCCGGCCCTGGCACTCACCCCTCCATCCGGGCGGCGCGGATCTCGAGCCCGGCGGCGGTCGCGGCCGCGCGGACCTTGTCGATCACCTGCAGGGCCTCGTCGTACACCTTCTTGTCCCCGGGGCCGGCGGCCATGTGTGGATGAACCGCTCGAGGAGCCGGCGGTAGGGCTCCGAGAGGTGAGCCCTCGCTTCGACGTTCAGGTCTCCCTACTCCAGTAAGGCGCAATTGCAGACCTCGAGGGGTCAGGCCTCCTCTCCCTCACCGGGGCGTGACTCGCCGGGGCGTGAGTCGTCGAGGCGGTGCTTCCTGTCCGCGGCCATGGCTGCTACCTTGCAAGCGCACCATGAGTCGGAACGGACCCACCGCTCGGTTGCTCTGGCATCCACGGCAGGGACTCTGGAAATCGAATCGGATCCATCCATTCACATTCAATGGACGCGACATGCGATGGCCGTTGCGGCGCCGATGGATCGAGTACGACATCCACACATCTGTTCTTGCAAGCCTGCACAAGTTCGTTGAATAGACAGAAGCGGCATGCTCGCCTGTCGATTCGAGCCGGTTCGAGATCCGAGCCGATCCGACGCATATAACGGCGTGCGAGTCGAGATCATCGCGGTGGACAAGATCCGAGCACCCTGGGCGAACGACGCCATGCAGGAGTACCTCGGACGGATCGGTCATTATTGCCAGATCACCCGCAGCGAGGTCCGGCCGGCTCGTGGGGATGACGCGCGGGTGGTGGATGAGGAGGGGGGGCGGCTCCTCGCTGCGACCGGGGACAAGCCCGGCACCCGGGTCGTGGCTCTCACCCCGCGCGGCGAGGGGCTGTCCTCGGAAGCGTGGGCCGGGATGATCTCGGAGTGGCAGCGGGACGGCGTAGGGCGCGGCGTTTTCCTGGTCGGGGGAGCCGGCGGGCTTTCACGAGCGGCGCTCGAGAAGGCCGACCGCAGG
>DASRVA010000100.1:0-18371 GCA_035687745.1 Gemmatimonadota bacterium
GGATCATCGGCCAGGACGACCCGGTGAGCGCGGTCGCGAACGCGATCCGGCGCTCGCGCGCCGGGCTCTCCGACCCGCACCGGCCCATTGGTTCGTTCCTGTTCCTCGGCCCGACCGGCGTTGGCAAGACCGAGCTCGCGCGCGCTCTCGCCGAGTCGCTGTTCGACTCGGAGGACAACATGGTGCGCATCGACATGTCCGAGTACATGGAGCGGCACGCCGTGGCGCGGCTGATCGGCGCGCCCCCGGGCTACGTCGGGTACGAGGAAGGGGGCCAGCTCACCGAGGCCGTCCGGCGGCGCCCCTACGCGGTCATCCTCCTCGACGAGATCGAGAAAGCCCATTCCGAGGTGTTCAACGTGCTGCTCCAGGTCCTGGACGACGGGCGGCTCACCGACGGCCAGGGGCGGACGGTGAACTTCACGAACACGGTCCTCATCATGACCTCGAACGTGGGGAGCCAGTACATCACCACCGAAGAGGACGAGGCGCGGATGCGCGACAGGGTGTTGGACGCGCTCCGCGAGCGGTTCCGTCCGGAGTTCCTGAACCGGGTCGACGAGGTGGTGATCTTCCACCGCCTGAAGCCGGATGACCTGCGGGCCATCGTGGACGTCCAGCTCCGGCGCCTGGAGCGTGTCCTCGCCGGCCGGGGGCTCTCGATCGAGCTCGCCGAAGCCGCCAAGGAGTATCTGGCCGAGCAGGGCTACGACCCGGTCTACGGAGCACGGCCACTCAAGCGGGTGATCCAGACCGAGCTCATGAACCCGCTGGCCATGCAGCTCCTCGAGGGGTCCCTGAACGAAGGCGACCACGTCGTCGTGGAGGTCGCCGACGACGGCGAGTCGCTCGCCTTCCGGCCGGTGGAAGCGCCGGTCCTCGAGCCCGAGACCGTCTAGGCGTCATCGGCCGCCGGGGCGCTTGCTGCGGGTCGCCACCCATCTTCGTCCGAGCTCGATCCACGGCATCGGGGTTTTCGCGGCCGAGCCCATCCCGGCGGGCGCCGAGGTGTGGCGGTTCTCACCCGGGTACGACCTGGACCTGGATCCCTCGGTCGTCGAGGAGCTCCCGAAGCACCTTCAGGACTGGTTCGCCCATTTCGGCTACGTGGACTTTCACTTCGGACGCCTCGTCGTCTGCCTCGACAACGCCCGGTTCATCAACCATAGCCCGGCGCCCAACCTGCACTCGGACTATTCCGCGGATCCTTACGGACCGGACTTCGCCGCGCGGGACATCGAGGCGGGGGAGGAGCTCACGGCCGACTACGCCGAGTTCGAGCGTCAGCCCGACGCCGGACGGAGTCTCTGAGCCTACTCCTCCGTGAGTTCGTGCTCGACGGGGGCCGATCGACCGGCGCCGGCGGGCGCGTGGCCGGCGACCTCGACCAGGACGCCATGCGTGAAGAGAGGATGGAAGAAGGCGATCTCACGGCCGCCGGCCCCCATGCGAGGCGCCTCCCCGACCGTCTCCACCCCGTGCTCGATCCCGGCCAGGATGGCCAGGCGGACGTCGGGAACGTCGAACGAGACGTGGTGGAGACCCTCGCCGTGCTTGGCCAGGAAGCGGCCCACCGGCGTGTCGGGGTCGGTCGGCTCGAGCAGCTCGATCTCGCCGCCGTCGAAGGGGATGAGGGCCACCTTGACCCCCTCGGAAGGGATCTCCTCGATGTCCCGGACCTCGAGCCCGAGGACCTCCTCGTAGAAGACGCGAGCGTCGAAGATCGATCGTACCGCGACGCCGATATGGGCGAGACGGACGTCCAAGCGGCCATCCTCCTCTAGATGGAATGCGCGACCCCGGGGGACGCGTAGTTCTGGTTGACACGGCGATTTTCGAGCGGCTATTATAGCCCCTTCCCCAGCCTGCCGTCGATAAGAGCGGCGACGATTTCGCGGAGATTCGAGCATGTCATCCAATCATCACGTGCACGCAGTCACGGACGCCGACTTCGACGCCGAGGTCAAGCGTTCGGAAACGCTGACGCTGGTCGACTTCTGGGCCGAGTGGTGCGGGCCCTGCAAGATGATCGCGCCGACGGTCGAGGAGCTGGCCGTGCAGTACGACGGGCGCCTCAAGGTCTGCAAGCTGGACGTCGACTCGAACCAGCGCACCGCCCAGGAGTACGCCGTCCGGTCGATCCCGAGCCTCCTGTTCTTCAAGGGCGGGCAGGTTGTGGAGACCGTCGTCGGAGCCGTCCGCAAGCAGCGCCTCGAAGAGGTCATCGAGGCCCATCTCTAGCGGGATCGGGCTCGCGGTCGTCCGTCGTCCGCGGACCAGCGGGGCTCGCCGCCGGGTTGCCGGCGGCGAGCTTTTTGTCATCCGGGGGTAGCGCATGCCCGACTGGCTGAAGAACGCGTTCGTCCGGCTCCTCGATCCCATCGTGGGCGGCCTCGTGCGCGCCGAGGTCCATCCCAACGTCATCAGCACGGTCGGCTTCCTGGTCACGCTCGGCGCGGCCGCCATCGTGTTCGCCCGCCACCTCTTCATCGGTGTCGTGGTTTTCCTGCTGGGCGGCCTGATGGACATCCTGGACGGCAACGTTGCCCGGCGGTCCGGGCTGGCTTCCAAGTTCGGCTCGTTCTACGATTCGACCCTCGACCGCGTCTCCGAGATCGTCTTCTATTTCAGCCTGTACGCCTTCTTCCGCCCGCTGGAGGAGTTTTGGTGGGTGGGGTACGTGGTGATCACGGCCATGGTCGGTTCGCTCATGGTCTCCTACACGCGGGCACGGGCCGAGGCCCTGGGCGTGGATTGCAAAGTGGGCTTCATGCAGCGTCCGGAGCGGATCGTGGCGATCGGTCTGGGTGGCCTGCTGACCGCTGTCGCGCGGAGGATCGATCCGGAGCTCGAGTACTGGCCGCTCCTGATCGCGCTCGGCTTGATCGCCATCCTGGCCAACCTGACCGCGCTCGAGCGGATCTACTCGGTGTACCGGGTCGCCCACGGCGTGCCGCTCGACGCCCCGCTCGCGCCCACCGATGATCAGAAAGGAGCGCCATGAAGCCCTCGCCCACCCCGATCGATCCGCCCGGCGGAACCTTGGGGATCCTGCTTCCGGGGTTGGGGGCCGTGGCGACCACCTTCATCGCCGGCGTCGAAGCCGTCCGCCGCGGCAGCGGCCGGCCGTTCGGCTCCCTCACCCAGATGGGCACGATCCGGCTTGGAGGCCGGCCCGAGAAGCGCGTCCCCCGGATCGCCGACTTCGTGCCGCTGGCCGGGCTCGACCAGCTCGTGTTCGGGGGCTGGGACGTCTTCCCCGATACGGTCTACGAATCGGCCCTCAAGGCGGGCGTCCTCGAACGGGCCCAGGTCGAGGAGCTCAAGGACTTTCTGCACGCCGTCGAGCCCATGCCGGGTGCCTTCGACCAGCGGTATGTCAAGAAGCTGAACGGGACGCACGTGATCGGCAGCCGGAAGAAGCGTGACTGGGCGGACAAGCTGATCGAGAACATCGAGCGGTTCCGCGAGGAGAAAGGGTGCGACCGCCTGGTCATGGTGTGGTGCGGGTCGACCGAGGTGTTCCTCAAGCCCGGTCCGGTCCACGCTTCGCTCGAGGCGTTCGAGAAGGGGCTCGACGCCGACGACGACGCGATCCCGCCGTCCATGGTCTATGCCTACGCCGCGCTGAAGTGCGGCGTGCCCTACGCCAACGGGGCGCCGAACCTGTCGGCCGACGTCCCGGCCCTGCTCGAACTGGCGGACGAGATGGGCGTCCCGGTGGCCGGCAAGGACTTCAAGACCGGCCAGACGCTCATGAAGACGATCCTGGCGCCCGGGTTCAAGGCGCGGATGATCGGGATCCGCGGCTGGTACTCGACCAACATCCTGGGCAACCGGGACGGCGAGGTGCTGGACGATCCCGAGTCGTTCAAGACCAAGGAGGAATCGAAGCTGGGCGTCCTCGACTTCATCCTCCAGCCCGAGCTCTACCCTGAGCTCTACGGGGACATCTCGCACGTCGTCCGGATCAACTACTACCCCCCGCGCGGCGACAACAAGGAGGGGTGGGACAACATCGACATCTTCGGGTGGCTCGGCTATCCGATGCAGATCAAGATCGACTTCCTGTGCCGCGACTCGATCCTGGCCGCCCCGATCGTGCTCGACCTGGTGCTGTTCCTGGATCTGGCCCGGCGGGCGGGAATGGCCGGGATCCAGGAATGGCTCTCCTTCTACTGGAAGAGCCCCATGCACGCACCCGAGCTTTACCCCGAGCACGACCTGTTCATTCAGCAGATGAAGCTCAAGAACACGTTGCGGCACATGATGGGGGAGGAGCAGATCACGCATCTGGGGCTGGAGTACTATGAGGATTAGCGCGAAACTCCTGTCCGCACAGGCGGAGTAGAAATTCTTCCTCGCCGGTCGATCTTCAGCGTCCTGGTAACGCTCATCGGTGTTCTCCTGAGCACCACGGCGCTCCCGGCACAGGAGAATCCCGGCCCGGAATGGGGGCTTCCATCGGTGCCGGTCGACGGCTACGAGCGGCGCCGCGAGCTGGATGTCCTCCACTACGAGATCGCGCTGACCCTGCCCGACTCCGGTTCTTCGATCACCGGCCGGACCGAGGTCCTCGTCGAGGCGCTCGCCCCGTTCCAATCGCTGACCCTCGACTTCGGCGGGCTCGAGGTCGACAGCGTCCGCGTGGACGGCCGAGCGGCCCCCTTCGTCCACGAAGTGGAACGGCTCGTGATCGAGACCCCGCCGACCGCCGCCGGCGGCCGCCTTGAAGCCGCCGTCTGGTACCATGGGTCCCCCGCGGACGGCCTGATCCTCGGCCCCAATCGCCACGGCGACTTCGTCGTCTTCGCCGATAACTGGCCCGACCGCGCCCGCTACTGGTTTCCCGGGATCGATCACCCCTCCGACAAGGCGACCGTTCGGTTCGAGGTGAACGCCCCGTCCTGGATGGAGGTCGTGGCGAACGGCTATCTCGTCGACCGGCTCGAGCTCGGCGACGGGCAGACGCGCACGCGGTGGTCCGAGACCGCCGAGATCCCGACCTACTGCATGGTGATCGGGGCCGCCGACTTCGCGATCGTCGAGGCCGGCGAGGGTGCTGGCGTACCGGTCAGCCATTGGACCTACCCCGCCGACTCACTGGCCGGCGCCACGGCCTTCGCCCGCTCGACCGAGATCGTGGCCTTCTACGACTCCCTGTTCGGCCCGTATCCCTACGAGAAGCTGGCCCACGTCCAGTCCTCGACCCGCTACGGGGGGATGGAGAACTCGAGCGCCATCTTCTACGGCGAGGATGCGATCGGCGAGGCCGCCCTCGATCCTGCGACGGCGGGTCGAGCGGCGGGCGTGCCCGGTGTGGACGAGCTGACGGGGCTGGTCGCGCACGAGACCGTCCACCAATGGTTCGGCGACGCGGTCACCGAGGCCGACTGGCGCCACCTCTGGCTCTCGGAAGGGTTTGCCACCTACTTCGCGGCCGTGTTCTTTGAGTTCCATGGCGGAGGTGCGGGTCGGGGTCCGGCCGAGCTCGCCCTGCGGATGCGGGAGATGAAGGCGGAGGTCATCGCCTACCATCTCGAGACGCCCGAGCCTGTCTACGGCGAGGAGCCGCGCGAGTACGAAAGCCTGCTCACGCCCAACAACTACCAGAAAGGGGCCTGGGTGCTTCACATGCTGCGGCGGCAGGTCGGTGACGAGGCGTTCTTCGCTGCGATCCGTCGCTACTACTCCGCGTTGCGGGACGGAAACGCCTGGACCGCCGATTTCGAGCGGATCGTCGAGGAGGCCTCGGGACAGGATCTGGGGTGGTTCTTCGCCCAGTGGCTCGGGCGCGCCGACCTTCCCGTTCTGGTGAAGGAGGCGACCTCGGGTGAGGACGGCCGGACCCGGATCGTTGTCCGGCAGCTCCAGGGCGGGGGGCCCTACCGCCTGGACGTCGAGCTCGAGCTCCGCTGGGAGGGCGGAAGCCGCCGCGAACGGATCGTCACGGAGGAGCCGGAGGCGGTTCTCGAGGTTCAAACCCCGCGTCCCCTCCAGGAGATCGAGATCGATCCGGATGCGTGGCTCCTTCACGAGTCCGGGGTCTCGGTAAGGGCGGATGCCTTGGGCGGGAACGAACCCCCCGGCCCGAATCGTGCATACAAAAAGGGGGGGACGGCGCTCGCCGGGGCCGGCTGACGATGGCCTCGCCGAACGCTACGTCCCTGCCGCCCGAAGCGGGGATTCTCATCACCCTCGAGGGCGGCGAGGGAGGCGGCAAATCGACCCAGGCCGAGCTCCTTGGAACCTGGCTCGGCGAGCAGGGCTATGAGGTCCTGATCGCCCGCGAGCCCGGCACGACCGCGGTCGGCGAGAGCGTGCGCCGCATCGTCCTCGAAGAGGCGCCTGACCATCTGGCCCCGGAAGCCGAGCTCGCGCTCTACGTCGCGGCCCGGGCCCAGCTCGTGGCCGAGCTCCTCCGCCCGGCGCTCGAGGCGGGGAACGTGGTGGTGCTCGACCGGTACGGCGACAGCTCGGTCGCCTACCAGGGGTACGGTCGTGGACTCGGACCGGATCGCGTGCGGGAGATGAACCGCTGGGCGACCGGAGGGATCGAGCCGGACCTGACGATCCTGGTGGACGTCGCCCCGGAGTTGGAGACGGATCGCCTGGAAGGTCGGCCCCGCGATCGACTGGAGCGGGCGGGGCGGTCGTTCCACGAGCGGGTCCGCGAAGGGTACCTCGAAATGGCGGGGAAGGAACCGGGCCGATTCCTCGTAGTAGACGCTGGACGCCCGATCGACGAGATTCAGGGGGTGATCCGAGAGCGGGTGGGATCGCTGCTCGCCCGACGACGCCGGCCAAGGAAGGAACCGTGATGATCAGAAAGCGATTCGGCACCCTCTTCGTTCTGCTGTTCTTCCTGGCGGTTCTGACCGGCGGCGTCATCTACGACGACCTCTCGGCTTCGAACGGCGACGATCCGTACCGGGCGATCAAGCTCCTGAACGAGGCCATCCACCAGGTCTCGGACAAGTACGTCGATCCCATTCCCTCGGACAGCCTGTACATGCGGGCGCTCGAGGGGATGCTGCTTTCCCTGGATCCCTACTCGCAGCTTCTCTCCCCGAGCGAGTACAACGACCTCCGGATCCACACCCAGGGGAACTACGAAGGACTGGGGATCCGGATCGACATCGTCGACAACGTGCTGACCGTCATCTCGCCGATCGAGGGGACCCCGGCCTACAAAGCGGGTCTCCGGGCGGGCGACCGGATCCTGCGCGTGGACGGCGTATCGACGGAGGGGTGGAGCGAGGAGAAGGCCGTCCAGGAGCTCCGCGGCCCGCAGGGCTCGGAGGTCAAGCTCACGATCGGCCGGGACGGTCTCGACGAGCCGATCCTGGCCGACATCACCCGCAAGGCCATCAAGCTCTCGGCGGTCCCGTATGCGTTCATGCTGGACGACGGGATCGGCTACGTCCGGTTCACCCAGTTCTCGGAGCACGGCCGGGACGAGATCCGGGACGCGATCCGCGACCTGGAGCGGCAGGGGATGCGGGCCATGGTCCTCGACGTGCGGCAGAACCCGGGCGGACTCCTCGATCAGGCGATCGAGGTCTCCGACCTGTTCCTGCCGAAGGGCGTCGAGATCGTGGCGACCCGCGGGCGCGTCGCCGAGAGCGACCGCCAGTACTCGGCCCGCGACAACAACGACTTCTCCGTGCACCCGATGGTGCTGCTGATCGACAACGGCTCGGCGTCGGCCAGCGAGATCCTGGCCGGGGCGCTCCAAGACCACGACCGGGCCCTCATCGTGGGGGAGACCTCGTGGGGCAAGGGCCTCGTCCAGAGCCTCTTCTCCCTGGACGACGGCTACTTCCTCAAGCTGACGACGGCACGTTACTACACGCCGAGCGGCCGCAGCATCCAGCGCAACGACGAGATCGAGCTGGCGAGCTCCGAGGGGCTGCCCTCGGAGGCCGGTACGATGGGGAGCGAGAAGGTGTCGATCCCCGACAGCCTCATCTACGACACCGACATGGGCCGGACCGTGTACGGCGGTGGCGGCGTCATGCCGGACGTGATGGTCAAGGCGGAGAAGCTGAGCGATGTGTCCACCCAGCTACTCGAGCAGGCATTCCGGAAGAACGCGTTCTTCAGCTACGCCGTGCACTACCATGGGACCCATTCCTCGCTGCCGAAGACCTTCGCGCCCGACGATGCGATGATGGAGGAGTTCCGCACCTACCTGCGGCAGGAGAAGGGCATCGACTTCTCGGACGAAGCGTTCGACGCCGAGAACGACTACGTCCGCGACTACCTGCGCTACACCCTGATCAGCCAGTACCACGGCGAGGGCGTGGCCCGCCAGGCGGTCATGGAGGCCGACCTCCCGCTGGCGACGGCGGTCGAGCTGCTGAGGGAGGCCGACACGCTGGCCGACCTCTTCCGGCTGGCGGAGCGGGAGCGGCACGCCGATGCGGACTCGCCCGGAACCGAAGCGGCCGTCGCGCCGGACGGTCTGGGAGAGCCCGGTCCGATCCTCATCGAACAGTCCACGCCGCGCTAGTGCCCGAAGCCGTCCTCGTCGACGGCTACAACGTCCTTCATGCCATACCGCGCTTCGCGCCCCGGGGCGGTGACGTCGCCGAGGCGCGTCACGCGCTGGAGCGCTGGTTCGCCGAAGCCGCCGCCCGCTATCGCGTGGCCGAAGGCGTCATCGTCTGGGACGGCCGGGACGGCGCCGGCTCGGCGACCCGCAGCGGCCGTGTCCGCGTCCTCTACACCGAAGCCTCCCGGACCGCCGACGAGCGGATCCTGGACCTCTGCCGCGGCCCGTACGCCAGCCGCTCCGGATCGACCTGGGTCGTCTCCTCCGACCGTGACGTACAGGTTCCCGCGCGCCAGCTCGGCTTCACCGCGATGGGGGCGATGACCTTCTACCGGCGCTGGTCCCTGGACGCGCCCGCCGCGCGCGAAAACGGGCGCCGCCGTGGGCGGCCTGAGAGGGTGAACGGGGCCGAGGCGAACCCGCGCCCGCCCCGGGCGGAGCTCGAGTGTCTCCTGGACGAGCTCCTCGCCCGTCGGGAGGACCCCGAAGGAGGGGAGAGCTGAGACCGATGGGCGGGTCTGCCCCGAGCGTCGCCCCGGCCCGCGGCCCGGCCCTCAGGCGGGCGGTCACGCGCTGGGAGATCGTCGGGCTCGCCCTGAATGACGTCATCGGGAGCGGGGTCTACCTGCTCCCAGCGGCCGCCGCCCTGCTGCTCGGCCCGGCCAGCGTGTGGGCGGTCGTCCTGGCGGGGGCCGCGGTCGCCCTCCTGGTCCTCTGCTTCGCGGAGGCCGCCAGCCACTTCGAAGAGCCCGGCAGCGGCTACATCTACACGCGCGAGGCGTTCGGCGAGTTCGTCGGGTTCGAGGTCGGGTGGATGACGTGGCTCGCGCGGATCGCATCGATCGCCTCGCTCTCGAACGGCTTCGCCCAGGCGCTCTCGTTCCTCTGGCCGGCCGCCATGATCGGCGGGACGCGGGTTCTGGTGATCGCCCTCCCGATCGCCTTCTTCACCTGGATCAACGTCGTCGGTGTCAAGTCGGGGGCCCGAACCGCGGTCGTCCTCACGATCGCCAAGATCGTGCCGCTCGTGATCCTGGTCGCGGTCGGCCTGTTCGCGGTCCAGTGGGACCGGATCTTCCCTACCCCCGCCCCGCCCACCGACCGCCTCGGCGAGGCGGCGCTCCTGCTCCTCTTCGCGTACGCCGGCTTCGAGAACACGGCCGCCGCGGCCGGGGAGTACGAGAACCCCAAGCGGGATGTCCCGTTCGCGCTTCTGACGATGATCGTCGTCGTGACCGCGCTCTACACCGCGGTCCAGATCGTGGCGCTGGGTGTTCTGCCCGATCTGGCGGACAAGGTCGAAGGGGCGCCCCTGGCCGACGCGGCCGTGCTGCTGATCGGTGCGGGAGGCGGGATCCTGATGACGGTCGGGGCGGCGATCTCGATCGAGGGGAACATCGGGAACACCATGCTGGCCGGCCCGCGGTACCTGTACGCCCTGGCCGTGGACGGGTACGGACCGGCGGTTCTGGCGCGCGTCCATCCGCGCTACCGGACGCCGGCCTGGGCGATCGTGACCCAGGCGGCGGTGGCCCTGGCGCTCGCCCTCTCGGGCTCGTTCGTCCAGCTCGCCATGCTCTCGATCATCGCCCGGCTGGCGACCTACATGGGGACGGCCGCGTCCGTGCCGATCCTGCGCCGCAAGCTCGGCGTCGCGGAGGGAGCGTTCCGCCTCCCGGGGGGACCGGTGATCCCTGTCCTGGCGCTCCTTCTCTGCATGGCCTTCCTGGCCAGCGCCAGGGTCGAGAACCTGCTGGCGGGGCTGATCGCGCTCGTGGCGGGGGTCGTGATCTATGGGCTTCGACGGCGACCACGCGGACCGGCGGTGACCGATGCCGACCGGGAAGAAGCAGTGGGGAGGCAGAATGGCCAATTGCCGCCAGGACCGGACGGAGCGTCCTAAGTACAGCGGTCTCGCTCGCTAGCAACACCGGTGCGAGGCCCCCAAAAAAACGAAACCCCCGGCCCTCAAACGAGGACCGGGGGCTTCTCTTTTTTTTTACGTGCGTGGCACCCCTATCGCAGCGGCCGGTCTAGTGGTACGGCTGGAGCCGCCGCGCCCGCGACTGGTGCCGCAGCCGCTCGATCGCGCGCTCCTTGATCTGGCGGATCCTCTCCCGGGACAGGTTGAAGATCGAGCCGATCTCGCGCAGCGTCAGAGGCTCGTTCCCGTCCAGCCCGTAGTAGAGCTTGACGATCTTGGCCTCGCGGGGCTGCAGGGTCTCGAGCGTCTCCCGGATCTCCTTGATCCGCGCGCTCTCGAAGGTCTGCTCCTCCGGATCCAGCGTGTCGTCGTCCGAGAGGTAGCTGAAGAGAGTCTTCTCCTCGCCCTCGAAGAGGGGTGCGTCCAGGGACAGCGACCGGCGGGAAACGTTCATCAGCTTCCGCACCTCGTCGACGTCCATGTCCATCGCGGCCGCGACCTCCTCCGGCTTCGGCTCACGCCCGAGCTTCTGGGTGAGCTCGGCCTCCTTCTTGGAGATCTTGTTGAGCGTGGTCGCCCGGTTGATCGGCAGCCGGAACGTCTTGGAGTTCTCCGCCAGCGCCTTCAGGATCGCCTGGCGGATCCACCACACCGCGTACGAAATGAACTTCACACCCTTGGTCTCGTCGAACTTCTGCGCCGCGCGCACCAGCCCGACGTTGCCCTCGCAGATCAGATCCGGCAGGCTCATTCCGAGATTCTGGTATTTCTTGGCCACCGACACCACGAACCGGAGGTTCGAGCGGACCAGCTTTTCGAGAGCGAGCTGGTCGCCGTCCCGGATCCGGCGGGCGAGTTCGGCCTCCTCGGCGCGCGACAGGAGGGGATGGTTCTTGATGTCCTCCAGATAGAGCGCGAGGGCGCCCTCGTCGACCTTGTCGGTCCCGGTGCCCAGCGACATATTGGTGGTCTTCCTGCGCTTCGTCGTCATGATCGACCGCTTTCCCTTATCATTCCGCTGAAAAGCACCTGCCGTGAACACAATGGTAGCAAAATGGGGATCAAGAGAGTATAAGTCTCGAACCCCTGTTCCGTCAAGGGGTTCCGGGTCCTTCTTGACCTTTCGAACCGGCCGTGCCAGCATGGGTATCAAAACCGGCATGACCTATACACTCCCACCCCTCTCGAAGTTGCCCGTCCTGGGCGCGATCCTCATGGCCTTGGCCGGGGGACCCACGGCCGGGGCCCAGGAGCCCGCTCCGCCCGAAGGGTTCCAGCGCCGGTACCTCCGGGCGGATTCCTACCGGACAGGGGCGGTCACCCTGGCGGAGTGGCCCGAGCTGGGGGAGCTGGTGCGCGGGTCCCGCGAGCTCGAGACCGCGGTGGCCGGGGACGACCAGTCGCTCTCCGGGGAGCTCCTGGTCGCCTTCCGCGCGGGGGTCGACTCGCTCGCAGCCCGCCCCCTCCCGGCCTTCATGGAGCCCCGAGCCGACACCGTCCGCGCGACCCTGGACTCGCTGGCCGCGCACCTGGCCCGGGCGGAAGCCTGGCTCGGCGCGCTGCCACCGGCCCCCACCACCACCGATGGCGAAACCTTGAACGAGGCCGAGCGCCGGCGAACCCTGGTGACGGGAAGGACGGCCGTGACGGTGCCGGCGGGGGTACGGGTGGGAAGCGAGGATTCCCTGCCGATGGCCGAGCTGCCCGGCGAGGAGGAGAACTTCATCGATCTCCTCAACCTGGCCCTGGCCGATCTGGACCTGCTCGTCCACCTGACCCGGACCGCGGGCCGGGCCCCGGCATCCGGCGCGGGCGCCGAGGAGGTCAGCTCAGCCCGGCCAGCCCCAACGCCCAGCTCGCCAACAGATACAGCGCCACCCCGCCGAGGACCGTGAAGGCCAGGTGGTGACCGACCTCCTTGTTGACCTCCGGGACCAGATCGGTCGCCGCGACGTAGATCGTCACCCCCGTGGCCACCGCCAGGCCGGTACCGGCCAGATGATCCCGCCCCTCGAGCAGGATCGCTCCCAGGATGCAGGCCGCCCCGACCAGGGCGGACGCCGCCACCGCCCGTCCGCGGCTGCCCCCCGCGGCGCGCACGATCGAGGCGATCGTGAACCCCTCCGGGAGCTTGTGGAGGGCGATCGCGCCGAACACGAGCCACCCGAGGGCGGGCGAAACCGTGAACCCGGCGGCGATCGAGACGCCGTCGAAGAACGAGTGGAGACCCAGGCCGATCGTGGCCGCGGCGCTGGAGGCGCCCTGGACGACCTCGGTGTGGGTTTCCTCGCCGAAGTGGAAGTGCCGGACCAGCGTGTGCTCGAAAAGGTGCGTCAGGAAGTACCCGGTGACGACGAACGGCATGGCGAGCTGAGGGGTCAGCTCGAGCGCCTCGGGGAGCATCCTGAGGAGCGCCACACACAGCAGGAAGCCGGCGCCGACTGCGACGAAGAGCCGGAGCATGAGCCGGCTCCAGCGCGCGCGCGCGCCGACGAGGAGGCCCCCCAGGACGTTGCCCAGAGCGGCCAGCGAGGCGAGGACGAGGCCCATGGTGCGGGCGGCGAAGCTAGCCCCGCGACCGGGCGGAGCAACGCGCAACGCCGGGCCAGCGGCCGATGAACGCCCCCGTCTTTCCGCTCGCCAACGTCGTCCTCTTCCCGCACACGTTCCTGCCGCTGCACGTCTTCGAGCCGCGGTACCGCGCCATGGTCGGCCACGCCCTCGAGGGCCGGCGTCTCATCGTCGTCGTGCTGGCGCGGGAGGAGCTGCCACCGGGACGGCCCCCGGATATTCATTCGATCGGATCGGTCGGCCGGATCGACGTCGCGAAGCGGCTCGACGACGGCCGCTTCCACCTCGTCCTCCACGGGCTGTCGAGGGTTGCCCTGAGCGACCTGGATCCCCGGCCCGACGACTACTTCGAGGCCCGGATCCGGCTACGGGGCGAGATGCTCCCCGATCTGCAGGATCCTCGGGTGGCCGAGGCCAAGGCCGCCTTCCTCATGACCGTCCGCCGGTACGCCGAGCAGGTCCTCTCGGGAGGGGTCCCGAACGACCTCCTGACCGAGGCCGTGCCGTATCCCGTGCTGGTGAACCGGGCCGCGTCGCTGCTGCGCGTGCGCGTCCAGGCCAAGCAGGCGCTTCTCGAGATCGACGACGTGGAGACGCGGGCGGGGGAGGTCGAGGGGTGGATGGAGCGGCAGATCGCGTCTCACGCGTCGATCGACCGGTTTCGCAGCCACCGGCCCACCGATCCCAGCGTCAACTGAGGGGGACTACCCGGGGGTGACCGGAGCCGGACGCTCGGCGGGAGGAGGTTCGGGCGCGGGGGTCGTGCTCCCGCCCTCGTCCGGCTGGCCCCCGTCCGGAGCGAAATCGCCTTCGGGGACCTCCTCGGCCGCATCCTCGCCGGGCATCGCGAGCGGCACGGCCTCGCGCGCGAAGGGCTTGCGGCGCTCTTCGGGGATCGTGATCTCGTAGGAGTCGAACACGTTCCCGTCGATATCGACGGCCTCGAAGCTCAGCGTGTAGTGGTCGACCTGGACCCGGACGTACTGGTAGATCTGGTCCGAGTAGGCCGTGAACCAGTCCGCGCTGGTGCCGCGGAAGGTGCGCCGGCCGCCGCCTCCACCGCTGATCACATAGACCGTCCCCTCGTTGTCGGGAGCGACCTCGTTGGCGCGCAGGGGGCGCGAGCGCTGGTAGTCGTGGTCGTGGCCGGTGAACACGATCGGCACCCCGTAGCCGTCCATGAGCGGAACCAGGAACTGCCGGATGGCGAGGTCCGAGCCGTGGCCGCCGAAACCGGTCGAGGCGCTGTAGGGACCGTGATGGAAGTAGACGACCGTCCAGTCGATGGCGGGATCGGCTCTCGCCGCCGAGAGCTCGGCGATGAACCACTGGTACTGCTCGCTGCTCGGATCGCCGACGTAGCCGAAGCGGGCCGCGTGTTCTTCGGAGGTCTGCGAGTCCAGCGCGATGAACCGTACGTTATCGTGCGTGAACGAGTAATAGAGAGGAGAGCCGGAGGGACGCCCCTCGGGGGGCGTGAAGGCGTTGATGTAGGGCTCGCCCCAGTTCACGCGGAGGTCGTGGTCGCCGGGAGCGGGGTAGAACGGGGCGCGCTTCAGGATCGGGCCGTAGACCGCGAAATGCTTGTCGGTGAGCTCCTGCTCCGTCCCGTCCGGATAGGCGACGTCGCCCATGTGGATGATGAGTGCCGCCTCCTCCTCGTTGATCCGCGCCGCCAGGGCCACCTGCCCGGAGCTCAGCGTCCCGGTGTCCCCCATGGCGAGGAACGTGAACGGCTCGCGGCTCCCGGGTTCGGGGAACGTGCGGATCTCGACCGCCTCGGTCCAGATGGTGTCCTGGACGCGGACCTGGTAGAAGTAGTTGGTCGCGGCCACGAGGTCGATCATCTCGAACGTGTGATCCAGGCCCGTCGCGGGCAGGGTCTCGGTCAGCGTGTCGCCGTCCTCCGCCCAGAACCGGAAGCCGGGCTGTACGGGGCGCGAGCTGCGCCACCGGACGACCGCGGAGCTGTCGGTCACCGTCACCATGTAGGGGGCCCGGATGAAGTCGCCGGGGCCGGCCAGCCGCTCGTCGAGGTCGGCCACCTCGGAGTTCGACGCGCAGCCCGCCAGGCCCAACGGCAGGAAGAGCAGGGGAAGAAGGATCCGGCGCACGGGATGGGTCCTCGCGAGCGTGGCTCGGTCGATCGTCATGGTGCCGGGGGAGGGAATCGAACCCACACGGCCTCGCGGCCACCGGATTTTGAGTCCGGCGCGTCTACCAGTTCCGCCACCCCGGCCGAAACAACAAAAGTAGATGGCCCCTGCGGACGGCGCTAGCGCTCCAGGCCGGAGTAAGGTCAGCGCAGGAAGCCCCGATATTCGAGGATAACCTGCGCCGGTCCCGCGGCGTTGTCGCCTCCCTGACCGATCTGGACCGCGCCCCAGCCGGTCGCGAAGCCGGCGTCGTCGAGGAGGGCGAAGAGGCGCCCTCCGGGAGCCGTGCCGAGATCCACCACGCGATGCGGCCCCGCATCGTCCACGTGCCAGAGGACGTAGACAGCGTCCGGCGAGCGGGGAAGGCCGCTCGCGGAGACGATCGCCCCGTCCGCCGACGCGATCAGGCTGCCGCGGGCACCGGTGGCGCCGGTCAGCGGAAAGGCGGAGGCGCCGGGTGCGGCGAGGACGGCGAGGAGCTCTTCCACCGAAGGCCGGCCGGCGAGCAGGGAGTCGCGGCCGGCTAGGGCTGAACGCAGCGAATCGGCGCGGGCGGTGAGGGCGACCCGCTCCTCCTCCAGCCCTGCCCTCCGGGACCGTTCGAACAGCCCGTAGCCGATGCCGGCCACGGCGAGCGCGCCAAGCAGGATCGGAAGCCAGGTCGGGCCATGGCGGGATCCATCGTCCAGAGGCCGGGCGGTGATCGAGCGCAGCGCCTCGCGCTCGGAGCCGGGAGAGGCGACGGGGTTTCGGGGAGAATCGATCAAGGGAGACCGAACATGCACAGTCGAGGGCGCGTCTGCAAGACGGGGCCCTCGACCTATCGCTTGGAATGGCGGTCCTTCCGTCGGCCTGCTGGCGAGTCCTCCCCTCTCGTGACTGCCGCCATGAGCTCCACAACCGGCCTTGACCAGCTGCGGCCGCCCGCCTAAACCTCCTATCTCGTGCCTCCATTGATGGTACAGGGCCCCACCGCCCCACCCCATGCAGCGGGGGCCCTTGCCAAGCGCCGTGTTTCCAGGCCGAAGGAGCATCAGGGGATGCTTCGGGAAGCGCCTCAGAACGGGCGCGTGATCAAGGGAAAAAGGAAGATGAAAAAGACACTACGGCTGGCCTGCCTGGCGCTCCTCGTCGCGATGGAGGGGGTTGCATGCGATGGTGGCTCGCACGCTCCCACCGGACCTCTCGATTGCACCTCTCCCGACTGCGGCAAGGTTGTAAGCCTCGAGATCGTGGCCCCGCGCTCGCTGCTGGTCAATGAAGCGGCCCTTTTCACGGTGAGGGCGCGAAACGCGGACGGCGTAGTGGTTCGGACACCGCCGGAGCTTCAATGGGCGTCCAGCGACGAGGCGATCGCACGTGTAGGAGCTACCGGTGCCGGGTCGGGCGTCGTCACGGCGCGCCGGCGCGGGACGGTCATGATCAACGTCAGCGCGGGAAACGTCGACGCATCCGTGTCACTGAGTGTCAAGGCGCGGGTTATTATCCGGCTGACCCCCCCCGATCTCGAGGCATCTGTGGCCATCGGCGAAGCGCTTCAGTTCGAAGCGTTCTTCGTCGACGTCAACGGAGCGACGATCGACGAAACTCCATCGGTGGACGCATGGACGTCCAGCGACCCGGATGTGGCAGACGTGAACTCCATCGGCAACGTGATCGGCCTCCGTACCGGTCATGCGACGATCACCGCTTGGAACTCGGACGGCAGGGCTACGATGGATGTAACGGTGACCGACGTAATCGCCCGCTTGCCGGCCAAGGTTCGTTTCGCGCACGCTGCCGATGGCCGTGGCCCGGTGACGTTCGTCCCCAGCCAGGGCGCGCCCGTCACCCTCGCATTCGGCGAATCCGTCGAAGTACCCATCGTGTCGGGCCCGTTCGGCGTCCACGTAGACGGCTTGGGAACCGATGGGTCGGATCAGTCATGGGTGATTCGAGGCGGCGACCACCTGGCTCTCTACGGGACGGGGGTCGGCACTGCCGGGTTGTGGATCAGCGAGGTGAGCGTGCCTGCCGATTCGGGACTGGTCCGCTTCCTAGAGGGGAGTCCCTCCAACTGGGGGTTCACGCTCTTTCTGGGAGCGCCCGGGGCGGAGGTGGTGGAAAGCCGCTTGATCAACTGTTATTTCGATCCGGGGCACTCCACGGAATACGTTCGTGTTCCGGCCGGCGCGTTCGACGTGATCGGGGGGGGAAAGGACCTGTTGGTCAACCCCAGTGCAGTCGACATCACGCGCGTACGCTCCTCAGCGATGTCCGGCCGCGCGGTCACCTACGTGCTCGCCGGAGACAGCCCACAAACGGCGCGTGTGCTGGCCTTCCCGGACTTCTAAGGAAGGGATGTCAGCTCGGGTTTCGCGTGCCTTGCCACTTCTTCTCGTCGTGTGGTGCGGCCCGGCGGAGGACACGGCGCCCGGCGCCGTCGAGCAAGCGCTCTGCGAGCCCGTTCTCCCGGCGATGCGATATGGCTACTCGGATGCCGATGCCCCGATCCCCCGCCACTTTCTCGCCTCGTTCCCGGGGACGGTGGCGTTCACGGACAATACACCTCCCGAGAACCCGATCACGAACGCCGGCGCCACCCTGGGACGTGTCCTTTTTTACGACGTGCGCCTGTCGGCCAACGATCGGATCGCATGCGCGTCCTGTCACCAGCAGGCGTTCGGGTTCGGCGACACCGCGCGTTTCAGCCCCGGTTTGAGCGGTCGTCACCCTGAGCGTCGCACCATGGCGTTGGCGAATGCGCGCTTTTACGAGTACGGCAAATTCTTCTGGGACGAGCGTGCGTCCCCTCTCGAAGCACAGATCCTGCACCCGATTCAGGATACGCTTGAGATGGGGATGGAACTCGGGGCCCTGGCACGCAAGCTGGGTGCGACGCCGTACTACCCCGCGTTTTTCACCGCGGCGTTCGGCTCGCCCGAGGTGACGAGCGATCGGGTTTCGCTGGCGCTCGCCCAGTTCGTGCGCTCGCTCGTATCCGCCGAATCGCGTTTCGACGCCGTGTTCGCAACCGCCGGCGCGCCGAATTATTCACTCCTCAGCGAGCAGGAGCGGGAGGGGATGCGCATCTTCAACGATGCAGGAGATGCAGGGTGCGTCAACTGCCATCGCACGATCGCGCAGGTTGCCGACAGGGCGAACAACATCGGTCTCGACATCG
>DASRVA010000101.1:0-29986 GCA_035687745.1 Gemmatimonadota bacterium
CGGGCCGCGGCCCGGGCCGCCGTGCCGGCGGCTCCGCCGTCCCCGTAGAGCGACCTGCGGGCCCAGCCGTAGAGCGGCGCTTCGTCCTCGACCGGGGGGCCGTGCTCGTGGATCACGGGACGGCGACCGCCTCGCCGGCCGGGCAGGCGACCCCGCCGTCCAGCTCCGCCTCGACCCTGACGTGCAGCGCCCTCAGGCCCCGCTCGAGGGCGCGGCTCGCCTCACGGGTCGAATCGGGATCGGCTTCGGCAGGAACCCAGACCGGAGGGCCGTAGCGGATGTGAACGCGAGCACCTGGCCAGGGGATCTCGAAGCGGTCCCACGACTCGACCCGGCGCCGGGGCCGGGCGCCCGCCGCCACCGGGAGCAGCGCGTGCCCGGTGCGGCGGGCAAGAGCCGCCGCGCCTGGCAGGACGCGGTGAACGTCGGAATGGGCGTCGGGGGTCAACGCCAGGTCACCCCCCTGCCGGGCATAGCGGAGCATGGCGCGAAAGCCGGCCACAGGGTTCCGCCGCTGGGAGCCGAGGATGGGCACGTACCCGAGCGGACCCACGATCCGGGCCGCCATCAGCCCGTCCGGATGGCCCGAAACCAGAATGCCGATGCGACGATTGGCATGAAGGGGAGCGAGCTCGAGCATCCGGCCGTGCCAGAAGCAGTAAAGGACG
This sequence comes from Gemmatimonadota bacterium, assembly GCA_035687745.1. Lineage (GTDB taxonomy): Bacteria > Gemmatimonadota > Gemmatimonadetes > JACCXV01 > JAHWKZ01 > DASRVA01. Next base: position 669 of record DASRVA010000101.1, read on the forward strand.
CCGCACCCGTCGCGCGCCCGCGCCAGGTGCTCTTCGCCCTCGACCCGGACCTCCCAGGTCCGAGCGAGGGTCTCGATCATCCGGGCGACCAGCGGACCGCCGCGGCTCGCCGCATGCCGAAGGACGGGGCGGCTCACGGGCGCCTCAAGCCAACCGCCCGAGCAGCCACATGGCGAGCATGACCCCCGCCAGCGCCACGATCATCCACCTGGTCTTCGCCCGCTTGGGACGGTGCGGCGAGATCGCCTTCCGGTCCTTCCAGACCCGCAGGAGGCTCACGGAACCTCCCCGCGCTACACCGTCACCCCGCGCTCGCTCTCCTCGATGAACGCGAGGAAGCGCTCGACCTCGGGGTACGGATGAAGCTCGCTCCGGGCACGGGCCAGGGCCTGCGTGATGTTGAGCTTGGAATTGAAGAACAGGCGGTAGGCGCGCTTGAGCTCGGCTTTCACCGCCTCCGGGAAGCCGCGCCGGTCGAGGCCGACGGCGTTCAGCCCGAACAGGGCGGCGGGATTCCCGGCCGCCTTCACGTAGGGAGGGACGTCCTTCTGCACGCGTGAGCAGCCGCCCACAAACGCGTGCGCGCCGATCCGCGTGAACTGGTGGACCGGGGTCATCCCGCCCAGGATGGCCCAGTCGTCTACGCGGACGTGGCCTGCCAGATTCACCGCGTTCGACAGGATCACGTGGTCTCCCACGACGCAGTCGTGCGCGATGTGCACGTACGCCATGAGCAGGCATTCGTCACCGACCTGGGTTGTGCCGAGCGCCCGCGTCCCACGGTTGATGGTCACGTACTCCCGGATCACGGTGCGATTGCCGATCGTGCACGTCGAGGATTCCCCTTCGTACTTCAGATCCTGCGGATCGCCCCCGATCACCGCGCCATAGTGGATCTCGCAGCGTTCGCCGATGGTCGTGTCGCGCTCGATCACGGCATGAGCCGCCACCCGCGTCCCGGATCCGATCGTGACGCCCGGCCCGACGATCGCGTATGGGCCGATCTGTACATCCTCGGCGACGTCGGCTCCGGGGTCGACGATGGCCGTCGAGTGGACGGCGGCCGTCAATGGCTTCACTTTGGCACCAGCGAGGCCATCAAGTCCGCCTCCGCGACCACCGTTTGGCCGACACGGGCGATTCCCCTCATCTTGCAATGCGTGCCGCGGCGGCGCACGAGCTCCAGCTCGCAGACGAGCTGATCCCCGGGCCGCACCGGATGCCGGAAGCGTACGTTATCGAGGCCGGTGAAGTAGACGACCTTGCTCTCCGAATCGCCCACGAGACTCATCAGCAGCAGCCCCCCCACCTGGCCCATGGACTCGACGATGAGGACCCCCGGCATCACCGGGTGTCCCGGAAAGTGCCCCTGAAAGAAGGGCTCGCTGATCGTGACGTTCTTGATCCCCACGACCCGCTTGCCCTCCTCCATCTCCACGACGCGGTCCACCAGCAGGAAAGGATAGCGGTGCGGAAGCGTCTCCAGGACGCTCTGGATGTCCATCACCGTCTCCTCGCGATCCACGGATCGAGAGGCCGGCCGGCCACCGTTCGGGAAGCCCCCCTCGATCCTCTCCTTCAGAAGCTGGACGAGCGCCAGATGGGTACGGTGGCCAGAGCGCTGTGCCACGATATGGGCCTGCAGGTCGACGTTCAGAACCTTCAGATCGCCCAGCAGATCGAGGATCTTGTGTCGCACGAGCTCGGTCGGGAACCGCAGGCGCTCGTCGTTGAGGATCTTGTCATCGCCGATGACGATAGCGTTCCGCAAGTTGCCGCCGCGGATCAGCCCCGCCGCCTTGAGCTGCTCGATCTCGTGCAGGAACCCGAACGTGCGCGCGGGCGCGATTTCGCGCTCGAAGATCTCGGGGGTGATCTCGAAGGACTCGAACTGGTGGTTGACCAGCGGATGGTCGAAATCGATGGAAAAGGACACCTGCAGGCGATCGGATGGCAGCAGCGAGATCTCCACGTTGCCGTCTTCGAAGAAGATCGGCTCCTTGATCCGATAGCGGCGGCGGGGAGCGCTCAGCTCCTCGACACCCGCTTCCTGCAAAGCCTTCCAGAACGGCAGGCTCGAGCCGTCGCCGACCGGCGGCTCGCTGGCATCCAGCTCGATCCGCAGGTTGTCGATGCCCCGGCCGGCGAGCGCCGCCAGCACGTGCTCGATCGTGTGAACCTTGCAGCCGTTGCTGCCGATCGACGTGCCGCGCTCGGTGCCGATGACGTTGTCCGGCGTGACTTGGATCTCCGGCTGCCCACTCACGTCGGTGCGGACGAACCTGATGCCGGAGTTGGCCTCTGCCGGCACGAAGGTCATGTGGCACTGGTCGCCGGTGTGGAGCCCGATCCCGCTGTAGGTGACGGGCCTCGCGATCGTCAGTTGTCGCTCGGTCATGGGAGACGGTCCTCGAGCCGCTTCAGGCGCTGGAAGAGCTCGGGCAGGCGGGCAAACAGGGCGTGCGCCCGCATCTGGTCGCGATGCGCGCGTGCCGGATAGCCCGAGACCTCCATGCCGGCCGGCACATCGCCGATAACGCCGGCCTGGCCCCCGATGCGAGCCCGATCACCGATTCGGACGTGGCCGACGATTCCGGCCTGGCCGCCCAGGATCACCCGGTCCCCGATCACCGTGCTCCCGGCGATGCCGACCTGAGCCACGATCATCGTATTCCGGCCAATCCGCACATTATGGGCGATGTGTACCAGGTTGTCAATTTTGCAGCCGTCCCCGATCACCGTGTTGCCGGCCGAGCCGCGGTCGATCGTCACGTTGGCTCCGAGGTCGACCTCGTTCCCGATCGTCAGGCCACCCCGTTGAGGCACGCGATGATGGGCGCCTTCGACATCCGTGGCATAGCCAAAGCCGTCCGAGCCCAGCACGCACCCGCTCTGGACGACGCAACGCTCGCCGATGGTGGTCCCCCGGTGAACGGTCACGCGCGGAAACAGCCGGGTGCGTGCGCCGACCTTGACGCCGTCCTCGACGAGCGACCCGGCCCCGATCACGACCTCCTCACCGAGCTCCACCCCGGAGCCGACCACCACCAGCGGACCCACCGCGGCGCTCAGGGGGACCGAGGCGGAGGGGTCGACGATCGCAGAGGGATGCACGCCCGCCACGACCGGCGGGTCGGGCGACAGCATGGCCACTGCGCGGGCGAATCCGAGATAGGGATTCTCACACCGGAGAATGTTCCGGCCGTCGGCCGGAAAATCCCCCCCTACCACCAGGGCGCCGGCAGCCGAGGCCAACGCGGCCGCCTCATAGCGCGGGTTGGCGAGAAAGGAGAGGTCGTCGGGCCCGGCCCGCTCGAGAGGAGCAATCCCGCTCACCTCGAAGGCGGGATCTCCCTCGAGTCGCGCGCCGATGGCGCCGGCCAGCTCGCTCAGCGAGATCCTTGGCATTCGTCCTCCGGGCGCCGCTCGGGGGAAACGGCTCGCGGCGACCCCCCGCTCAGCGGGATGGCGCCGCGGCCCCGGACGACTGGAGCTTCCGGATGACCTCGTCGGTGATGTTCAACGACGGGTCGCCGGCCACGAGTGCGCCGTCGTTCAGATCGAAGATCAACGAATAGCCGCCGTCGCGCCGGATCTCGTCGATGGCCTGGTTGACCCGCTCGATGATGGGCTGCATCAGGCTCGCCTGCTTCTGGCTGGCTTCGCCCTCCGGCCCGAACTTGCTCTGGAAGTACTGCTGGATCTCGTTCTCGAGCTGCAGGATCTCCTGCTGGCGCTCGGTTTTCGCCTCCGGCGACAGGATGACCTCCTGCTGCTTGTATTCCTCGAACATCCCCTGCAGGCGGGTGCGGCGCGTCTCCAGGCTGTCGCGCCATGCCTGGGCGGTTCGGTTGAATTCCTCGTTGGCCTCCGTGTAGCCCGGCGCCTGCTGGATGATGGCCTCCGAGTCCACATAGCCGATCTTCAGGTCGGCCTGCTGTGCACCGGCAATCGTGGGCGCCAGCAGAAGCAGGCCGGCGACCGCCAGCATGTTCCATCGAATCATCGGATTCCTCCCTGATCGTCATGGGCGGCCGGCCCCCCGGGGGGTCGCGGCGCCCTCGTGTCACCAATCTAACGTCTTACCCCGCTGCCGGGCTTAAAGGTCGGTCCGGGCCGCCGTTCTACCGGGTGGAGGGCCGCTCAGGATGTCCAGGATCAAGGCGTGCGAGTGAGGAGACCTGAGGCGTACGAATCTGTACGCCGCAAGGTCTCCGAGGGAAGCACAACGCAGAGCTTGGACATCCTCAGCGGCCCTCAGCGGGTGAGGTTGCCGAAGCGGAAGTGCAGCTGCCACCCCGGATCCGGTTCGCCGCCGGGGAGGCGCCGGTCGAACCCGTAGGCATAGTCGAGTCCGAGAGGCCCGATCCCGGGCAGCTCGATCGTCACCCCCACACCCGCCCCGCGCTTCAAATCGGAGAAGGTGACGTCGCGGAACTCGGCGAATACGTCGCCGGCATCGTAGAAGAGGGACGCGTAGATGGTGTCGCTGATCTTGAAGAAATGCTCGGCCGTCATGAGCACGAACGCGTTGCCGCGATCGCTGCCGCAGCCCCCGCCCGGTCGGATGCCGGAGTTCACCGTTCCCACGCAGCTCTCTTCATACCCGCGCAGGCCCTGGCTCGGGTACTGGACCCCGCCCAGGACATACTGCTCGGTGAGCGGCACGAACCGGGTGGCGTTGATGCCGCCTGTCTTGAAGGAGAGGTTCAGCGTCGTGCGATCCTCGATGAAGGTGGGAGCGTACCATGAGGTCTCGAACTGGTATTTCTGGAACCCCACGTTCCCTCCGAGCGGACCGCCCGCGACGTCCATGGTCAGCCGGTGCATCGCTCCCTGCAGCGGGTGCCTCCGGGGGAGCCGCGTATCCCGCACGAGACCCAGGTTCACGCTCGACTCCGTCCGCGGATACTCACCGGCGAACCGCGTATCGTCCTCGTCGTCGGCCTCCAGGTCGATGTGCTGCCAGCGGTAGCCGTAGAGGATGCGGGTCGCGTCGTCCCAGGGGAGCGGGGTCCCGAATCCGACGCTGCCGCCGATTGCGTCCTGCCGGAAGGCGTTGTTGACGAATCGGCGGTCGAGATCGAAGAAGGTGAGCGAGGCCGAGGTCTTGGACCCGAGGAACACCGGTTCCGTATAGCCAAGCTCGAGGTCGTTGTTCCGTGAGCCGAATTCCCATCGAATCCGCCCCGAACGCGCCTTTCCGAAGAGGTTGGGCTGCTCGTAGGCGAGGAATCCCGACAGGCCCGTGCCTCCTCCCACTGCCGCTCCGACCGTGAAGGAGCCCGTTCGGCGCTCCTCGACCTCGAGCGTGAGGTCGATGTCCCCCGTCTCCTCATCGACGACGCGCGTGGTCGGGATGATTCCCGGCTCGAAGAAGCCGAGGCCCTCCAGGGACAGGAGGCTGTTGCGGACGTCGGTCCGCCGGAACCGCTCCCCCGGAGTGACAAAGAGCTGGCGGCGGATCACCGATTCGTGGGTGACCGTGTTGCCCTTGATGACGACGTGCCGGATGTGAGCGGGATCGCCCTCCCGGATCTGCCACGTCACATCGACGACCGTCGTGTCCGGCCTGTCCCGCCGCACCGGCGTGATCGACGCGTAGATATAGCCGTCGTCCGCGTACAGGTTCTGAATATCGGCCTGCGTCTTGTCCATCGCCGCCGTGTCGAACACCTCGCCGGGCTGGATCTGGACGAGCTGGCGGAGGTCGGTCCTGGAAAAGCGGCTGTTCCCCTCGATCTCGACGTCACCCACCGTGTACTGGGCCCCTTCGTCCACGACCACGGTAAGGCGCATCGTCCCCTCCGACTGGTCGACCGCCATGCTGTCCGAGACGACCCGCATGTCGAGGTAACCATGGGACCCGTAGAAGTCGGGGAGCCGCTGCGACAGGTCGGCGCGCCAGACGTCCTCGTCGAACTCGCCGTCCTGCCAGAACCAGAAGCCGTCGGTCTCGGTCTCCAGGGCGTCGCGGAGCCGCTCGCCCGAGAAGGCCTGGTTCCCCACGAACCGCACGTCCTTCACGGCCACCTTGCGCCCCTCGTCGACGGCGACGGTCACGGCCGTCGAGTCGGCCTCGGGACGCGCCGCCAGCAGCTCCACCTCGGCCAGATGGAACCCGCGCGAGCGATACAGCCTCTTCAAGTCGTACTCGGCCTGCTGGAGACGGCTCGGAATGGCCCGATCGCCGGCGCGGATCTCGAGCTCCTCCTCCACCTCTTCACGATCCACCTCTTCGAGGCCCTCGAATTCCAGCCGCGTGATGACCGGCGCCTCGTCGACGGTGACCACGACGACCGCTCCCCCGTCCGACGCGGGGCGGGCATCGATGGCGATGTCCTCGAAGAGATGGGTCGCCCAGAGGGACCGAATGGCCTGCTGCAGGACGCGGGGGGTGAGGGTCGAGCCCAGCGCGAGCCCCGACAGCGCGCGGACCCGCTCCGGGTCCACCGTGACGGCGCCCTCGACTACGATGTCGGAGATCGTCGGGCCGGGTGCCTGCGCCAGGACCGGCGGAGCCGCGATGAGGATCGTTGCCAGGACGAGGGAGGCGAAGCCGGTGCCACGCACTACCCCACCTCTTCGGTCACCGACTCCTCTTCCCGGGGGGCGCCTCCACGTACGGTGAAGTGGAGGCTCTCGCCGTCGTCCGCCACCTCGACGACGACCTCGTCGCCAGGAGCGAACCGGCCCTGGAGCATGGCCTCGGAGAAAGGATCCTCGAGATAGCGCTGCATGGCACGCTTCAGCGGGCGCGCCCCGAACTTCTCGTCGAAGCCCTTGGTCGCCAGGAACCGCTTCGCCTCCTCCGTGAGCTCGAGGCTGAGATCCCGCTCGTCCAGCCGCCCGAGGACCTCCTGGAACAGGATGTCGACGATCTGCATGATGTGCTCCTCCGAGAGCGGATGGAACACGATGACCTCGTCCAGGCGGTTCAGGAACTCGGGATTGAACGTCTTGTCGATCTCCTCGCGCACCGCCTCTTCGATCTGCTGGATACGGGCCCCCGCATTCGGCTTCTGGAATCCCAGCGCCTTCTCGCCCGTGATGCGCCGCGCGCCGATGTTCGACGTCATGATCACCACGGTGTTCTTGAAGTCGATCTTCCGACCGTAGTTGTCCGTGATGTGGCCCTCGTCCAGGATCTGAAGCAGGATGTTGAAGACGTCGGTATGGGCCTTCTCGATCTCGTCCAGGAGGACCACGCTGTAAGGCTTGCGGCGGACCTCCTTGGTGAGATATCCGGAGTCCTCGTACCCTACGTAGCCCGGCGGCGCGCCCAGCAGCCGGCTCACCGTGAATTTCTCCATGTACTCCGACATGTCGATCCGGATGAGCGCGTTCGGATCCGCGAACAGGAACCGTGCCAGGGCGCGGGCCAGCTCGGTCTTCCCGACCCCTGTCGGCCCCGAGAAGATGAACGACCCGATCGGCCGCCGCGGGTCCTTGAGCCCCGCCCGTGTGCGGCGAATCGCCTTGGAGATGGCGTTGATCGCGTCGTTCTGGCCGACGATGTGCTTGTGGAGCTCCTCCTCCATCCGCAGGAGCCGCTCGGTCTCCTCCTCCCGCAGGCGGATCACCGGGACGCCGGTCCAGCGACTCACGATGAACGCCACGTCCTCGGTCGACAGCACGGGCCGGTCACCGTGGTTGCCACGCTCCCACTCCAGCTTCTTTCGCTTGATCGAAGATTTCAGCTCGCGCTCGGTGTCCCGCAGCTTGGCGGCCGTCTCGTAATCCTGCGCCTTGATCGCCTGATCCTTCTTCGTGACGATGTCCTGCACCTCTTCTTCCAGCGCGAGGAGCTCGGGCGGCGGGACCTGCGTGGCCAGGTGCACCCGGGCGCACGCCTCGTCGATGACGTCGATCGCCTTGTCCGGCAGGAACCGATCGGTGATGTAGCGCTCCGAGAGCCGGGCCGCGGCATCCAGGGCCGGGTCGGGGATCTCCACGCTGTGATGGTCCGAATAGCGCGGACGCAAGCCCTTCAGAATCTCCACCGTCTCGTCGATCGTGGGAGGGTCGACCACGACCGGCTGGAACCGCCGCTCCAGCGCGCCGTCCTTCTCGATGTACTTCCGGTATTCGTTGAGCGTGGAGGCGCCAACGCACTGAAGCTCGCCCCGCGCCAGCGCGGGCTTGAGCATGTTCGATGCGTCGATCGCCCCTTCGGCGGCGCCGGCCCCGACCAGGGTGTGGAGCTCGTCGATGAACAGGATGATGTTCTTGGCCTGCTTGATCTCGTTGATCACGGCCTTGAGGCGTTCCTCGAACTGACCGCGGTACTTGGTTCCGGCGATCACCGCGGCCATGTCCAGCGACAGGACCCGATGCTCCCGAAGGCTATGCACGATCTCGCCGCTCGTGATCCGCTGGGCGAGGCCCTCCACGATGGCCGTCTTGCCCACGCCCGGCTCGCCGATCAGGACCGGGTTGTTCTTCTTCCGTCGCGACAGGACCTCGATGACGCGCTCGATCTCCTTCTCGCGCCCGATCGTTGGATCCAGCTCGCCTTCACGGGCCAGGTCGGTGAGATCCCGGCAGAAGTGGTCCAGGGCCGGTGTCTTCGACTTCTTCTCGCTGGAGCGGGGTGCCTGGCCGCCGCTTTCCATTGAGCTCAGCTCCCCTCCGAGGAGGCGAATGGTCTCGTTGCGGGCCATCTCGATGGTGACCCCTACGTCCTCCAGCACCTGCGCCGCGATCCCCTTCTCCTCGCGCAGCAGACCCAGCAGCAGATGCTCGGTGCCGACGTAGGAGTGCTTCAAGCTTCGTGCCTCGGCCACCGAAAACTCCAGGACCTTCTTGGCCCTGGTCGTATAGGGCACCTCGTCGGCTGTCATGTCGCTCTTTCCGACATCGACGCGCTCTTCGATCCTCTCCCGAAGCTCGTCCAGGTCCACGTTGAGGTTGGTGAGGATGGCGGCCGCCACCCCCTCGCCCTCGCGAATCAGTCCCAGCAGGATGTGCTCGGTACCGACGTAGTCGTGGTGCAGCCGAGTCGCCTCCTCGCGGGCCATGGACAGGACCTTGCGAACGCGATCCGTGAAGTTGCTGTTCATGCCGAATCTTCCCCGTCTTCATCTCGATCGAGTATCTGGCGGATCAGGGCCGCGCGCTCGATCTCGCGCTCACGCTTGTCGAGCTGCCGCCCGGCCCTCTTGTCGAGATGTGCGACCTGTGTCCAGAGCAGCAGATGATTGAGTCTCGATACCCCTATGTCGGGAAGCAGTTTCATGCTCACCCCCAGCCGCACGGCCGAGAGAAGGTTCATCATCTCGTCGAAGGACATCGAGCGGGCGCAGGTGAGGAGACCGTAGGCGCGCCATACCTTGTCCTCGATTTCATCGAGGGCGTCCCGGACGAGCACCGCCCGGGCGTTCTCCTCGTACTCGATCACCTGCCGGGCGATGCGCGACAGGCTTTCCACCAGCTCGTCCTCGCTCTTCCCGAGGGTCGTCTGGTTCGAGAGCTGAAAATAGTTGCCGATCACGTCCGAGCCCTCTCCGTAGAGGCCGCGGAACGTCAGCCCGATCTGGGCCAGGCCCTGGAGGACCTTGTGGATCTCGCGGGTCAGCACCAGACCCGGCAGGTGGATGAGCACCGAAGCCCGCAATCCCGTGCCCGTATTGGTCGGGCAGCTCGTCAGGAAGCCGAACTGATGGTGGAAGGCGAACCGGACACGGCCTCTCAGTCCCTCGTCCACCTGCCGCGCCTGGTCCCACGACGTCTCGAGCTGGAGCCCCGGCGTCAGGCTCTGGATGCGGATGTGGTCCTCTTCGTTGATCAGCAGAGCCAGTCGCCCCCCCTCCGCGATCAAGAGCGCGCTCGCCTCCTTGAACTTGAGCATCTCCCGGCTCACCAGGTGCCGCTCGAGGAGCAGGGTCAGGTCCGTATCCGGAAGGCCGGCCAGGCGCAGGAACTGGCGACCGCTCCCGTTCCCCACGGTCGCGCCGTGGGCGTCCACGATCTCCTCGATCACACGCTCCTGCTGCTCTCCGGTGATCGTCTCGCGAAACGGAAACCGCTCGAGATTGCGGGCCAGCCGGATGCGCGTGCTGAGGATGATGTCGGAGTTCGGGCCGTCGCCGCTGATCCACGCCAGCCCCCCTCCCACCGGACCCAGGAGGTCGTTTTCCGGGATCCTCATTCCTCGTCCTCCGCCCGCGCCTCGACGGCCTCGCGCGACTCTTCGAGATCCTGGATCGCGTCACGAAGCTCCGCGGCGCGCTCGTACTCTTCCTGGCCGACCGCCTGACGGAGCTGCCTGCGCAGCTCGTGGAGCCGGGCCTCGCGCTCGTCGAGAAGCCCGAGCGACGCCACCTCGCTGATCCCGACGTGTTCGCTTGACCCGTGGATCTTCCTCAGCAGGGCGCCCATCTCCTTCTCGAACGTGGTGTAGCAGTGCGCGCACCCCAATCTGCCTGACTTCCGGAACTGACGGAAGGTGCAGCCGCACCTCGGACAAGCGACGTTGGCGCTCGTCGCGCTGGTGAAGATCGGCGCTCCCATCTCCGAAAGGAAGTCCGACAACGGCGCCTCGGTGGCCGGCGTGGTGGTCTTCAGCCCTCGCGCCCGCGCGCAGGCGTGGCACAGGTGGAGGGTCGCCGCCTCGTCGTTCACGATTTGCGTGAAGTGGACCGAGGCAGGCTTCTGCTGACAATCCTGACACAACATGGCTCAACTATGACAATATAGCTCGTTCGCTCGCGTCTCATCGCAAAGTGGCTCAGCCGGGAGGTAAACGGCCCGGCAACGGGCTCCGTTCAATCGGCCGACGCCGCCCACTCCCGGTTCATCCCGACCGTCTCCAGCACCCCGTCCTCGATATGCAGCAGGCGATCCGTACGCCGCGCGAGACCCTCGTCATGCGTCGCCACGACGAACGCCACATCGCGGTCTCGGGCGAGCGAGAACATGAGCCCGTGCAGGTGCTCGCTGTTCGCGCGGTCGAGGTTGCCCGAGGGCTCATCGGCCAGCACCACGATCGGCTCGTGGACCAGCGCCCGCGCGACCGCCACACGTTGCTGCTCGCCCCCTGACAGCTCGCTGGGGCGATGGGTCAACCGCTCGCTCAGACCGACCTCCTCGAGGGCCGCCTCAGCGCGCCGGTTCGCCTCGCTCTCCTCGACCCCCTGAATGCGAAGGGGTATGGCGACGTTCTCGAGAGCCGAAAACTCAAGCAGCAGGTGGTGAAACTGGAACACGAACCCCAACCGCTGGCTGCGCACTCGGGAGAGCTCGATGTCAGAGAGCTGGTTGAGGTGGCAGCCCTCGAGCACGACCGTGCCCGCCGTGGGGCGGTCCAGCCCCCCGAGGAGGTGCAGGAGCGTGCTCTTGCCCGCTCCCGACGCCCCGACGATCGCCACCGTCTCCCCGGCGTGGACCTCCAGGTCCACGCCCCGCAGCACCCTCAGCGGCCCTGCCCCACCCACGTACTCCTTATGCAAGCGGTGCGCCACCAAGACGGGACCCTCGCGGGTCCCGGGCCCGCTATTCATACCGGATGGCGTCCACCGGGGTCATGCGCGCCGCCTGCATGGAGGGGTAGATCGTGGCGGCCAGGCTGATCAGCAGGCTCGCCCCCGCGATCATGGCGATCGAGAGCGGCTCGATCGAGACGGGGAGGGTGTCGATGAAGTAGACGTCCCCCGGCAGCGATATGAACCGGTACCGGGCGAGGAGGTAGGCGGCGATCAGCCCCACGACCGTCCCCAGGCCCGTCCCGACGACCCCGATCAGCGCGCCCTGGTAGACGAAGATCCGGCGGATGGCGCGGCCTTGCATCCCCATGGATCGGAGGATCCCGATCTCCTTGGTCTTGTCCGTCACGATCATCGTCAGCGTGCTGATGATGTTGAAGGCCGCAACCAGCACGATGAGAACCAATATAATGAACATGGCCCTCTTTTCCAATTTGAGAGCCGAAAAGAGCGGCTGGTTGAGCTCGATCCAGGTCGTCGCATAGTACGGCCCGCCGAGCCGGTCGGTGAGAGCCTCGCCGACCTCGCCGGCGTCCCAGATGTCGTCGACCCGGGCCGCCACCCCGTACGCGACGTCGCCGATCTGGAGGTAGTCCTGCATCGCGGCCAGCGACGTGTACACGAACTTGGAGTCGTACTCGAACAGCCCGCTCTTGAAGGTCCCGGACACGATGAATTTCTGGAGCTTGGGGACGGTGCCGTGGAGCGGCGACACGGCGGCCACCTCCGGCGTGGTCAGCGTGATCGTGTCGCCCGGGAAGACGACCAGCCGGTCGGCCAGCAGGTATCCCATCACGACCCGCGGCACTTCCTCGTCCGGCCGCGCCTCCAGATCGTACTCGCCGGCCAGCATCTGCCGCCGCGTGTCGGAAACCCCCGCTTCCAGCTCCGGATCGACGCCGCGGATAACCGCGCCCTCGTAGCGCCCGCGCCCGTGGCCGATGATCCCCTCGGTGTACAGGAAGGGGGCCGCCCCGGTCACCTCCTCGGTGTCGCGGGTCAACTGGAGGACGCGACCGTAGTCCTCGAGCGGCTCGGAGTTGTAGCGCTGGATCAGCAGGTGCGGGGTGTTGGTCAGGATCTTCTCCCGCAGGTCCCGCTGGAGGCCACCCATCACGCTCATCACGATGACCAGAGCCGCCACGCCGACGAAGACGCCGCCGATGGCGATCAACCCGATCACCGAGATCACCCCGGCCCTCCGCTTCGAGGTCAGATAGCGCCGGGCAATCCGCCACTCGAGGCTCATTCGCCGTCCTCCGCGTCCGATTCATCGTCGTCGAGAGAACCGCCGGATTCCGGCCGCAGGGTCGGGAAGAGGATCACGTCGCGCAGGGCCGGCTGGTCGGCCAGGAACATCGTGAGCCGGTCGACGCCGACTCCCATGCCCGCGGTCGGGGGCATGCCGTACTCGAGGGCCCTCAGAAAATCCTCGTCCACCGCCACGGGCGCCTCGAGGTCGCCCGCCGCGGCCGCGGCCGCCAGCTCCTCGAATCGGGCCCGCTGTTCGCGGGGGTCGTTCTGCTCGCTGAAAGCGTTCGCCCACTCCGTCCCGAAGAGGTACGCCTCGAACCGCTCGGCCAGGCGCTCGTCACTGCGGTGACGGCGGGCCAGCGGGGACAGCACTCGCGGGTGATCGACGACCAGCGTCGGGGATTCCAGGTCCGGCTCGACCAGCGTCTTGAACAGGGCGTCCAGGATCTTGCCCGGCCCGTGGCCGGCTGCGATCTCGACCCCGCGAAGAGCCGCCTGCCGGGCCAGGGCGGGACGCCCGAGATCGGCGGTGTCAACCCCGCGCTCCGCCAGCGCATCGAGGAAGGGCAGCCGCGGCCACGGCGGGGTCACGTCGACCGTGCGGCCCTGCCACGTCAGCCGGCTCGAGCCGACGATCGCCTCGACCAGCCCGGCCAGCATCTCCTCCGCCAGCCGCATGAAATCGTGGTAGTCCGCGTACGCCTCGTAGAATTCCAGCATCGTGAACTCGGGGTTGTGGAAGCGGTCGACGCCCTCGTTCCGAAAGTCCTTGGCGATTTCGTAGACCCGCTCGAGGCCCCCCACCACGCAACGCTTCAGGTACAGCTCGTCCGCGATCCGCAGGTAGAGCGGGACGTCCAGCGCGTGATGGTGGGTCTCGAAGGGGCGAGCCGCCGCCCCCCCATACAGCGGCTGGAGGACCGGCGTCTCGACTTCCAGATACCCCCGTCGATCGAGGAAGTCCCGCAAGTACCGAACGAGCCGCGACCGGACGGCGAACACCTCTCGCACCTCCGGATGGACGGCGAGGTCCGCGTACCGCTGTCGGTAACGGAACTCGCGGTCGGTCACCCGGTGGTAGGCGCGGGCGTCGCCGTCCTCGCCTTCGACGAGCTTGCCCAGGGGGAGGGGGCGCAGCGACTTGGCCAGCAGCCGCACCTCGCCGGCACGCAGCGTGACCTCACCCGTCCGGGTGCGGAACACATCCCCCGAGACACCCACCACGTCGCCCAGGTCGAGCCGCTCGAGCAGGGCATAAGCCTCATCGCCCAGCTCGTCCTCGCGGAGGTAGACCTGGATCCGCCCGCTGGCGTCGGCCAGGTGGAGGAAGGTCGTCCGGCCGTGAGGACGGAGCGCGACCACGCGGCCGGCGACCTGGCCGCTCACCGCCGGCCCCTCGTCGCGGAAGGCGGCCACCAGCCCGGCCGCCGTGTCGGAAGGCTTCCACCCGACCGGGTAGGGATCGACCCCACCCCGCTCCAGCTCGGCCAGCTTGCGGGCCCGCGCCACCACGGGGTCGGTGACCGGCGCCTCCGGGGCGGGGCTCGTCATCCCCGCCTCTGTGCGGCCGGCTCTGCCTCGGGGCCGCCCGCCGAGCGCCTCAGCCAGGCCTCCATGAAATCGGTCAGGTCCCCCTCCAGGACGCCCGCCACGTCCGATGTCTCGTGGCCCGTGCGATGGTCCTTGACCAGCGTATAGGGGTGGAGCACGTAGGAGCGGATCTGGCTCCCGAAGGCGATCTCCTTCTTCTCCGCCTCGAGCTCTTCCCGGGACTTTTCACGCTCGGCCTTGAGGTACTGGTAGAGCCGGCTCCGTAGGAGCCGCATGGCGGTCTCGCGGTTCCGGTGCTGGCTCCGTTCGGCCTGGCTCTGGACCACGATGCCGGTCGGCACGTGGGTGATGCGCACGGCGCTGCTGGTCTTGTTCACGTGCTGCCCGCCTGCGCCGCTGGCCCGGTAGGTGTCGATCCGCAGGTCCTTGTCGAGGATCTCGACCTCGATGTCGTCCGCGACGTCAGGGTAGACGAACACCGAGGCGAACGAGGTGTGACGGCGCGCGTTGGCGTCGAACGGGCTGATCCGCACCAGGCGGTGGACCCCCTTCTCGGCGCGCAGGTAACCGTGGGCGTACTCGCCCTTGACCTCGACGGTCGCCCGGGTGATCCCCGCTTCCTCACCCTCCTGGATGTCCACGATCTGGTGCTCGTAGCCGTTGTTTTCCATCCACCGCGTGTACATCCTGAGGAGCATGGCCGCCCAGTCCTGGCTCTCGGTGCCGCCGGCGCCCGAGTGGATGGTCAGGATGGCGTCCCGCGGATCGTCGGGATCCTGCAGCATCCCGCGAAACTCGAACCGCTCGACCCGCGCCTCGAGATCACGATGGTGGGCCTCGAACTCGGTCCACATCGCCGGATCCTCCTCGTCGCTCAGCAGCTGCCGCATCTCACGGGCGTCCGCGATCTCGCGGCGCAGGCCGTCATACTCCTCGACCCAGGCCCGATGACCCTTCAACTCGGCCAGCAGGCTGCGCGCTCGCTCGTTGTCGGTCCAGAAGTCGGGCTCGGCAGAGGCCGACTCGAGTTCGGCTATGCGGTGGCGCCTGGAAGGAAGGTCAAAGACAGCTCCCGAGGAGCTCCAGCCGCTCCTCTAACGCGTCGATGGCCTGCGGGTCCCTCGGGTCGCTCACGTTGGCAAGTTAGCGTCTGCGGTGGCGCCACGCCCGACGATCCCGGTGGGCGTCTCCGCCTCTTCGTCCTCGGCATCGTCGCGCCGGCGGTCGACCACGTACACCGAGCCACGGAAGGACTTGGCGTACGATTTCATCTCGCTGGCCAGCTCGCTGACCTTGGCCGGGTGGGCGAAGCTGCGCCGCACGTTGGATACGCAGCCGATCGACAGCGTCATGAGCGGGATCTCGCGCACGCTCCCCTGGCGGTCCTTTGCCAGGATGGTGCCGCGCCGACGGTCCTCATCGGTGTATTGCAGGGGCATGAGGGTGTCGAAGGCGTCGATGATGGAATGGGAGACCCGGGCCAGATCCTCGAAGGGCAGCGTGTAGATGAAGTCGTCGCCTCCAATGTGGCCGACGAAGCCGCGGTCGGAGAGCCGGCGTACGGTGTCGCGGAGGATGAGCGACAGGATCCATATGACGCGGTCGCCCCGGTGATAGCTGTAGCTGTCGTTGAACTCCTTGAAGGAGTCGATGTCCGCGTAGCAGACGGCGAAGCGCTCACCGCTGGCGATCCGCCGCTGTATGTCGTGCTGGATGATCTTCGTCCCCGGCAGCATCGTCGACGGATGCACGGCCACGTCGCGCTCGAAGCGATCCAGCACGGTCCGCAGCCTCAGGACCTGCTCAAGACCGGAGTGGGTTCCGCACAGGAACTCGTCGGCCCCGCTCTCGAAGCCCCGCGCGATCTCGTCCACGCGATGCTCGCGCGAATGGAAGACGATCGGGACCACGCTGTTGAAAGGATCGTTCTTGAGCCGGCGGCAGAGGTCGGTGGCGGAGCTGAAGTCGTGATCGGCGTCGAGAACCAGCAGATCGACGACCCCGCGCTCGAGGGCCTGCACGACCTCGGCACCCGACGCGAGGACCGTCATCTCTCCCGTCCGCTCCTCGATGAACCGTTCCAGGGCCTCGGGGACGCGCAGACCGCCGAGATACAGGACGCGCAGCTCGCTCACGTCGCCTTCCGCGGCGTCAGTCCTCGCGCCCGGTCGGCCGATAGGGCGGGTCGATCCACTGACGGTACTGCTCCAGTCCGGTGGTCACGACCACCGCGCTCCGCGTGCCGGGCGGGGTGTCGGTCACGAAAACCGCATCCACCTCCGGCCACCGCTCGACCATTTGCGGGCCGCCGAGCGGCCCGAGGACGAACAGCGACGTGGCCAGGATGTCGCTGATCATGGCGCTCTCGGCGAACACGCTGACGCTCACCAGACCCGGCTCGATCGGGCGCCCGGCCCGAGGATCGACGAGATGCCCGTAGCGACGCCCCCCGAGCGTCACTTGCCGCTTGAGCGACGACGACGTCGAGGCGGCGCCGGGCGGCACCTGGAAGATGGCGAATCCCCGGTCCGGCTCGTAGGGGTTGCTCAGTTCGATGGGCCACGACTCACTCGTCGACTCGGGTCCGGGTCCGAAGAAGACCATGTCGCCCGAGAGGTCGACGATGCCGCTCGTCGCTCCGGCTTCGATCATCGCCTCGCGCATGCGGTCGAGCGCGAACCCCTTCATGACGGCCCGAAGGTCGAGCTCCATTCCCGAATCGGGCAGGAAGACCGTGTGGGCCAGCGTATCGACCTCGACACGGTCCCATCCGACGTGGCGCCGGGCGGCCGCGATCGAGGATTCGGTCGGGATCCTCGGCTCGGACGATGGGCCGAAGCCCCACAGGTCCACCAGCGGCCCGACGGTCGGATCGAACGCGCCTCCGCTCCGCTCCGCCCACTGGAGGGCGGCGAGGACGGCGGTCTCGGTCCAGGGACTCACGGCGACCGGCGCGCCGCCGGCCGCCAGGTTGACACGGGCCAACTCGCTTCCGGGGTTCAGCCTGTCCAGCAGGAGCTCCACCGAGTCGACCACGGCGAATCCGGCCGCAAGCGCGCGCCGGGCGGTGCCCGAGTCGGGGGCCGATACGGTCGCGCGGCCCTGCGTGGAGAGGACGAACCGGCGCTGGGAGAGCTCGACCCCCGGAAACTCCTCGTGCGCCTCGTGGATGGCGTGGGCGATCCGGAGCGGCGGCCCCTCGGCGTCCGATCCCCCCTCGGTCCGCGCCGCGGTCGCGCATCCGGCGAGCCAGAGCGCCAGGAGGGCGGCGATATCGCTGGATCGGGCGTGTGGCATGGGGAGAAGCTCCAGGATCGGCCGTCCGCGCGCAAGAACCCCCCGCCACGCCCCCGAACCGGCAGGGCGGGGTCAGGGGGCGACCAGGGTCAGCTCGCTCTGCTGGGACATGTCGATGTTCTGGCGGGATGGCCCCTGCGGACCCATCGTCACCTTCGTGACCGTGGCCTGCGCCGTCGTCTCCACCCGCGCCACGATCTGGCGCTCCCGATCGAAGTGCAGGCGGCCGCGGAGCCGGATTCGCTCCTCGGTCGTCTGGGGGGCCTGTCCGGTCAGGCTGTCGGCCTCGTACACGACCGGCAGGTACACGTCGCCGTCGAAGGCGATGACCGCGGTCCGCTCGTCCAGGTCCTCGAGGACGTAGGTCGAGCGGGTCACGACCGGCTCGGCCTGGGGCGAGAGGACGCGCACCTCCTGGGTCCAGCTGTCCCCCACCTTGAGCGGCCGCTCCGGGAACACGGGCTGGGTCTGGTCCAGATACGTCTTGAAGTCGAGGTTCCCGAACGCTCTGCGCGCGGACCGCAGGTCTCCGACGTCCATGATCTTGCCCTGCGGGGTGATCTCGACCCGCAGGGCGAACTCGGCGGGCATCTCGTGGTCGGCCTTCTGCTCGCCGGACGGTCGATAGGTCCACGCCAGCAGGTAGTTCCCGCGCGCGGTCACCTCGGTGGCGACCTCCTCGACGTTCATCGTACGCTCGTAGACCTCGCGGGGGGGCTTGCCACCGGTCGTGTCGGCGCGGGTGACCGTTCCCCAGACGCGGTAACGATACTGGAGCGTGTCGCCGATCTCGTAGTCGAGGCGCAGGCGGACCTCGGGGGCTCGCGCCGGCTCCCCCTCGCCGGACGAGCAAGCCCCGACCACTCCCGCCACCAGGGCGAGCGTCCGTACGTGTCGGAGGGACGTCAACGCGCTTCGGCCAGGCTGGCGAGGATGATCCCCTTCGATACCGGATCCACGCTGCCGATGGCGACCGTCGCCTGTTCGAAGAGGCGGTACTCGGATGCCCACTCGGGGCCGGGCGCCGGGGCCGCGGCGACCGGCGGAGCATCGGGCGCTGTCTCGGAACGGGGTTGGATCAGCAGCAGGACCGCGATCGAGGCGGCCAGCGCGAGGGTCGGGAGCAGCCGCCGCGCGCGCCGACCCGGCGTCAGCCCGAGACCCGTCCAGAACTCGTCCCAATACCCCTCCGGAGGAGCCGGAGGGTCGGCCGCGTACCAGCGCAGGGAGCTCAGCAGCGCGGCGCACTCCTCGCGCAGGAGTCGACACCGGTCGCAGCGCCACAGATGGGCCTCCGCAGCCCGCTCGACCGGCGCGGAGAGCCGCCCGTCGAGAAGCGCGTAGACCGCCTCGGGGTCGAGATGCCGCTCGGGCTGGGAGATCGCTTCGTGGTCCATGGGGTTCATCCTCACTACCTAATGACGCAAACGACGAGCCAACGTTCAAAATCGGCAGCCCCCTGGTTCCCCCTCAAGCCCGGTGGCCGAGGAGGGCGCGGAGCTTCTCCCGACCGTAGAAGAGGTTCGATCTCACCGTCGCCGGCGGGCATCCGCACCGCTCGGCGACCTCCTCCGTCGAGAGCCCCTCCACGTCATGCAGGATCACGATCTCCCGCTGACGAGGGGGAAGCGACCGGATCGCCCGCTCGAGCCGAAGATAGAACTCGCGTCGCTCGACCCGCCGGTCGGGGGCCTCGAGCCGGAAATCGGCGTAGTCCTCGGCGAATCGTTCCGGCGGCGGGGTCTCGTGGCGGATCGTGCGCCGACGGCTTCGCAGATGGTCGAGCGCGGTGTTGACGATGATGCGCCTCGCCCATGGGAAGAACGCATCGGGCTGGGTCAGCCCGGCCAGGTTCTGGAACACCTTCACGAACGCTTCCTGCAGGACGTCGTCGGCGTCGGCGTGGGAGCCCGCGTAGCGGCGGGCCAGCCCGTAGAAGGCGCTCCGGTATGCTTCCATCAGGTCCCGGAAGGCGCGCTGATCCCCGTCGCGGGCCCGCCGTACGAGCTCCGCCGTCCTGTCGGCCTCGCCCTCGACCGCACGGGAGCCGGACGCGACCATCGGCGCCTTCATACCGCCTTTCCTCTCGATCCGGCCTCCTCCACGCCGAGGACCCAGGCCGCCACCCGTCCGGCCTGGATCGGCTCGTCGACCCGCCAGTACGACCGGTCCTCCAGGACCGCCGAGCTGGTATCCTCCGGCATGGCCAGGACCTGCGATACGATCCGTCGGGCCCGCTCTCTCCAACGCTCGAGGTTGTCGACCTTCAGGTCGACCCATCCGGCCTCCGCCCACCGTTCGACCGACTCCCGGCCCAGCGCCTCCCGCGCCTCCTCTTTGTACGGCGGGATCTTCATCTCGGGACCGCGCAGGAGCCGCCCGTCGGGAAGCCGGATCGGCAACCCGATGGAGAGGATCCTCGCGCGGAGCCCGGCGTCCTCCATGACGAGCGCCGAGCACGCGGCGCTCATTCGCCCCGGATCGGACCCGGCCACGGCCTGGAGGCTCCCCGTCGACGTGCGCAGAAGGTACGCTTCGTAGAGCAGCTTGGAGAGGCGCGGCGGTCCGAGCATCTCGAAGGCGATCGAGTCGGTCTCGTGCTCGGCCTCGAGCCGTCGCATCTCCGCCAGCGCGCGATGTCGCATGACGCCGGCCCGGTAGGAAGGCCCCAGGGTCGCGCCGTCCAGCGCGCTCACGACCTCACGGCCACCCGAGCCGCCCTTGATCTCGCGGACCACCTCGACCGCGATCTCCTCGGGCGTCACGTACTCCATCTGTCCGAGCGCGGTCACCGTCTCGAACTCCTCGCAGGAGAAGACCCCGTTCTCGCCGGTGTCGATGTAGACCGACTCCAGAACGGCCGGGGCGCCTTGCGGCGTTTCCACCGC
This sequence comes from Gemmatimonadota bacterium, assembly GCA_035687745.1. Classification (GTDB taxonomy): domain Bacteria; phylum Gemmatimonadota; class Gemmatimonadetes; order JACCXV01; family JAHWKZ01; genus DASRVA01. The sequence continues at coordinate 21,142 of DASRVA010000101.1, forward strand.
GACCCATCCGGAGGCATCGTCGGCCAGCGCGTCGGCCACCCCGATGGCGCTCTCCGGCGGGCAGTCGAAGAGCGGGATCGGCCGACCTGCCCGGAGGACCGGCCCCGCCCCGATCCTCTTCCAAGCCACGGCCGCGCTCGGCTTGAGCTCCTTGACGACCGGCGCGTCGGGCGTCCGGGCGAGCAGGTACAGAAGCATCGAATGGGCGCCGGCGATCGACGACTTGGTCAAGAGCACCCGGCTCGGCCGCTCCTCGCTGTGGGTGTAGGGGATGTTCAGGCCCATCCCGCCCGAGCCCGTCGTGCCGACCTTCAGGTAGGCCGCGGTCCCGCCGGCGCGGAGGGCCTCCCTGAGGATCTGGACGTGGCGGATCAGCTGGGGCATGGAGAGGGTCGTCAGGTGATCCTCGATCACGTCCCGCAGGTCGGTTGCCCCGGCCTCTCCCTGGTCGACCCGCGCGACCACCTTCTGCACGCGGCGGACGCTGTAGAAGATGTCCTGGTAGGCGAACGCGGTGGCGGTGTTGATGCAGTCGATCACGATATGCGGGCGCTGCTCGGCCAGGAGCCGCCACAGGGTGGCTCGCTCGAGGACTTCCACGGTGAGCTCGGCCATCGTGTCCTCGATGAGCGCGCGCCGGTGACGACGGTCGCCCTGGAGACGACTCCGGTCGAGGTCGCGGAGGTCCCATCGGACGAAGACGTTGCCCCAGACGGGAACCAGCTCGACCCCCTCGGGAAAGCGCGGGGCGTGGCTCTCGACGGCCTCTTCGGCCTCCTCCCGACGCAGCGAATGGAGGACGATCCGGGCCGGCCGCTGGTCCACCAGCGCGCGCACGATCGCCGAGCCTACGAGGCCCCACCCGCCCAGGAGCAGAACGGTCTGTCCGCGGATCTCCACCTCAGCCAGCCCCGCGCCCCGGGCTCGCCAGACCCACCAGGGCTCTGAGCCGGTCGAGCTCGGCCGCGGCCAGCCGGCGGCTCGCCCCCGGGGCCAGGCCGTCCAGGGAGACGGTGCCGTACCGCGTGCGGACGAGGCGCAGGACCTGACCCCCGCACGCCTCCAGGATCCGCCGGACCTCCCGCTTCCGGCCTTCGACGAGGACGAGCCGGACCTCCCGGCGCGCCCCGCGACCCGCTCCGCGGCGGGCCAGGATCCTGGCCCCGAACGGGGCCGTCCGGCCATCCTCGAGCTCGATCCCGCGCGCCGCCCCCGCCGCCAGCTTCCGCTCGTCGAGCGCGCCGCCGACCTCGGCGACATACGTCCGCTCCACCCCCCACCGCGGATGAGTGAGCCGGTGCGCCAGCCGGCCATCGTCGGTCAGAAGGAGGAGGCCTTCGGTGTCGCGGTCGAGGCGGCCCACGTACACGAGCCGGCCCCGGTCGGGCTCGTCCACGAGGTCGAAGACCGTGCGGCCCCCGCCGGGGTCGGAACGCGTCGTCAGGACCCCCGCCGGCTTGTGGAGGGCCAGGCAGACCCCGGCCCGTGGAGAGGCTTCCGGGAATCGCGCCCGCACGGTCCGGCCACGGACGGTGACCTTGTCCCGGCCGGGCTCGACGGTCGTGCCGGGCCGGGTGACCACGCTCCCGTTGACAGCTACCAGACCGGCCGCGATCAGGTCCTCCGACCGGCGTCGCGACGCGATTCCGGCCTGAGCGAGATAGCGCTGCAGTCGGACCTTCACGGCTCCCGGTCGCCGACGCCCGCTTCGGGCTCGAAGAGATCCGGCGGGGGGGCCTCGTCGGCCGGCGCGAGCTCGACCTCCTCGGCCCGCGGCAGGGCCTCCAGATCGGGGAGACCGAAGTACTCGAGGAAGTGCTCGGTGGTGGCGTAGAGGAGTGGACGCCCCAGTCCCTCGCCTCGACCGGAGATCCGCACCAGGTCGCGCTCGACCAGGGTCTTCAGGACGCCGTCCACGTTCACGCCGCGGATCCCCTCGAGCTCGGTCCGCGCGACGGGCTGGCGGTAGGCGACGATCGACAGGGTCTCGAGCGCGGCCTGGGAGAGGCGTGGCCGGGAGGAGCGGTGGAGAAGCTTGATCCACAGCGCATGCTCCGGCCGGGTCAGCATGCGGAAGCCGCCCGCGATCGTCACGATCTGGAACGCTCGCCCTTCCCGCAGGTACCCGGCATTCAGCTCCGCCACCAGGTCGTCGACGGCCGCGGGTGTCAGCTCCTCGACGATTCCCGCGATCCGCTGCGATGAAAGGGGCTCCTCCGCGGCAAAGATGAGGGCTTCCACGATGGCCCTGGTCGACGCCGCCTCCCGGTCGATCGGATCACCCATCGTCACTTGAGCTCTCCCGCGTAGACGTGGATCTCCCCGAAGCGATCCCCCTGGCGGAGCCGTATCTCTCCCTCGCGCGCCATCTCGAGCAGGGCGACGAAGGTGACGATCCAGTGCGACCGGGGCTCGCCCTCGACGAAGAGCTCGCGGAACGACGTCCTGCCCTCCTGGCGCAGCCGTCCACGGACGAAGCGGACCTTCTCCTCGATCGTGACGCCGATCGGCTCCAGCCGGTGGACGCGATCGCGCGCCGCCTCCTCCATGACGCTGCTGAACGCCTTGAGCAGGTCGCCCAGGGTGGCCCGGTGCCCCGGCTCCTCGTCCACGTCGTCGCCGGCCCCCAGCTCCGCCAGCCCGGCGCCCGGATCGACACGTCCGTAGACTGCGCTCTGTGCTGCCTCACGATCCTTGAGCTGGTCCGCGATCTCGCGGAACTGCTGGTACTCGAGAATCATCGTGACCAGCTCGCGGCGCGGATCCTCGATGTCCTCGTCGTCGAGGGGCTCCGGGCGCGGGAGCAGCATCCGCGCCTTGATGCGGAGCAGGGTCGCCGCCATAAGGAGAAAGTCGCCCGCGCTCTCCAGTCGCTCCGGCCCCATCGACTCCAGGTACTCCAGGAACTGGGCGGCGATGAGGGCGATCGGGATGTCGTACACGTCCACCTCGTTCTTCTGAACGAGATAGACCAGCAGGTCGAGCGGGCCCTCGAAATCGAGGGCCTCGACCTTCACCCGATGGGGACCCGGATCGAGGTCTGCCATAGTCCCATTCCGGCCCGCACCTGGGCCATGGTTTCGGCGGCGACGGCGCCCGCCGCCTCCCGCCCCTCGTCGAGGACCCGCCGCAGCTCCTCCGGATGCCGGCGCAGCTCGGCCGCCCGCTCGCGCATCGGCCGCAGCGTTTCGATCACGATGTCCGCCAGCAGCATCTTGTCCTCGTAGCAGCCGATCTCCGCGGCCCGGCACTCCCGATCGACCTTTTCCACGATCGCCGGATCCGAGAAGAACCCGTGCCAGCTGAACACGTTGCACACCTCCGGCCGGCCGGGGTCCGAGCGCCGTTTTCTCTGCGGATCGGTGAACGCGGTGGCCATCCGGGCGCGGATCGTTTCCGGCTCCTCGAGGATGCCGATGTGGTTGCCTCGCGACTTGGACATCTTGGTCTTGCCGTCCAGCCCCAGCACGCGCCTGGTCTCGGTCAGGAGCGGCTGCGGCTCGGGAAAGGTCTCTCCGAAGGCGCTGTTGAAGCGGCGGGCCAGGGTCCGCGCCAGCTCGAGGTGCTGCACCTGATCCTCTCCCACCGGGACGCGCTCCGCCTTGTAGAGCAGGATGTCGGCCGCCTGGAGCACGGGATACATGAGGAGACCGGCGTGGACGGAATCCCCCTGCGCGCCCGCCTTGTCCTTGAACTGCGTCATCCGCTCGAGCTGTCCCAGAGGCGCGAGCGTCATCAGGATCCAGGCCAGCTCGGCATGCTCGGGGACCTCGGACTGGAGGAAGATCCGGCACCGGTCGGGGTCCAGCCCCGCCGCGAGGAGCGAGACCAGCATGTCCTCGGTCATCCGTGGCATCTCGGCCGGGTCGTAGGGGAGCGTGATGGCGTGGTAATCGACGATGGCGTAAAAGCACTCGTGGTGGTCCTGGAGCCCGACCCAGTTCCGGACGGCACCCAGCCAGTTGCCGATGTGGAGCTCGCCGGTCGGCTGGATGCCGCTCAGGATCCTCACAGGCTCGCCACCACTCCCAGCACGAGCCGGGTCGCGACCTCGGCCGGCAGGAAGACGAGGCCGAGCAGCCCCGGCACCATGAGCAGCACGATCACGATCACCAGGCCGAAGGCGCCCAGCGAGCGGTAGGCGTACGCGGCGCGGCGCGGGAGCAGGTTCGCCACCACGTGGGAGCCGTCGAGCGGCGGGATCGGCAGCAGGTTGAATACCGCCAGGATGAAGTTCAGGAACACGCCGTACGTGCACAGCTGGACGAGCGCCGCGGGCACGAATCCGATGAGGCGAGCCCCGAGGAGAAGTCCCGCGAACCCCAGCGCCAGGACGATGTTCGATGCCGGCCCCGCCAGCGACACCGTGATGTCCCCGAGCCGGCGGTCCCGGAAGTTGTCGGGCGTGATCGGCACCGGCTTGGCCCAGCCGAACAGGAAGTTGGCGCCCGTCGCGATCAGCAGCCCCGGAACCAGGATCGAGCCGATCAGGTCGATGTGGGGGATGGGGTTGAGCGTGAGCCGGCCGAGCATGCGGGCGGTCGGATCCCCCCACCATTCGGCCACGTACCCATGGGCGCACTCGTGGACGACCACCGAGAACAGCAGGACGGGGAGGACGACGAGCAGCTCTTCCATCACGATACCGGGGCTCGGGGATTCGGGGCGATCGGGGAACGGCGGAGTGGAAAGCTAGCCGGGGCGGGTCTCCCACGCAAAATGCGGGCGTTGATGAACGCCCTTCAGGAAGGTAGTTTAAAGGTTTCCGTTCGAATCCGGTTCCACGACCGAAATCCATGGGGAGATCCGAGTGCCCAACGTCCGCTCCGCCGAGAAACGCGCCCGTCAGAACCGGCGGCAGCGCGATCGCAACCGCCATGACCGTACGCGCCTCCGCACCGCCATCAAGAAGGTCCGCCAGGCGGCCACCGCCGAGGACGCCCGCGCGGCCCTCACGTCGGCCGAGAGCATCCTCGACCGGCTCGCCCGGAAGGGCGTCATCCACCGCAACGTGGCCGGACGCACCAAGGCCCGCCTCCACGCCTTCGTTTCCCGCCTCTCCTAAACCAGAGCCCGTACACGCTTCGGGCGCTCAGGACGGGCGAGGTCGAGGCGCCCGACCGAGGAGGTCCGAGGCGCACGAGTCTGTGCGCCGCAGGACCGCCGAGGGAGGGCAACGAAGAGATCGCCCGTCCTCAGCGCCCGACCGCCGAGAGGCGGGCGGGGTAGGCGCCGATTCCGCATACGTCGAACCCCGTATGCGCCGACAACGCCGGCCCGAGCGGGGCTCGGTGCCAGCGGACCCGTGGAACGACCTCCACCAGCGTCCGCTCGAGCTCCCGGGCCGCCCGCTCCCCCCGCGCCCCGGCGTACACGCAAGCCGCCACGACCGGTTCGTCACGACCCCAGGCCCCGGCCACGAGCTCGACCATCCGCTCGACCCGGGTCGTCTCCCCGACGACGCGCTCGATCAGCGCCAGACGGCCTTCCTCGAGGGCCAGGATCGGCCGGTCGTCCTGTCCCTTCGGACCGTCGCCAGCCGGGCGGTCGAGCCGGCCGCTCAGGTACAGGAAATCGAGCGTGTACACGGAAAAGTAGACGCGGGTCGCCGCCGCGATCGCCTCGAGGGTCCGGGCCACCCCCGCGGGGTCGTGGCCCTCCTCCAGCCGCGCCTCGGCCTCCAGACACAGGAGCCCCAGGGGCAGCCCGGCCAGCCGGCTGTCGACCACGACGACCCGGTCGGAGGCGCCCATCCGTGCGGCCGCCTGCCGGGCGTGCTCGACCGTCCGGCTCAGCTCGCCCGACAGATGGATCGACAGCACCCGGTCGTGCCTGCCGAGGAGCTCCCCGTACACCTCCGCGAACCGCTCCGGGGACGGGGGGATCGTCACCGGCACGGCGTTGGCATGCTGAAAGAGGTTGTAGAACTCGGCCGAGGAGAGCTCGCGCCCCTCGCGCATCCGGCGCCCGTCGATCTCGATCTCGAGCGGCACTACCGTCCACCTCGGCGCCAGCCCCAGGGAGTCCACCTCGGAGGTCGAGTCGGTCACCCTGGCGATCCCGCCGGTCACGTCCGCCCCTCTCCCCTGGTCTCGCGGACGATGGCGGCGATCCGTCTCCGGAGCGCCTCCTCGTCGAGATCGCCGGGAAGCGGACCGGCGGCGTAGGCCCGCTCCCCGAGCGGCTCCGGGTCCGTGACCAGACAGCCGGGGTTCCGCACCGTCGTCCCGTAGGCGTCCAGGCTCAGCAGTCGGTCGACCTCCTCCCGGGAGAGGCGCTGTACCCGGCCCAGCAGCCGGGCGGTCAGCAGCGACCGGGCGGCCTGCTCGATCGACTCCATGAGGTCGATCGCGCGCGCCAGCCGTCCCGCGTACGAGACGACGCCATGATTGGCCAGCAGCAGCGCGTCGTGCGAGGCGACGTAGGGTGCGAGCCGATCGGGGAGCTCCTCGGTGGAAGGTGTCGCGTAGGGGACGATCGGAACCCGGCCGAGCGTGGCGATCACCTCGGGGACCACGCACTCGTCGAGGGCCTCGCCGGCGATGGCAAAGCCGGTCGCCGTCGGGGGATGGGCGTGCACGACGGCCCGGACGTCATCCCGGAGGCGATAGATCCGCAGGTGCATCCGGAGCTCGCTCGAGGGCCTCGCCTGGCCGGCCAGGGGGCGCCCCTCGAGGTCGGTCACCACCAGGTCCTCGGGGTCCAGAAACCCTTTGCACGCGCCGGAGGGGGTGGCCAGCACCGACCCTCCGAGGCGCACGCTGACGTTGCCCTCCGACCCCGCCACCAGCCCCCGCGTCCAGAGCCGGCGGCCCACCGCGACGACCGCTTGCCGCGCCTCCCTCTCATCGGGCAGCTGGACCAACACCTATCCCTTCACCACGCCGAGCGGCTTGAGCTCGGCCACCCGACGGCTGACGCCGGCCGCCTCCATGACCTCCACGACGTCGGCGACGTCCTTGTAGGCGTGCGGCATCTCCTCGGCCACCGTGCGCATCCCCGTCGCGCGAACGATTACCCCCTGGTCGGCCATCTCCTTGATGAGGTCCCTTCCCCGGCTCGCCTTCTTCGCCTGCGTCCTGCTCATGCGCCGGCCGGCGCCGTGGCACGTCGAGCCAAACGTCTTCTCCATGGCGCCCGGCGAACCCGCGCACACGAACGAGTAGTTGCCCATGCTTCCGGGAATCAGGACCGGCTGCCCCCACCGGCGGTACGCGTCGGGCACCTCCGGATGGCCCGGCGGGAACGCCCGCGTGGCGCCTTTGCGGTGAACGCAGACCTCGCGCTCACGGGCCGCCACGGTGTGACGCTCCATCTTGGCGATGTTGTGGCAGACGTCGTACACGAGCCCCATGCCGAGCTCGCGGGGACCGATCCCGAGGACGGTCTGGAACGTCTCCCGAACCTTGTGCAGCATGACCTGGCGGTTGCACCACGCGTAATTGGCGGCGCACCGCATGGCGCCCAGGTACGCCCGCCCCTCGGGCGATTCGATCGGCGCGGCCGCCAGCTGGACGTCCGGCAGGCGGTACCCGTAGTCGGCGAGCTTCGGCCGGATCTCCTGCAGGTGGTCGTCGCAGATCTGGTAGCCGAACCCGCGCGAGCCGGAGTGGATCATGACCACGACCTGGTCCTCGGCCAGGCCGTACCCAGCCGCGACCTCGTCATCGAAGATCCTGGCCACGCGCTGGATCTCGAGGAAATGGTTCCCCGACCCGAGCGTTCCGACCTGGGACAGCCCCCGCTCCATGGCGCGCGCCGACACGTGCTCCGGATCCGCGCCCGCCAGGCAGCCGCCTGCCTCGGTACGGTCCAGGTCGGCGTCGGAACCGAACCCCTGCTCGACCGCCCAGCGCGATCCGCGCCGGAGGATCTCGAGCAGCTCGGCGCGACCCAGCTTCCGGATGGCGCCCGACGCGCCCATGCCGCTCGGGACCGCGTCGAAGAGGCGGTCGAGAAGGGTGCGGAGCCGCGTGTCCGGCAGATCGGCCGTCTCGAGCTCGCTCCGCGCGAGCCGGACCCCGCAGTTGATGTCGTAGCCGACGCCGCCCGGCGAGATCGACCCCTCGCGGGCGTCGGTCGCCGCGACGCCCCCGATCGGGAAGCCGTACCCCCAGTGGATGTCCGGCATGGCAAGCGACCAGCCGACGATCCCGGGCAGCGTGGCCACGTTCCGGACCTGCTCCAGGCTCTGGTCCCCGCGGATGTCCGCCATGAGCTCCTCCGAGGCGAACACCCGGCCCGGCACCCGCATGTCGCCGCGTCGGGGGATCTCCCAGACGTACGGCTCGACGCGTTCGAGTTCGACGTGAGCCATCAGCTCCCGTACGCGGAGGGTGGTGGTGATGCGGTCAGACGTCGAAGATGACGCGAGCACGCCACCCGTCGCCAGCCGGCTCGAACGCCAGCTGGTGATAGGTGACGCCCTTGAGCTCGCTGGCGGACGCGACCCGGTCGCGTGGCGGCACGGCACCGTGGAGGATCGCCTCGCACGCCCGGGGATCGACCGACCCGACCTCGGACGCGAGCGCCACGAACCCCTCGCTCTCGAGGAGCCCGTAGACCCGCTCGCACCAGCGTTTCAGGAGCTCCGGCAGATCGGGCGCCGAGATCGCGACTCGCCGGACCTCGTCGGCGACCAGGTCCGATGTGCCACCGAGGAGCAGCTGGATAATCCCGCGCTGGGCGGCCTCGAGGATCGCATCCGGGGTCGGGCCTTCGAGATCGAGTCCGAGATCGGCGGTGTGATCGATCTCCTCGAACGCCCCCCGCTCCACGAGGGGATGTTAGGAGCGGTCCTCCGGGGCGGCAACCGGGCCCGGCGGGGGGGACATCGAGGCGAGGG
>DASRVA010000102.1:0-18372 GCA_035687745.1 Gemmatimonadota bacterium
TGACGCTGGCGCGGCAGTGGCGCGTCACCCTCGCCTCCGAGAGTCGCGGCGGAGAGCGTGCCGACCACCTCCTGGCGGCGGCGCGGCTGGCCGAGGACCAGGGCGACCGCGCGGCCGCCGTCGATCTCGGGAGGCGCGCCCTCGAGGCCTCCCCGAGGGCGGCGGTCGCGCTCGTCCTCGACCCCGCTTCCCGGGACCGGCTCGGTCTGGATCCTCTCGAGGCCGCCCGGATCCTCCTCCAGGCGGGCCGGCCGGACCTGGCCGAGCCGCTGGCCTCGGTCCGGGTCGAGAGGGGACCCGAAGACGAGCGCCGCGCGGCGCTCGCCCTGCGTGCCGAGATCCGGGCCGCCCGGGGGGACCGACCGGGCGCCGAAGCGGACTACGCCGAGTTCCTCTCGCGGTGGCCGAACGATCCCCGGGCGCCCCGGATCCTCTACGATCGGGCGCGCCTGGCGGAGCGGAGCGGGGACGGGTTGGTCGCGAGGGCGCGCTTTGTCCACTTCGCGGAGGGGCACCCCGGCCACGACCTGGCGGCCGCCGCGCTCTACCTGGCCGCCGACTCGTACCAGGACGACCGCGACCGGGACCCCGCGCACGCGGTCGCGGCGGTCGAGCTCTTCGACCGCGTCTACCGAGGCCGCCCCGGCGGCCGCTACGCCGACCGGGCATACATGCGGGCGGCCCATCTGCTTTACGCCCTCGGCCGGATCGCCGAGGCGCGCGACCGCTACGCCGCCTACCGGGGGAGCGAGAGCTCCCGCGAGGCCCGCTACTGGCTGGCCCGCTCGGCGGAGCGGATGGGCGATCCCGAGGCGGCGCGCTCGATCTACCGCGCGCTCGGCGCGGGCGAGGACTACTACGCCCTTCTGGCGCGGGATCGCCTGGTCTCCGGGGCCGGGCTGAGCCGCTTCGAGGGCATGGAGTATCGGAGCGGACCGGTCCCGCCTGTCGATTCCGGGTCGAGCCTCCTCACCGACCCGGCCGGTCGTCGCGCGGCCGCCCTGCTCCGGTTCGGCGAGCGGCGCTATGCGCGGGCCGAGCTCGAGCGCGTGGTCGCCCGGACGTGGGACGACCGGGAGCGGCTGGCCGCGTGGGCGCCGGCCCTTTCGGCGTGGGGCTTTCCCGACCTCTCGCTCCGGATCGGGGTCCGGCTGGGGGAGGCCGGCGAGCGGTCGGCGTACCCGGCCGGCTTCGCCGCCGCGATCGACAACGAGGCCCGGGCTCACGGCCTCGACGCGGCGCTCATCCTGGCCCTGATCCGTCAGGAGAGCCTGTTCGACGCCGGAGCGGTCTCGCCGGCCGGGGCGCGCGGCCTCATGCAGGTCATGCCCGAGACCGGCCGCGCCCTCGCGGAGGTGGCCGGATGGCCGGACTTCAGGACCGAGCTTCTGGACGTCCCGGCGGTCAGCCTCCATTTCGGCGCCGGCTACCTGCACGAACGGCTACGTCAGTTCGAGGGGTTCTGGCCGGCCGTCCTCGCGTCCTACAACGCCGGACCCGAGGCGGTGTCAGGGTGGTGGAGCTTCCCCGAGCGGACGCTCGACCCGGAGCTGTGGGTGGACCGGATCCCCTACCGGGAGACCCGCGACTACGTCAAGAAGGTGCTCGCCCAGTACGCGATGTATCGGCGGTTGTACGATGACCCGCGGACGGCGCGGTAGTACCCGTCTCCTGATCGCGGCCGCAGCGCTCCTGGCGTCCCCGCCGGGTCCGCTGGCCGCCCAGTCGGAGGATCCCGGTTCCGGCGAGGTCCGGTACACGACGCTCGTCGCTCCACCCTTCGCCCACACGCTGGGGATCCATCACGCCCGGTCCTCGCACCTGCGCCTCTTCCTCGGCGATCGGACCCGGTTCGACGACCCGCAGGGGGTGGCGGCGGTCAAGTTCGCCAGCGCCGACGACCCGGAGGCCCGGTCGGACGACTACCAGCTCACCTTGTTCGGCGTGAACGCGGGTCGCCACGAGATCATCTACAACTCCAGCATGCAGACGCTCGCGATCTACGGCGAGCGGGGAGGCGGCGAGGGGCGGTTCGAAGCGCCGCGGGGGATCGCGGCCACGGTCGACGGTCGGATCTACGTGGCCGACACCGGGAACCGGCGCGTGGTGCGCCTCAGGTGGGATCCCCAGGGCCGCAAGCTGGTCTGGGCCGGCGCATGGAACGCGCCGTCGCCGTTCGACATCGCCACCGACGCCCGCGGCAACGCGTGGGTGGCGGACCTGGAGGCGGATGCCGTCCTGCGCTTCGCCGATTCGACGGCCGGGGCCGGAACGTCGATCCTCCCGCCGTCGCCGATCGCGGCCGACCGGTGGCCGCTGCCCGCCGATCTCGACGGGCCGACCGCGCTCGCCGTCGGCGACTCGCTGGATCCGTGGTTCCACCCCTCCGCCTACGTCCTCTACCTGGTCGACCGGGAAGGGAGCCGGCTGCGGGCCTATGGCGCGGAGGGCGAGATCCTGGCCGAGGCGTCCCCGGAGGGGCTCGAGCGGCCGGGCGGGGGGCCGGGCCGGTTCGGCTACGTCGAGCTCGACTACTACGGGAACGTCTACGTCTCCGACCCCCTCGCGAACGTGGTCTACAAGCTGGACCCCGGCCTGCGCGCGCTGGGCGCCTACCCAGGGCCCGGACCGGCCGACGAGGCGCTCGACGAGCCGCGCGGGATCGCCATCTGGCCCCGCTTCGGGCAGGTCTTCGTCGCCGAGCGGGAGGGAGCCCGGTACCTGTTCGTCGGAACGGACTTCCGGGCCGACGATCCGGTCGAGATTCGGGCGGGCGGGGATCCCGCCGGCTACGCGTTCGACCTCTTCCTCACCGAGCGGTCGCTCGTCGGCGCCGCCTTTCTGGACGCGGCCGGCGACACGCTGGCCGCCGTCGACGCCGGGACGTTCGGACCGGGCGCCGCGACGGTGGAATGGCTGGCGACCGCGTGGACGACGCCGCCCCCGGACGGCTGGCGCGAGCTCGCCCGGAGGGTCGTGATCGAGGCCCGGGCGACCTACTCGAGCCGCAAGCGGTTCAGCCTCGTCCGCTCGTTCGGCCTCGCCTGGAGCGACCCTTGACAGGCCTTTCGGAGCTCGGGTAGACTGCCCTTCGGTCGTCCGCTTCGAGCTTCCCCACTCGCCAAGGAGCCCCGCCGTCATGACCAAGGGACGTGTCAAATGGTTCAACGACGCCAAGGGATACGGGTTCATCGAGCAGGAGGCTGGTGAGGACGTGTTCGTCCACTTCACCGCCATCCAGACCGATGGATTCAAGACGCTGGCCGAGGGCCAGCAAGTGGAGTTCGAGGTCACCGATGGGAAGAAAGGCCCGCAGGCGGCAAACGTCTTGAAGCTCTAAACCCTGACTCGACGCGCCGAGACATCCCACGACGCCCCGCTCCTCGGCGGGGCGTTCGTGCTTTTCGCCCTCGTTCTGGCGGGGGGCTTGCCCGCGTCCGCCCAGACGCCCGCAGGCCCGACGCCGTGCGGCGAGCGCCAGGAGGTCGGTCGTCCGGCCCCGGACCTCCACTGCCTGCCGCTCCTGCCCGGCGCGGCGGCTCCGGAGGCCCGGGGGGTCGTCCGGCTGACGCCCGCCGCCTCCCCGTTCGGGGTCGCGGTGGACCCGGCCGGCGTGCCGCGTTGGACCTTGGCCCTCGAGGCGACCGGGCTCCCGGCCCCGGGAGAGCTCGGGCCGTACCGGACCTGGGTCGCATGGGTGACGACGCCGCTCCTCGCTCCCGTTCTCAGGCTCGGGGAAGTCGGGAACGGCGCCTGGGAGCTGGGTCCCGTCGCCCTCGACAAGTTCGTGGTCCTGGTGACCCCCGAGGTCTCGCCGGACGCCAGGGCGCCGTCCGGTCCGCCGGTCCTCCGCGGGACCTCGCCCAGCATGGCGCTCCAGCCGCACGAGCTCCCGGCTCTGCTGGGGGCGGCGGTGGGCGGCCCGGACGAGGAGGACGGTCACGCGCACGACGGGGCGCCGGGGGAGGTCTGGGTCCCCCCTCCCATGCACCCCGCCACGACCATGGCGCCCGGCATGCACGCCGCCCGGCCCGACGTGGCGCCGTGGCTCCCGCCGTGGAACGCGGACGAGATCCCTGAGGCCCGGCCCCGGGCGGTCGTGACGCTCGAGGGAGGCGACTCGCTGGACCTGATCGCGATGCCGGTCCGGAAGTCGATCGGCGGCCGGACCTTCGCCCTCCTCGGCTTCAACGGCCAGATCCCGGGCCCGCTCCTGGTGGTTCCCGAGGCGGCCACGATCACGGTCCGGTTCACCAACCGGATCGACCGCCCGACCACCGTTCACTGGCACGGGATCCGGCTGGACAACCGGTTCGATGGCGTGCCGTTCGTGACCCAGGACCCGGTGCCGCCCGGCGCCTCGTTCGTCTACCGGGTCCGCTTCCCCGATCCCGGGATCTACTGGTACCACCCGCATGACCGGTCCGACGTCACCCAGGACCTGGGGCTCTACGGCAACATCCTGGTCCGCTCCGGCGACGGCTACGGCCCGGCCGACCGCGAGGAAATGCTCGTCCTGGACGACCTGCTGGTCGGTGACGCCGGCCCCGTCCCCTGGGGGCGCGAGGCCGCCACCCACGCGCTCATGGGCCGCTTCGGGAACCTCGCGCTCGTCAACGGCGAGCCTGACTGGCGGCTCGAGGTCGGCCCGCGGTCGCTGGTCCGCTTCCTCCTGACCGACGCGGCCAACGCGCGGGCCTTCAACCTCTCCTTCGGCGCGCCGACCAAGGTCGTCGCCTCGGACCTGGGACGGTTCGAGCGCGAGGAGATCGTGGAGAGCGTGGCGATCGCTCCCGCCGAGCGGTACGTCGTCGACGTCCGGTACGACGCTCCGGGGACGTACCCGATCGTGAACCGGGTCCGCGGCGTCGACATGGTGACCGGGAGCGTCTTCGCCGAGGTGGATACACTGGGCGTCGTCGAGGTGCCGGCGGGCCTGCCCCCCGGCCGTCATGCCGCCACGTTCGAGCCCCTGCGGCACCCGGCCGACGTGGCGGCCGAGATGGAGCGGTTCCGGGCCCTGGCCGACCGGCCGGTCGACAAGGAGCTGGTCCTCGCCGTCCAGGCCGATTCGCTGCCCTTCCCGCTCGGCATGCTGCTACGCCTCGAGCGCGCATTCTTTCCCCCCGCCGAGTGGACGGGCTCCATGCCGGCCATGAACTGGGCTACGACCGCGCGCCAGGTGCGGTGGATCCTCGAGGACCCCGCCACCGGCAAGGAGAACATGGACATCGACTGGCGGTTCCGGGTCGGGGACGTGGTCCGGATCCGGCTCACCAACAGTCGCGATGCCTTCCACGCCATGCAGCATCCGATCCACCTGCACGGGCAGCGGTTCCTGGTGGTGGCCCGGAACGGCGTCCCGAGCGACAATCTGGCGTGGAAGGACACGGCGGTCGTACCGGCCGGCCAGACCGCCGATCTCCTGGTCGAGATGTCGAACCCCGGCCGCTGGATGCTCCACTGCCACGTCGCCGAGCACCTCGAGGCGGGCATGCACGCCGTGATCACCGTCGAATGAACCCTCGAAGGAGCGGAATCTTGCCGAGAGCCCCGTTCGTCCTCATGATCGCCCTGGCGGCCGCCGCCCCGGCGGCCGGCCAGCCTCCGGACAGCCTGCCGACCGCCATCCAGGAGGTCGTGCGCGTCACCGCCCCGGTTGTGGCGCTGACCCACGTCCAGGTCGTGGACGGGACCGGGGCGCCGCCGGCCGCCGACCGGACGATCGTGATCGAGGACGGGCGGATCGCCGCGGTCGGCCCGGCCGGCGAGATCGAGATCCCATCCGGCGCGGAGCTGCTCGATCTTTCGGGGCACACGGTGATCCCGGGCTTCGTCGGGCTCCACGACCACACCTTCTACACGACCGAGGGCCGACGCGTCCAATCGACCTTCACCGCGCCCAGGCTCTACCTGGCGGGCGGGGTGACGACGATCCGGACGACCGGGAGCTACCACCCCTACAGCGAGCTCTCCCTGAAGCGCGCCATCGACGCCGGCCAGGTGCCCGGTCCCCGGATCCACGTCACGGGCCCCTATCTCACCGGCGGCAGCGGGGTGAGCTACATGACCCAGGTCTCGACGCCCGAGGACGCGCGGCGCGTCGTCGGTTACTGGGCTGACGAGGGGGCGACCTGGTTCAAGGCCTACACGGAGATCAGCCGCGCCGAGCTGGGGGCGGTCATCGACGAGGCGCATCGCCGCGGCCTGCACGTGACCGGCCACCTCTGCTCGGTCTCGTTCCGCGAGGCGGTCGAGCTCGGGATCGACAACCTGGAGCACGGCTTCTTCACCAACACCGATTACGAGCCCGACAAGCCGGCCGACACCTGCCCGATCGACTTCCGCGAGACCCTGCTGACCGTCGACCTGGACGGTGCCGACGTCCAGCGGACCTTCGACGCCATGATCGAGAACGACGTCGCGATGACCTCGACCCTCGCGATCTACGAGCTCCTCGTGCCCGGCCGCCCGGCCGAGATCGACCCGCGCGTCCTGGCGGCGCTCTCGCCGGAGGCGGAGTCCGATTACCTGAGGAGCCGGGAGGAGATCCAAGCCAACGCCGCCGAGTCGCAGTGGCCGGAGCTCTTCCCGAGGGCGCAGGCGTTCGAGAAGGCGTTCGTCGAGGCGGGCGGGCTCCTGGCCGCCGGGGTCGACCCGACCGGGATCGGCGGCGCCCTTCCCGGCTTCGGCGATCAACGGAACTACGAGCTTCTGATCGAGGCTAGCTTTACCCCCGTCGAAGCGATCCGGATCATGACGCTGAACGGGGCCAAGGTGCTGGGCGAGGACGACGAGTATGGCTCGATCGAGGCCGGGAAGCGGGCCGAGCTGTCGGTGATCGAGGGCGATCCGATCGCGGAACCGGCCGAGATACGGAGCGTCCGGATCGTATTCAAGGACGGCCTCGGCTACGACTCGGCGAAGCTGATCGAGTCGGTCGAGGGGCAGGTCGGGATCCGATGACCACGCCCTCGAACGTGGCGGCCGCGATCCGGATCGAGCCCATGCGCGAGAGCGACTGGCCCGCGGTGGCCGACGTGTACCGGCAGGGGATCGTGTCCGGCCACGCGACCTTCGAGACGGATGTCCCTTCCCGGGAGGCCTGGGACTCGAGCCATCTGAGGGCGCCCCGTCTGGTCGCGCGGGAAGCCGACCGGCTCCTCGGCTGGGCGGCGCTGTCGCCGGTTTCCGACCGTTGCGTCTACGGCGGGGTCGCCGAGGTGAGCGTGTACGTGGACGGCGCGGCCCGTGGCCGGGGGATCGGGCGGCGGCTCCTCGAGTCGCTCGTCCAGGCCTCCGAGGAGGCCGGGATCTGGACGCTCCAGGCAGGGATCTTTCCGGAGAACGAGGCTTCGCTCGCGATCCACCGCTCGTGCGGGTTCCGGGTCGTGGGCCGCCGGGAGCGCCTCGGTCGGCTGGCCGGAGAATGGCGCGACGTGATCCTCCTCGAGCGGCGGAGCACGCGCGTCGGGACCGACGGCGCCGGGATCGGCACGCGGTAGGATCGTCTACTTGAGCGGGCAGCGCGAGCTCGCCACCATTCTCTTCACCGACATCGTCGGGTCGACGGGGCGGGCGGTCGATCTGGGCGACCGCGCGTGGCGCGAGCTCCTGGTCCGCCATCACGCCGCCGTGCGTGAGGTGTTGCGACGGTTCGGCGGGCGTGAGGTGAACACCGCGGGCGACGGATTCGTCGCGATCTTCGACGACCCCGATCGTGCGCTCCACGCGTCGGCCGCGATCCGGGAGGCGGTCCGCGAGCTCGGTCTCGAGCTCCGCTGCGGCGTCCACATGGGGCACGTCGAGGGCGAAGCGCCCGCCGTCACCGGCGTGGCCCTGCACGTCGGCGCGCGGGTGGCGGCCGTGGCCGGCGCCGGGGAGATCCTCGCGTCGCGGGTCGTCCACGACGCGGTCGAGGGCAGCGGGTTCCGATTCGAGGACCGTGGAACATTCGACCTGCGGGGCCTCCCCGGCGACCGCCGGCTCTTTCGCCTGACGGGGAGTCCGGAAGTCCCGGAGCCAGCCGAGACGATCGCTCCAGCCCCCGCACGCCGCTGGCGCCGGCCGGCGCTGATCGCGGCGGGGGCGGTTGCCGCCGCCACGGCGGGATTCCTTCTGATCTTGGGCGGACGGGATGAGGGCCCCTCTGGAGTTGTGTCCGCCGCTGCCCTCCCGGGGATCGCGGTTCTTCCCTTTTCCACGTCCGGCGAGGACCTCGAGGTGTGGCGCGAGGGAATGGTCGACGTCCTCTCCGCCAACCTGGACGGGGCGGCCGGGCTCCGGGCGATCGACAGCCGTACCGTCCTCGCACGCTGGCGGGAGGACGTCTCCGGTGAGGAGACCCCCGACGTCAAGGCGGCGCTGGACGTGGCGCGGCGGAGCGGGGCGCGCTACGCGCTCCTCGGGAGCGTCGTGACATCGGGGAGCGGAATGCGGCTCATCTCCGACGTCTACGACCTCGAGAACGGCCGGTCCTTAGGCGAGGTCCGCGTGGACGGGGCCGCCGACTCCATGTTCCAGCTCGTGGATCGGCTCTCCGTCGAGATCCTCGCGACGATTCTGCGCGAGGAGGAGCTTCCGGATCTCGATCTCACGAAGGTCACGACCGCCTCGCTTCCGGCCCTCCGCGACTTCCTGGAAGGCGAGGTCCTGTTCCGGAAAGGGGACTTCCGGAGCGCGATCGGGGAGTACGAGCGGGCGGTCGACGCGGATACGACGTTCGCGCTGGCCTACTACCGGCTGGCCGAGGCCTACGGATGGACGGGACAGCTCGAGTTCACCGCGCCCAACGCCGAACGGGCGATCCGCTTCGCCGACCGGCTCTCGGACCGGGATCGGCTCCTGGTGCGCGGGAGCCATGCTCTCGAGGCGGGGGTTCCCGAGGGGTTGGAGCTGCTGCGGACGGCGACCCGCAAGTACCCCGACGACGCCGAGGCGTGGCACCTCCTGGGCGACTTCATCTTTCACTATGGAGGGGGGCTGCTGGTGGACTCTGAGGAGGGCCGGGCCGCCTTTCGGCGCGCGACCCAGCTCGATCCCGCGTTCGCTCCCGCGTACGTCCACCAGATCCACAACGTCTTGCGGACGCGGCCCGACAGCGCCGCGGCCGCGGACCTCGTCCGGACCTACGCCCGCTACGGGGCCGGCGACTCCGTGGGCATGGCGGAGAACGCGCTCCTCCTGCCGCTCGCCTTCGGCGACGATTCCACCCGCGGCCGGGCGCTGATGGCGCTCGACACGCTCTCGATGTCGTTTCTCCCCTTCTTCGCCGAGCAGAACCTCTCCCATCCGCGATTCCTCGATCTCAAAGCCGAGGTCCTCACCGTCGCGCGCGGGCGTCCGTCGGAGGCGGAGAGCCGCTGGGGAGCGAACTTGCTGGTCGAGGCCCATCTCGCCCGCGGCCAGCTCGGCGCCGCGCTCGAGGCGCTGGATCGGGCGGCGGAGGTCTCTTCGGCCTTCCTGACCGGGGCTCATCTCTATCTGGCCCATGCCCGAGGGTTTCCCGTGCCGGTCGAGCGGCTGGAGCAGGAGCTCGGCGCCGTTTCCCCGGACAGCCTGGACCCGCGGGCGAGCCTTTGGCCGGGCGCCTGGGCCATCGAGCGGGACCGCGTCGCTGCCTACGAGAACTCCCTCTCGACCCTGCGGGGGGGCGCCGTGCGCGCCCGGACCGCAGGCGACTCGATCGGCGCCCGCCAGCTCGAGGGAATGGCCCGGGCGCTCGAAGGCTTCGCCGCCTGGCGCCGGGGTCGTCTGGACGAGGCCGAGCGGAAGCTCGGCGAGGCCCGCCTCATGACGATCGGGTTTCCGGGAGATCCCCTGGAGAACGACCTGGTGCGCTGGTGGCTGGCCGGGCTTTCGGTGGAGCGGAGCGAGAAGGAACGCGCGGCGGTGTACTTTACGTCGCTCGGTGATGGGGCCGCCTTCGCGAGCGATCCTGTGGCTCTCTACCGACTGGCTCAGGTCCAGGAGGAGCTCGAGCACTACGACGAGGCCCGAGCGAACTACGAGCTCTTCCTCCTGGCCTGGCGGGAGGCCGACCCCGAGCTCGCGGCATGGGTCGAGAAGGCGCGCCAGGCGGCGATCCGCCTCTCCGGTCTCCGGCGGGGCTGACCCGGTCCGCACTGGTCGAAGACCCTAGACGTCAACATGCTAGCCTTGCTCGGCGGGAAGCAGCGGACACGTGGGGAGTACGAGACGCTGCTCGACAGGGCCGGCTTCTCGCTCGAGCGCGAGATCGGCACCGGCGCCGACATCTCGATCCTCGAGGCGGTGCCGGTCTGAAGTCCGCAGAAGGCCCGGAGCCACGCCGGGCGGAGGACGGGCGCGGCGCTATCTTCCAAGGGTGAGTCGCCCCGCGCTGTATCTCGTCGACGGCTACGCCCTCATCTACCGCTCCTACTTCGCGTTCGCCAAGAACCCGCTTCGGGCCTCGACGGGGGAGGAGACGGGGGCGGCCTACGGGATGGCCAACTTCCTGGTCCGGCTCCTGGACGAGCGGAAGCCCGACCATCTGGGGGTCGTGCTGGACAGCCGCGAGCCCACGTTCCGCCACCGGCAGTTTCCCGATTACAAGGCAACACGCGAGAAGATGCCGGACGATCTCGGGGCTCAGATCCCGCGCGTCCTCGAGCTGTTCGAGGCGTTCCGGGTGCCGGTGATCGAGATCCCGGGCCAGGAGGCGGACGACGTGATCGGCTCGCTGGCCCGGAAGGGTGCCGATCTCGGGCTCGAGGTCTACATCGTCTCGGGAGACAAGGACTTCTATCAGCTGATCGACGAACACATCATGCTCCTGAATCCCGGCCGGGGCGGGCTGGCCGCCGTCGACGAGGAGGTCGTGGATCTCTCGAAGGCGCCCGGCAAGTTCGGCGTCGGCCCCGAGCGTGTGACCGACATCCTCGGCTTCATGGGAGACTCCTCGGACAACATCCCGGGCGTCCCCGGGGTGGGGCTCAAGACTGCGCAGAAGCTGGTCGGCGAGTGGGGAAGCATGGAGGATGTGTACGCCCACCTGGACGAGGCGGCGTCGCCCAAGCTGCGCCAGAAGCTGGCCGAGCACCGCGACGCAGCGCTCCTCTCGAAGGACCTGGTCACGATCCGGACCGACCTGGACGTCGAGCTGGATCTGGAAGCGATCCGGGTCAGGGAGCCCGATCGGGAGAAGGTGACCGCGCTCTTCGCCGAGCTCGAGTTCGTGGCGCTCCTGAGAAGGTTCGGCGGGCGCGAGGCGTCCCTCGACGAGGAGGCGATGTACCGGGTCGTCGACACGCCGGAGGCGCTGTCGGACCTCGTCGGCCGGCTCGACGACGCCGACCGCTTCGCCTTCGACGTCGTGACGACGAGCCCCGATCCGCTCGCCGCCGAGATCGTGGGACTCGCCTTCGCCACCGACCCCGGGCGGGCGTGGTACGTCCCCGTCGGCCACGCCGAGGGGCGCAACCTGCCGCTGGCGACCGTGCGGGCGGCGCTTGGCCCCCTCCTCGAGGACCCCGATCGCCCCAAGGTCGGCCAGGACGTCAAGGTCGACCTGATCGTCCTGGGGCGGGCCGGGATCGACGTCCGGGGGATCGTCGCGGACGTTGGGCTGGCCGGCTACCTGCTGGATCCGGCCCGGCGGCAGTACGACCTGGACCTGCTCGCCCTCGAGCTCCTCGGCCACAGGATGATCGCCCGGGACGACGTGACGAAGCCGGATGGCCGGAAGGCCCCCCTCCCGTTCGCCGAGGTGCCGATCGAGGCCGCCGCCCGCTACGCCTCGGAGGGCGCCGACGTCACGTTCCGGTTGGCCGACCGGTTCCTGAGGGAGCTCGAGGAGAAGGACCTGATGAGCCTCTACCGCGAGGTCGAGCTCCCGCTGGTCCCGGTCCTGGCCGACCTCGAGCGGCAGGGGGTGGCGCTGGACGTCGAGTTCTTCCGGCAGATGGGGAAGCGCCTGGAGGGCGAGCTTTCCACGCTCGAGCGGGAGTGCACGATTCTGGCTGGAGGGGAGTTCAACCTGAACTCTCCGTCCCAGCTCGCCGAGGTCCTGTTCGAGCGCTTGAAGCTTCCCGTGATCCGGCGCACCAAGACCGGGTACTCGACCGACGCCGAGGTCCTCGAGACGCTGGCCGCCGAGCACGAGCTGCCGCGGAGGCTCCTCGAGTACCGGGAGCTGGCCAAGCTCAAGTCGACGTACGTGGACGCGCTGCCGGCGGCGATCAACCCCATCACCGGACGGCTCCACTCGAGCTTCAACCAGACGGTGGCGTCGAGCGGGCGGCTCTCCTCGAGCGAGCCGAACCTCCAGAACGTCCCGATCCGGACCCCGCTCGGACGCGAGATCCGCAAGGGTTTCGTGCCCTCCGAGGAGGGGTGGACGCTCCTGGTCAGCGACTACTCGCAGATCGAGCTCCGGATCCTGGCCCACCTGTCCGGAGACCCCAACCTGGTGGACGCCTTCCGGACCGGGCAGGACGTCCACACGCAGACGGCGGCGCTCGTGTTCGGGATCGATCCTGCCGAAGTCGACATCGGCCTTCGCGCGCGCGCCAAGATGGTGAACTTCGGGGTCGCCTACGGGATGGGCGGTTTCGGCCTCGCACGGCGGCTCGGGATCCCGCGCGAGGAGGCGGAGGCCTTCATCAAGGGGTACTTCGAGCGCTTCCGGGCCGTCAAGCAGTTCCAGGACGAGGCGGTCGCGCAGGCCCGCGAGAAGGGGTTCGTGACCACGCTTCTCGGCCGGCGACGCTACCTTCCAGAGATCCACAGCAAGAACTGGAACGTCCGCTCGTTCGCCGAGAGGGTCGCGATCAACAGCCCGATCCAGGGGACGGCCGCCGACCTGATCAAGATCGCCATGATCCGGGTCCACGCGCGGCTCGCGGAGGACGGGATGCCGGCTCGGATGCTCCTCACCGTCCACGACGAGCTCGTGTTCGAGGTCCGGGAGGACGCGGCGGCCGACCTGGGCGCGCTCGTCCGCAGCGAGATGGAGGGCGCGATCGAGCTGGACGTCCCCGTGGAGGTCGGGATCGGGGTGGGGAAGACGTGGTACGACGCCAAGTAGGAGGTGGGATCGGATGAGATTCCGGGATGTCCTTCGTGCGGCCGCGGCCGCCACGCTAATCGCGTGCACGGGAGCCAACACGCCGGCCTCGGACGGCAGCCCGCCGGGCGACGGCTCGCCGCTCGGCGGCGCGGTCGTTCTGGATGGGATCGAGTACACGGGTGAGGTGCTGGTCATGGAGTCCTTTCCCGTCCAGCTCAGCGGCCGGGTCACGATCGCCAACCGGTCCGGCGAGACCCGCACGCTCACCTTCCCCGACGGCTGCGTAGCGCTCCTCCGCGCGTATCGGCCCGGGGAATCCGAGACCGTCTGGGACCAGTCCGGGGAGCAGGCGTGCACGATGGCGCTGGTGCCGGTCGAGTTGGCTCCGGGAGCCACGCAGCAGGTCGCCACCCCGACCGCCAGCGGCTACGACATCCTGGGCCAGGACCTTCCCGACGGCGAGTACCGGATCACGATCTACCTGCGACCGGACGGCGGGGAGGTCGAGATCGACGCCGGAACGACCGATCTGGCGATCCCGCGCTGAGGGTCACGATCGGCCGTCGCTCGTGATCTCGATCGGCCTGACCGGCAACGTCGCCAGCGGCAAGACGACGGTCGCCGACCGCTGGAGCGAAGCCGGCGTTCGCGTGATCGACGCCGACCGACTGGGGCACGCCGTGCTCGCTGAGGACGGGGCCGCCCGGGAAGCGCTGGTCGAGGCGTTCGGCGAGGGCATCCTGACCGCCGGCGGGTCGATCGACCGGGCCGCGCTCGGCGAGCGTGCGTTCGCGGACGACGACGGCGTCCGGCGACTGAACGCGATCGTCCATCCGCCGCTCCTCGAGCGCCTGAGGTCCGAGCTCGAGCGGGCGGCGCTGAGCGGCGAGCCCCTCGCGGTGGTCGACGCCGCCCTCGTCTTCGAGTTCGGCATGGACGACGACCTCGACGCGGTCGTCCTGGTGACGGCTCCGCCCGAGCTCCGCGCCGACCGTCTGCGAAAATCGCGCGGCCTGGACGACGAGCGGATCGCCCGCCTCATGGCAGCGCAGATCCCGGATGCGGAGAAGGAGGACCGGAGCGATTATGTTGTCGTGAACGACGGGTCGATCGAGGACCTCGAGGCCGCCGCAGACCGGACGCTGGCCCGGATCCGAGCCGACTTCGCCCTCGACGACCCCACCCCCCACGCCAAGGAGAACGACCATGCGTGACCATGAGAACGGATTCCTGGGAGGCCTCCTGATCGGGCTCGCGATCGGCGGGCTCCTGGCCCTCCTCTACGCCCCCGCGCGGGGCGACAAGACCCGGAAGAAGCTCGTGAAGAAGGGCGGCGCCTGGCAGGAGAAGGCTTCCGGCGCCCTGGGCAGCGCGACCGAGATCGTCGACCGGGGCCGGAAGAAGATGGGGATCTAGCCCCTGCGCCGGGTCGGCCTCATCGTCCTGGACGGCTGGGGACTCCGCGACGCGCGCGACGGGAACGCGGTCGCGCTCGCCCGGACGCCCGTCTTCGACAGCCTCCGGGAGCGGTTCCCCCGGACCCGGCTGGACGCGTCGGGGAGGGCGGTCGGGCTGGCCGACGGCCAGATGGGCAACAGCGAGGTCGGTCACCTGAACCTGGGTGCGGGCCGGGTCGTGAAACAGGACATCCTGCGGATCGACGAGGCCATCGAGGACGACGGCTTCTTCGAGAACCAGGTGCTCCTGGACGCGATCGGCCACGTCCGCCGGACCGGGGGAACGCTGCACCTGATGGGCCTCGTCTCCGACGGCGGCGTCCACAGCCATCTCAGGCACCTGGTCGCGCTTCTCGAGCTGGCCCGGCGCCACGCGCCGCTCGACGTCGCGATTCATGCCTTCACGGACGGCCGCGACACGAGTCCGACCGGCGGTGCGGGCTACCTGAACGAGGTCCGACGTGCGACCGAGGAGAAGGGGGTCGGCCGGATCGCCACCGTCGTCGGGCGCTACTACGCGATGGACCGTGACCGGCGCTGGGACCGGACACAGGTCGCCTACGAGGCGCTCGTCCAGGGCCGCGCGTGCGCAACCACGGGCGATCCCGAGGAGGCCCTCCAGGAGAGCTACGCGCGGGAGATCACCGACGAGTTCGTGAAGCCGATCGTGGTCGAGGGGACGCCCCGGGTCGGGGACGGGGACGCGGTCATCTTCTTCAACTTCCGCGCCGACCGCGCGCGCCAGCTCACGCGAACCTTCACCGATTCCGGCTTCGACGGGTTCGAGCGCGAGCTTCTCACCGAGCTCCACTACGCCACCATGACCCAGTACGACCGGACCTTCGACCTGCCGTACGCGTTTCTCCCGCGAGTCCTGAGCGAGGTGGCGGGCGAGGTCTGGGAGCGGGCCGGGTGCTCGAACCTGCGGATCGCCGAGACCGAGAAGTACGCCCACGTCACGTACTTCTTCAACGGCGGGCGCGAGGAACCGTACGACCGCGAGGAGCGGATTCTCGTCCCCTCTCCCAAGGTGGCGACGTACGACCTCCAGCCCGAGATGTCCGCGCCGGAGGTGACCGCCCGGCTGGTCGAGGCGATCCGGTCGGGGCGGTTCGACTCCTTCGTCCTCAACTACGCCAACCCCGACATGGTGGGTCATACGGGGGTCCTCCAGGCGGCGATCCGGGCGGTCGAGGCCGTCGACGCAGGTCTCGGGAAGGTCGTGGAGGCGTTTCGCGAAACCGAGCCGGACGGGTCGCTCATCGTTCTGGCCGACCACGGGAACGCCGAAACGATGGTCGAGGAGGACGGCTCGCCCCACACGGCCCACACGACCAACCTCGTCCCGTGCATTCTCGTTTCCAGCGCGGAGCGGGCGCTCCGGGAAGGAGGCGCCCTCTGCGACGCGGTCCCGACCCTGCTGGCGCTCCAGGGCATCGACCGGCCGGCGGTCATGAGCGGCCGGGACCTGCGTGGCTGATCGTCCGGGCCCGCCGGAAAAGGGCGCGTCGAGCCCTCCCGGTCCCCGTTTGCGCTATATAGAGGCGGATCGCATCTTACGACGAGGAGCCATAACCCCCGTGGAACACGTCACGCCCATCCGCCGTCGGGGCCGGCTCGCGACCGTCCTCGCGGCGGTCGTCGGGCTCGCCGCGCTACTCACCGCCCGATCCGCGACCGCCCAGCAGACAGCGTTCGACATCCTGCCCTTGGCGCCCGGCAACACGTGGAGCTACTCCGGTACCGTCTGGTGGGTCCCACGGAACTCCCGGCGCGTTCTCGAGGAGCGGGTTCAGCTGGAGATGCGGGTGGTGACCGTGGCCGAGCGGCCCGGCGCACGGGCGGCCCTTCTCGCCGGCTATCCGCCCGACCTCCTGACCTCGGCGCCGAGCCGCTTCGAAGGGGAGTTCGGCCTTTTCCAGTTCGGGCAGGCTGTCTACCTGCTGCGCGGCGAACGCGCACGTGAGGCACTGCAGCGGATCGCGGACCCGTCGGACTCGCTGGCGGATCTTCTGCCCGGCTCCGAGGTCGTGCTCGACCTGCCCCTCGCCGAGGGCAAGTCCTTCTGCTCGCCCCGGGACGAATCGCGAAGGGGACCCGGGACGTGCTGGTTCGTCCGAGATGAGGGGCCTGTCCAGCGGAGCCCCGTGGTCGGGCTGGAGGGCGCTGCCGGAGACCGCGGCTACGTCCTCGCCCTCGAGTCGCGGACCGAACACGAGGTGCGCGGCTTCGTCCCCGGGATCGGCTTTACCTCCTTCGCCATCGGCAACTTCGGTGATCCGTCCGCGATGGAGCTGGAGCTGGTCGACGCCCGTCTCGCGACGCCGCCCCGGCACGGGCGCGGCCTCTTCCTGAAGACGCTCGACCTGTCCGATGCGCAGATGATCGAGATGGCGACTACAGCGGAGCCATCGGAGCGAGTGTCCAAGGCCGAGGGGTCGGCGGAGCCGGAACCGGTCCTGGCTTCCGGGCCGGCGGCGGAGACGGAGACGGTGGAGACACCTGGCCCCGAGACCTCGCTCGCAGGCGGCGTGTCATCGCCACCCGAACCGGACGAACCACCCTTCCCGAGCCCGGACCGGCTTCTGCCGGACGAGCGACCCTTCCAGATCCTGCGTCCAGCCCGGCCGGTCGCGATCGAGGTGGCGCTCGAAGAATTGCCCGTGCCGGTCTGGGAGGATACCCGGCCGGCTTGTCTGGACGCACGCGAGTGGTACATCGGAGAGTCGCCGATCCGGATCGACGGGCGTGAGTACGATCCGGTGGGGAGCGCCGAGCCGATCGACCCGGACAACCTGGTCCCGGTGGGCGAGTACGATGGGGTCCCGACCTTCGCCGGACGGCTCTCGGAGACGCCCCACGCCGATCTCTGGCTCCCGCTCTGCGGGACGCCAAGCACGTTTCGCCTCTACGCCGACCTGCGCGGGGGCTGACCCCGCGCCCGACTCTCAGCCCGCCCCTGCCGGCCGCGCCTCGACTTCCGCGCAGACCCGCAGAACGCGCTCCTCCCCTGACCCGCCTGCTGCCACCATGAACCCGACCGACAGGCCGCCGGCCGTCCTCCCGCATGGGACGCTCGCCGCTGGCCAACCGAGGAAGTTGAAGATCTGGGTGTTCCGAAGGACGCTGGCGTTGGCCTCGAGGTACGCCTGGTCGGAGCCGAGATCGGCGATCAGGGGCGGCAGGATCGGGACGGTCGGCGCCAGGACGGCGTCGTAGGGGCGGGCGATACCGTCCATCTCGCGGCGGATCCGCTCCCGCGCCTCGACCAGCCGCGCGAGGTCGTCCCCGGTCCGGGTCCGATATGCGAGAACGCGCGAGGAGACGCGGGGATCGATTCGGTCGCCGCCCCGCTCGAGGAGCTTCCGGTGAAGGGCGAACCCCTCGATCCCGGCGAACGTGCCGTGCCGACCGTACACTTCTGCCACCTGGTCGAGGACGGGAACTTCGCGCCGCTCGATCCGGTGCCCCGCCGCCAGCCGATCGCAGGCGTCCTGGAACGCACGCCCGACCTCGGGCTCGAGCCCGGCCGCGAGGCTCTCCGGGACGAGCAGGGAGAGGGGCCCGTCCGGGGGCCCTGGGAAGGGAGCTTCGGGGAGGTCGGCCAGCGCCCGCCAGGCATGCCACGCGTCGGCGACGGTCCGCGCCAGCGGACCCAGCGTGTCGAGGGTGGGAGAAAGCGGAACGCAGCCCGCCGTCGGGATCGCGCCGTCGGTCGTCTTCAGGCCGACGATGCCGTTGAACGCGGCCGGAATCCGGACCGATCCGCCGGTGTCCGACCCGATCGCGACGCACGCCAGTCCGGTCGCGACCGCGACCGCCGAGCCCGACGAAGAGCCCCCCGGCACGCGCTCGGGGTCGAGCGCCGAGCCGGGCGTGCCGAAG
>DASRVA010000103.1:0-6563 GCA_035687745.1 Gemmatimonadota bacterium
CCCGCCCGCCTTCAGGACGTCGGCCCACCGGTCGGCCGTGGGGGCACGGTCGTTCCACGCCGCCCTCAGGTAATCGTACCAGGTCTCGGCGTCGAGCGAGGGGACCGCCGCAGCGGATACGGCCGTCGTGTCGCCGCGGGATACGGCCGTCGTGTCGGCCGGGGCGGCCCCGGCCACGCCTCCCCCCGCCCGACGGCGCGCCTCGAGCAGCACGTCGGGCATGGCGCGGGTGTTGAAGATCGGGCGCATGGCCGGCTGGACGAGGCTCGCCACCCCCTCCTCCGGGATCCAGTCGCCCCACGACTCGAGCGGGGTGTGGTCCGGGAGCAGCAGGTGGCACCACGAGGCGGTCTCATCGAAGACGGGGCTGAACGACACGCGGAAGCTCGCCTGCTTGAGGGCCTGGTCGAAGCCGAGCGCGGGCGGCAGCGCGTAGACCGGGTTCGCGTCCCCGAAGAGGATCGTCCGGACGCGTCCCGCCTTGAGGCCGGCGGCCAGATCGGCGATGGCCTGGTAGGAGCGCCCGACGCCGCCCGTCACCGGGCTCGTGAGACGCACCGTGTCGCCGACCGCTCCGCCGGCCTGGTTGAGCAGATTGACCGCCACGGCCGCCGCGGTCGCCTGGCGGTGGGCGGTCGCGACCCCACCGGGGAGGGCGACGCTTCGCCGGGACCGGAACAGCTCCGCCAGCCGCTCGATCGTGCCGGCCGGGACGCCGGTGGCCTCGCTGGCCCGTGACGGCGTCCAGGCGGCGGCTAGGTCGCCCGCGCCCAGCGCGTTCGCCATGGCCAGTGCCACCAGATGCTCGGTCCCCGGACGCGGGGCCACCCACTCGTCCGCGTTGGCCGCCGTCATCGAGAGCCGGGGCTCGATGGCGACGACCAGCCCCGCGGTCCGATTCTCCCGCTCGGCCTCCCGGACGGCGTGCATTCCCGCCCACTCACGGCCGTACCGGACCGGCGAGACCCACGTCTCCAGATAATCGGCGCCGAAGGAGACCACCAGCTCGGCCCCCTCGATGTCGTAGGTCGGGATGGCGGCCTGTCCGAAGACCCGCCGGTTGGCTTCGAGGAGCGCCTCGTGAGCGAACGGCTCGTAGACGATCCACCGCGCGCCGACCGCCCTCGTCCACTCCTCGTAGAGCCGCGCCCGGGTCCCCGTTTGGAGGCCCGTCACAAGGACCACCGACCCGGGCTCGGCGGCGCCTTCGACGAGCCGCTCCGCGAGCGCGCCCACCGCCTCGTCCCACCCGATGTCCACGTAGCGGCCGTCGGCGAGCCGCTTGGGTCCCTTCAGGCGGTCCGGATCGTAGAGGTTCTGGTGCGCGGCCTGCCCGCGCGCGCACAGCTTGCCGCGATTGACCGGGCTGTCGGGATTCCCCTCCAGCTTGATGACCCGCCCTTCGCGGGTCTTGACGTGAACCCCGCAGCCGGCCGGGCATTCCCGGCAGGTGGACGCGTACCAGGTGGGCACGCCGGGCGTGACGTCCTCGGGCGGCACGAGATAGGGAACCAGGCTCTGGGGACCGATCTTCTGGTCGCAGGCGGCCACCGCCCCCGCGCCGGTGACCCCGACCAGCTTCAGGAAGTCGCGTCGCTCCATATCAGTAGTGGCAGGTGGCGCAGTCGTCCGGCGCGCCCCTGTCGCGGTGACAGTTCACGCACCACCCCATCGTCAGCGGCGCTACCTTCTCCACCCGCGCCATGCCCGCCACGTCGCCGTGGCAGGTCGCACACGTCACGCCGGCCCGGATGTGAGGCTGGTGGGTGAACTGGACGAACTCCGGGACCGAGTACACGCGCTGCCAGGGGATCGACGTCGAGTCGGCCCAGAACTGCATGAGCTTCTGGATCTCCCGCTGGAACTCGGGGCTCGTGCCCTGGACGAACCGGTGGCAGCCCATGCATGTCCCCACGGCCGGGATCCCGGCCTCCTCGGAGACGCTGGTGGAGAAGTGGCAGTAGGCGCACGGGATCTGGTTGTCCCCGGCGTGCACGGTGTGCATGAAGGCGATCGGCTGCTCGGGGGCGTCGTCCTGGGTCGGAGCGGAGCGGACGTCTCCGCAGGCGGAAGCGGCGATGAGACAAGCGGCGGACAGGATCGCGGCCCGGAATCCGTTCGCGGCAGCCCGCATGCACTCCCCGGGAAGGGGTACCGAGAGCGATGTCGAGACGATGGTGGCGGAGTGCTCGCGCCGCGAGTGACCTTACCCGCCGCGAAAGCGCGGGCAAAGTATGGACCGGGAGGGGCGAAAGTCAAGCCGGCTGCCGTCGCGCGGCCGACCCTTCAACGCGAGGTGGTCGTCTCGGCCCCCATCCGCGCTTCCAGGGCCTCGATCGCGCCGCGCGCATGCACCAGCGCCCGGCGAACGCGGGGATCCGGGCCGCCAGCGTCTTCGAGGAGATCGCGGGCCTCGCGGTAGTGCCGGAGCGCCCGAACGGAATCCTGGATACCGGGCCAGCGTGGATCGGCCAGCAGGTCGCCGGCGGCCAGGTGGCTGGTGGCGACCGAGAGCCGGGCCTCGGGACTCCCGGGCCGCTCCTCCAGCAGCGTGCGCGAAGCCCGGAGCGCGAGGTCGGCCTCGTCGAGCGCCGTCGCGCCGTCGTCCCGGAGCATCGCCAGCTCGGCAAGCTTCCTGCGTCCCAGAGCGATGGGAGCCAGATACTCCTCGTCCTGATCGGATTCCAGGGCCAGCCGCTCGAGCGTGGCGAGCGCGCGGCGCAGGGCGTCCTCGCGGACGGCATCGGAGCCGGGCAGGCTGGCGATGTCCTGGTCCAGATCGCTCACGAGGGCCGAGGCCAGCGTCCTGATCTCGTCAGCCCGACGCTCGGCGACCGCCTCGGCGCTCGCGGTCAGACCCGCCTGCCAGCGCGCCGCCCCGAAACCGGCCGCCATCGACAACAGCATGAGGACTCCCGACAGGACGCTCGGCCAGTGCCGACGGGCGAACTTGCCGAAGCGATACCCGACCGTCGGGGAACGGGCGCTGACGGGACGACCGTCGAGATGCATCAGAATGTCCTCTGCCAGACGTTCCGCCGAGCCGTAGCGCCGGTCGGGCTCCCGGCTGAGCGCCTTCAGAGCGATGTTGTCGAGATCCCCCGACAGCCGCCGGCGCAGCCGATCCGGACTCGTCCCGCGGCGGAAGGCGAGCTCGACCGTGTCCGGCCCGGCCCCGTCCGGAGAGCTCATGCCGGCTAGGCTCGGCCGCCCGGGCACGCGCCGCTCCAGCGTCCGCTCGACCTGGGAGGCGGTCTGTCCCGAGAGCCGGTACGGACGGCGACCGGCCAGCAGCTCGTACAGGATCACGCCCAGCGAGTATACGTCGCTCGCCGTCGTCACGGGCTCGCCACGGATCTGCTCGGGGCTCGCGTAGTCCGGCGTCATGGGCCGGAGCGCCGTCATCGTCAGCTCGTCCCCATCCGCCGAGAGCGGATCCAGCACCTTGGCGATCCCGAAGTCGAGGAGCTTGGGAGTCCCGTCGGCGGTGACCAGGATGTTGGAGGGCTTGAGGTCCCGATGGACGACCAGGCTCTGGTGGGCGGCCTGGACAGCGGAGCACACGGTCAGGAACAGGTCCAGCCGGCGCTCGACGGTGAGCTTCTCCTCGTCCGCGTAGCGGTCGATCCTCCGTCCCTCGACGAATTCCATGACGAAGTATGGAAGCCCCTCCTGGGTGGTGCCGCCGTCCAGGAGCCGGGCGATGTTGGGATGGTCGAGCCGGGCCAGGATCTGGCGCTCGGCGCGGAAGCGGTTCACGACCGCGCCTCGCGCGTAGCCCAGGGGCAGGATCTTCACCGCCACGACCTGGTCGAACTCCCCCTCGACCCGCCGCGCGCGGTAGACGACCCCCATTCCCCCGCGGCCGATCTCCTCCTCCAACGCGTAGGGCCCGATGCGGCGCCCCGTCATGGAGGCCTCGGGGACCTCGGTCGTCTCGGCCAGCGTCTGGATCGCGGGCGCGTCCAGCAGGGTGTCCGTGCTCTCGTGGGCCGCCAGGAGGTCGAGAACCTCGTGGAGCAGGATCTCGTCTCCGTCGCTGCCCTTGGTGACCAGCGCGATCCGCTCGTCGACGGGGTACTCCAGGGCTTCGTCGAACAGCGCCCGCACGCGCTCCCAACGATCCTCGGTCATCACTCCTTCGCGCTCAGCTCCCTGAGCAGCCACGCCCGCGCGAAGCGCCAGTCGCGCTTCACCGTGGCCGTCGAGACGTCCAGTACCTCGGCGATCTCCTCGACCCCCAGTCCTCCGAAGAAGCGGAGCTCTACGACCGAGCTCTGCCGTTCGTCGATCCCCGCCAGCGCGGCCAGCGCGTCGTCCAGCGCCACCAGGTCCAGCGGCCGCTGCTCGTGGAAGGCCATGCCTTCCACGAGCGTGACCTTGTGCCCGCCGCCGCGCTTGATCGCTCGCCGCCGCCGGGCGTGGTCGACCAGGATCCGCCGCATCGTCCGCGCGGCAACGGCCATGAAGTGGGCCCGGGTCTGCCAATCCACCTGGTCCGTGTCGACCAGACGCAGGAAAGCCTCGTGCACCAGCGCGGTCGGCTGGAGGGTGTGGTCGGCGGGCTCGTTCCGCATGTAGCGGGCGGCCAGCGCCCGCAGGTCGTCATAGATCAGCGGGACCAGGCTCTCGGCGGCCTTGGCGTCGCCGTTCTGGATCTTGAGCAGGAGCCCTGTCGTGTCTTCTCTGGCTTCCCGGGTCATCTCCCCCGTACCTCCCCCTTGAGGCTCGGTGCCGGAGGGTCGGAGTGCAAGGGGCGCGCCGTGACTCGTCCGGAAGGCCTCATGGCGACCACCCCCGCATCGGAAGGAGCAAGTAGCCTGGACGCCGCGAGAAGGCGCCGCCTACCGCTCCAAGGTTTCGGGGACGTAGCGCGGTCTTAGGGGAATCGAGTCAGGGAGCCGCGCCCGCGGCGGGCTTTCGGGCACGGAAGGTGACACCCTTGGTACCGAACTTGACCGCACTGCCTTCCTGGGGTGCGCCGCTGAAGACGTCAGCTCGCCAGGTGACCTCGAAGTCCTCAAACCCGGCTTCCTCGACCTTCTCCCGAAGCTCTGCATCCAGCAGAGCGCCCGCAATTCAGCCCGTCCAGAGATCGATGTTCCCCTTCGCCGCCTCCGGAATCGGCTGCTCGACCACGATGTCGGCGATTCGGAGATGGCCACCCGCTTTGAGCGCCCGGTACCATTCGCCGAGCGCGGCGGGCTTGTCGGGACAGAGGTTCAGGACGCCGTTCGAGATCACGATGTCGGCCCACCCGTCCGGCACCGGTAAGGACTCCGCGTAGGCCTGGGCGATCGTGACGTTGTCGGTGCCGGAGTCTCCAGCCGCCGAGTGGGCCTTCTGGACCATTTCGTCCGTCATATCGACGCCGAGGACACGCCCGTTCGTCCCAACCCTTCGGCTCGCTATCAGTGTGTCCAGACCGGCGCCGCAACCGATGTCCACGACGTGCGCGCCGGAGGGGATCTCGCCCAGGGTGAACGGGTTCCCTGTCCCGGCAAATGACTCCAGCGCGGTGGGCGGAACCGCTTCGATGTCCGCCTGCTCGTACTCCAGCATCTCGGCGAGCCGCCGTCCAGTGTGGAAGTGGAATCCCTTCTCGGGATGGAGCGCAACGTCGCGGTACTCGCCCTGCACCTCCCTGCGGATGACGTGGAAGGCCAAGTCGGACGCGCCCCCGGCCACGCAGGTCGGGCAGGTCCGCATGACCCGCTCTCCTTCGAGAACCCAGAGCTCGACCTCGCCCACGTCGTCGTACCGCTCGGTGCGCGGCTCGAGTTTCTTCTCCGGCGGGAGATCGATTTCCTCGCGCGCGGGCGTCGTCAGGAGCAGGTACTCGCTCCCGGGAACGGAGTTTTTGAGCAGGCGATGGATGAGGATGACGTCCACCCCGGAAAGCTCGGAGAGACCCGCGAAGTCCGAGATCACCGCCTGGCCGCTGTGGACGATCAGCTTGATGTTGAGCTCGCCCACATTGGCGCATGCCCCGCAGCGGCAGATGGCGGTCCGGGCCATCAGATCCCGGGCGGCCTGAAACTCGCCGAAGAAGACGCCGATCCGCTCGCCCAGCTCGCGTGACAGCTCGGCGGGAGGACTGGCTCCGTTCTTTCGCGCGAACATGAAAACGGCGTCCCCCTCGAGCTTAGAGACCTCGATGGGAGTCGTCGCCTGGGCCAGGATCGTCTGGAGCAGCGTGCCCACGATCATCTGGCCGTGCTCCTGGGCCTTCGCGTGGTCGAGCATGAAGCGTGTGTAGCCGCTTATGTCAGCGAGCAGGAGGACGACCGGTTCGATGGAGCTTCTCCTCACGACTAATGTCTCCGGAGCTATGGAGTGGGCACTTTCCGGAGCAGGAATGGTGATTCCAACGGGACGAGAGGTCAAGTCCGGTGTTTTGTGCAGCTCGCCTGCCGTCGGCTAGAGCCGGGATACCCTCGGATGGCAGATTCCGGCGTATGAGAGAAGCCGCCAGGATCATCGTCGTGGGAGCCGGCGCGGCCGGGCTCATGGCTGCGCGCGAGCTCCGCCGCGCGGGCCGCGACGTGCTCGTGCTGGAGGCC
>DASRVA010000104.1:0-4794 GCA_035687745.1 Gemmatimonadota bacterium
CCCGCGCTCCGCCAGCCGGTCCGAGCGGTCCGCCACGCGGGCCCCCGGGTCCGGCGACGCCCGTGCGACGGCCGCGACCGTCCTCGCCGGGCCGTTCACCCTGGAGGCCCTGCTGGAGGGGTGGGACGAGGTCGTCGAGGCGGTCCACCGCTCGCGGCCCACGGTGGCCGCGCTCTTGCGGGGAGCCATGCCGGCGGTCTGCTCGGCGGAGGAGGTCGTCCTGACCGTCCCGCCGGAGGCCGAGTTCAGGATGGAGCAGCTCCACCAGCGGGGGACGCTGGACCCCCTCGCCGCCGTCCTGAATCAAAGGTGGCGCTTCGCGGGTAAGATCCGCGTGACCGGCTCGACGTCCGAGGAGACCAGGGCGGCGCCGGCTCGCAGCCGTCCCAACGGCCGCGACCTGGCCGAGCGCGAGATGCAGGCCCGGCTCGAAGGCGATCCCCTGCTGCGGCGGGTGGTGGACCTGTTCGACGCGCGCGTCGTGCGCGTCCAGGGATCCAGCCCGGCGCAGCCCTGACGGATGGGAAAGGAGCGCGACAGCGAATCGATGAACAACCTGGGTAACCTTCTCAAGCAGGCTCAGAAGTTCCAGAGCCAGGTGTCGCAGATCCAGGCCGAGCTGGCCCAGCAGCGGGTCGAAGTCTCGGCCGGGGGCGGAATGGTGACGGCGGTCGTGAACGGCCGTCAGGAGCTCCTCGCCGTCCACATCGACCCGCAGGTCGTGGACCCGGCGGACGTCGAGATGCTGGAGGATCTGGTCGTGGCGGCGGTGTCCGAGGCCATGACGCGGGCCAGCGAGATGGCGGCGGAGAGGATGCAGAAGCTGACTGGCGGGTTGGAACTCCCGGGCATCGCATAGGGTCGTGGCGGACGCGGTCGAGCAGCTCATCGAGGAGCTCTCCCGGCTCCCGGGGATCGGCCGCAAGACGGCCAGCCGGCTCACCTTCTACCTGCTCAAGCAGCCGCGCGACTCGGCCTACCGGCTCTCCGAAGCCATCCAGCGCGTCAAGGACCGGATCGTCTTCTGCGAGACCTGCGGGAACATCGCCGAAGGTCCGGAGTGCGCGTTCTGCCGCGATCCGCGGCGGGACGACTCGATGGTCTGCGTGGTCGAGGAGCCGAGCGACATCCACGTCATCGAGAAGAGCGGCAGCTTCCGCGGCCGCTACCACGTCCTCCACGGCCGGCTCTCCCCGCTGGACGGCGTGGGCCCGGAGGCGCTCACCGTCGAGCGGCTCCTGAACCGGGTCCGCGAGGGCGCCGTCCGGGAGGTGATCCTGGCCACCAACCCGGACGTGGAGGGGGAGGCGACCGCGCTCTACGTGCGCCGGGCGCTCGAGCCCTCGGGGGTCCGGGTGACCCGGATCGCGCGCGGCGTGCCGATGGGGGCGAGCCTGGAGTTCATGGATGAGCTGACGGTGGGAGAAGCGCTCACGTCCCGCCGTGACATCTAGGGCGCTGAACACTCCCAACAAGATCACGATCGGCCGGATCGCGGTGACGCCCGTGATCGCCGGCCTCATCTACCAGGACGGGCTCGTCGAGCGGTGGCTCGCCTTCCTCGTCTTCTCGGCGGCGGCGATCAGCGACGTCATCGACGGGCGCCTGGCGCGCGACAAGGGCGAGATCACCCGCTTCGGCCAACTCCTGGACCCGATCGCCGACAAGCTCCTCGTGCTGGTCACCTTCATCCCGCTCTACGGGATCGGTCTCCTCCCGATGTGGCTGGTCCTCCTCGTGCTGGGGCGCGAGGTCGTGATCACGGTCTTCCGCCGCCTGGCGCTCTCGCGCGGCGAGGTGATCGCGGCCAGCGGCTGGGGGAAGAGCAAGGCGCTCGTCCAGAACTGGTTCGTGGGCTCGCTCCTGGTCCTGCGGATCAACCTGGGGTACCGCCCCGACGGGACGGGCGGTCCCTGGTTCGAGCACTGGCAGGGGTACACGCGGGAGGTGGTCGGCGTATCGTTCTGGTTCGTGGTCGTCCTCACCGTGCTGTCGCTCCTGGACTACCTGGTCAAGCACCGGGACGTGCTCTCGGTCTCGGACGCCAAGGCGTGACGGCCCTGCGGTGGATCGCCACCGTCGGCCCGGTCGGCCACTGGCCGTGGGGCCCGGGCACCCTGGCCTCGGCCCTGGTGGCGGTCCTCTGGTGGCGGCTGCCGGCGCCCGGCTGGGCCTGGCTCCTGGGGATCCTGATCGTCACCGCCGTCGGCTTGCTCGCGGCGGGCCGGACCGAGACCGAGCTCGGCAGGGACGACGGCCGGATCGTGGTCGACGAGGTGGCGGGGATGGGTCTCGCTTTGGTCGCCGTGCCCCACACGCTCGCCGGCGCGGGGTTCGCCTTCGTGCTCTTCCGCGTCCTCGACATCTGGAAGCCGCCGCCGATCGCCCGCGCGCAGGATCTGCCGGGCGGATGGGGCGTCATGGCCGACGACCTGGCCGCCGGCCTTGCCGCGGCGCTCCTGGCGGGGCTCGGCCTCGCCCTCTGGCCCTGAGCGTGACCCCGGGAAGCCCCGGCGAGGCCGAGATCGTGGCCGTCGGCAACGAGCTCCTGCTCGGCGAAACCGTGGACACGAACAGCGCCTGGACGGCCAGGCGGCTCTCCGAGATCGGGGTTCGCGTGGTCCGGACGACCCACGTCGGCGACGACGCCGAGCGGCTGGGGGCGGTGCTCCGCGAGGCCCGCGACCGCTCGCGCTGGGTGATCGTCACGGGCGGGCTCGGCCCCACCCGGGACGACCTCACGCGGCCGGTCCTGGCGTCCGTCCTGGGCCGGGAGCTCCGGCTGGACCCGGATCTCCTGGCCGAGGTCGAGGCCCGGTTCCGCCGCTTCGGCTACGACCGGATGCCGGCCGCCAACCGGAGCCAGGCCGAGGTGCCGGAGGGGGCGCGGACGATTCCCAACCCGGACGGGACGGCGCCGGGGATCGTGATCGAGGACGGCGGGACGACCTTCTTCGCGCTGCCCGGGGTCCCCGCCGAGATGAAGGCGCTCCTCGAGGCCGGGGTCCTGCCGGCGATCGCGGCCGACCTGGGTCACGGGGCGCCGGTCGTCCGGTCGCGGGTCGTCAGGACGGCCGGGATCGGCGAGTCCGCCCTGGCCGAGCGGATCGACGACCTGGTCGAGACGGCGGCGCCGATCGAGGTGGCGTTCCTTCCCGACCTGGGGCAGGTCGACCTGCGCCTGACGCTGACCGGGCTGCCGGCCGGCGAGGCCGACCTCCGGCTGGGCGCGCTGGCGGCGTCGATCCGGGAGCGGGTGGCGGAATGGTGCTTCGGCGAGGACGAGTTCACGCTGGCCGCCGCCCTGGGCGACGCCTTGCGGGCCCGCGGCTGGTCGCTGGCGGTGGCCGAATCGTGCACGGCGGGCGAGCTGGCGGCGGAGATCACCGCCGTGCCCGGGTCGAGCGACTACTTCGTGGGGGGCGTGGTGTCGTACGCCGACGAGATCAAGGAGCGGCTCCTGGGCGTCCCGGCCGACGTCCTGGCGACCCACGGTGCGGTGAGCGAGGCCACCTGTCGCGCGATGCTGGACGGGGTCCGGTCCAAGCTCGGCGCCGACGTGGGGGCCGCGATCACGGGGATCGCCGGCCCCGGGGGAGGGAGCCCCGAGAAGCCGGTCGGTCTCGTCTTCTTCGGGGTGGAGACGCCGGAAGGGGCGTGGCTCCGGAAGGTCGACTACCCGGGCTCCCGCGCCACCATCCGCCGGCGGGCCACGATCGCGACGCTGTCACTCCTCCTGCGTAAGGTGCGTGCGGGCCCGTCCGCGGCGGAAGCGTCGTGATCCTGCGGGCCCGGGAGTGCTGGCTCCGGGGCGCCGACGGCGCCCTGGTCCACTTCGAGACCCGGCGGGCGCGGGAGGGGCGCGGGGTGTGCGTCACCGTTCACGGCATGGGCGAGCACCTGGGGAAGTACGGCGAGTGGACGGGCTGCGTCCTCCGGCGGGGGTATCACGTCAGCGGCCACGACCAGCGCGGCCACGGCCGTACGCCCGGCCGGCGCGGCGACTTCGAGTTCGAGGCCCTGGTCGACGACCTCGGGCGTTGCGTGGGCGTCAGCGCGGACCTCTATCCGGGCCTCCCGGTGTTCGTGCTGGCCCACAGCCTGGGCGGCCTGGTCGCGCTCGCCTACGCGGGCCAGAGCCCGCACCCCGCTCTCGCCGGCATGGCGCTCTCGGCGCCTCTGCTGGCGTTCGCGGAGCGCCTGCCGCCGTGGGTGGAATGGAGCGCCCGGACGCTCGGGAAGGTGGCCCCCAGGCTGCCCCTCCCGCGCCGGTCGGACCCGGCCCGGCTGACCAGGGATCCGGAACGGCTGGCCGCGATGCGCGTGGACGAGCTGCGCCACAAGAGGATCACGCCGCGGGCCATGCTCGGAATTCTCACGGCCATGAAGGAGGTCCGGACCGCGCCCGAGAAGGTGGAGGTGCCGCTCCTCTTCCTGGTCGGCCGCGCCGACCAGGTGGTGAGCGGGGCGGACGCCCTGGCCTACGCGAGCTTCGTCGCGTCCCGGGACGTCTCCGTGGAGCAGCTTCCGGGCGCCTATCACGAGATCCTGAACGATCTGGGGAGGAAGGCCGTGTACGAGAGGATCTGCCGCTGGTTCGACGACCGATGCGGGCCTTCATAGCGCTTCCCTGCCCGTCGCGCCTCCGGGCCGCCCTGGAGCAGGCGCTGGAGGGGTGGCGCGGGACGGGGGCGGCCGTCCGGTGGTCCAGGCCGGAGCGGGTCCACCTGACCCTCCGGTTCCTCGGGGACCACGC
Source organism: Gemmatimonadota bacterium (assembly GCA_035687745.1). Taxonomy (GTDB): domain Bacteria; phylum Gemmatimonadota; class Gemmatimonadetes; order JACCXV01; family JAHWKZ01; genus DASRVA01. The sequence goes on from DASRVA010000104.1 coordinate 4,757, forward strand.
CGATCCGGACCGGCTGGAGCGGCTGGGCGCGGGGCTCG
>DASRVA010000105.1:0-7041 GCA_035687745.1 Gemmatimonadota bacterium
TGGGGGTGGCGCCTCTGGCGGTGGTCCTGGGCGGCCTTCCCCGGCGAGCATCGGCTGGTCGCCCGCGCCACGGACGCCGACGGCCGCACCCAGCCCGACGAACCCGATCCCGACGCCCCGGGGTATCTGAACCATTGGATCCGACCCCGCATCATCCGCGTACGCTGAGATCGATCCACGCCCTCGTGACGGGCGTGACCGCACCGGCGTGGGCCGCGGCGGCGCTCACCCTGCTGATCCTGGCCGCGGCGCCCGCGGCGGCCCAGGAGGTTCGCCCGTCCGAGGCGATCCCCCTCGACTCGCTGGCCGTGATCCCCGCCGACACGGTGCCGGTCCTCGAGCCCCGCTTCCGCGAAGGCGGCGGGCCGGAGCGGCTCTCCCGCGTCCCCAGCGAGGACCTCCTTCCCAGAAACCCGCGGAACGCCGCCATCCGCGCCTTCCTGATCCCGGGCTGGGGATCGTTCTACACCGGGCATCCCTGGCGCGGCCTCATGTGGGCCACCGCCCAGACCGGGTTCTTCGCCCTCGGCTACGGGAAGCAGCGGGAATCGCTCGACCTGCAGGACGATCTCCAGGCCGCCCGCGAGGCGTTCACGGCGACCGCCCCCGACTCCCTCGTTCAGGACCCGATCGCGCTCGAGGCGGCGTTCGATCGGACGCCGGAGGCGATCACGATCCGCTCCGAGCTGGAGCAGGTCGAGGAGCGGCGCGAGGACTGGTACGCCTACTTCGCGCTCTCGACGATCTTCGCCGCCGTGGACGCCTACGTCGCGGCGCAGCTCGATCCGATCCGGGTCGGCCGTGACGGCAACGGTCGCGTGACGGCCGAGCTCGAGCTCCCGATCGGGCGCGATCCGGGCCGCCGCGGGCCGTGACCGACCGCGACCTGCCGATCGGCGTCTTCGATTCGGGGATCGGCGGCCTGACCGTGATGCACGCGCTCATGGACCGGCTCCCGAACGAGTCGATGGTCTACTTCGGCGACACCGCCCGCGTGCCGTACGGCCCCAAATCGCCGGCGACGGTCGTCCGGTTCTCATTCGAGAACGTGGAGCTCCTGACGCGGCGGGGGATCAAGGCCGTGGTCGTTGCGTGCAACACGGCGACCGCCCACGCGCTGCCGGCCCTGAGGGAGCGGTTCGACCTGCCGATCGTCGGCGTCGTCGGCCCCGGGGCGCGAGCGGCGGTCGCCGCCACCCGAAGCGGCCGTGTCGGGGTGATCGGGACCTGGGGGACGATCGGGAGCGGCGCCTACGAGAAGGCGCTCCTGGCGCTCCGCTCGGACCTCGACGTCGTGAGCCGCGCGTGTCCCCTGTTCGTGCCACTCGCCGAAGAGGGGATGACCGACCATCCGGCGGTCCGGCTCATCGCCGCCGAGTACCTGGCGCCGTTCCGCGACGACGGGATCGACACCTTGATCCTGGGGTGCACGCACTACCCGCTCCTCAAGCCCGTCATCGCCGAGGCGCTGGGGCCGGAGGTGACCCTGATCGACTCCGCCGAGGAGACCGCGCGGGAGACGGCGGCGCTCCTGGCCGAGCGTGGCCTCTCCCGCGCCGACGGTCGTCCCGACTACCGGTATCTGGTCAGCGACCTGCCGGACCAGTTCCTGAAGGTGGGGCAGCGGTTCCTGGGGGGGAGGATCGAAGGGGTGGAGGTGGCCACGTCGGGGGCGGGCTAGTCGGACGCGACGGCCGCCACTTTCGGGCCACGGAGCTTACGCGAGCGGTTCGCACGTTGCCGACGGGCTACCCTCGCCCACGTCGTGTGCCAATGGATTTGCACAAGGTCTCCGCGTCGTGTCGTAACAAGTCTCCACGCCTCCAATCCATTTGCACATTGACTCACTCGGGGACCCCCGTCCCGGGCGGCGTCGACCCGAACCTCTCCAGCATGAGCCGCCCCCCTTCGAGCCGCCCGTACGTGCGGTGGAGGATCCAGTCGCCGAGGTTGAGGTAGATCCCGTGCGGGGTCTCGAGGCGCTCCGGGAGGTGGACGTGGCCGGCCACGACCGCGTCGACGGGCTCCTCCTCCAGGATCCGCCGGGCCGCCTCGCGGAGCCGGTCGGCGTGCTCCCGGGTGAGCGCCTCGTCGTGGCGGTGGCGGCTCACCCGGGACGTCCGGTCGGCGATTGCGTATCCGAGCCGGGCCGGAAGGAGGCCGAAGAGCTGGATCGCGAGCGGATGGTGGAGCACGCCGCGAACGAACCGGTAGCCGCCGACCGCGCCGCCCAGCGCGTCGCCATGACAGAGGAGGAGCCGGACCCCCTGGTGCTCGACCCGATGCGGGTCCTCGATCACCTCGAGCCCGACCTCCCGCTCCAGGCGTCCCGGCCCGCGGCCGGCGCGGGTCCAGTAGTCGTGGTTGCCGCCCATGAACGAGATTCGGGCACCGCGGTGGACGGCGGACGCGAGCGCGACGAGGAGCGGCCCGTACAAGGCCGGGGGATCCCCGTGAAAGTCGAACCAGAAGTCGAACACGTCGCCGAGGAGGTACAGGATGTCGCCCGGGCCCAGCCGATCGAGGAAGGCGATCACGTCGCGCGACTTCACCCGGTCCAGCTCGGGCGGGCCAGCCCCGAGATGGACGTCCGAGAGGAAATGGATGGTCGCCACGAACGCGCGAAGCTAACGGGATGAAGGAATCGATCCAGAAGGCCGACTCCGACCGCGCCTTCGGCCCCCGCCGGGGCCTCTGGCGGCGGATCAAGGACATCGCGCTCATGGACGTCGCGGTCCTCGTCAAGGGCATCGAGGAGGGGTCCGTCGAAGCCATGGAGGAGCGGCTCCTCGAGGCCGACTTCGGCGTCCCCGCCACGCTCTGGATGGTGGAGGAGATCGAGGCCGAGGCGAAGATGGGGAAGCTCCGGACGGAGGACGATTTCAAGGTCTTCGCGCGGGACCGGATCGTACACCTCCTGGGCGCGGACGAGGACCGGTCGCTCGCGCGCGCGGCCGCGCCCCCCACGGTCGTCCTCCTGGTCGGGGTGAACGGGGTCGGGAAGACGACCACGCAGGCCCGCCTGGCCCGCCTCCTCACAGCACGGGGCGAGTCGGTCCTCCTGGCCGCCGCCGACACCTTCCGCGCCGGGGCGATCGAGCAGGTCCAGCAGTGGGGCGAGCGGCTGGGTGTTCCCGTCGTGGCCGGCGCCGAGGGTGGCGACCCGGCCGCGGTCGTCTACGACGCGATCGAGGCGGCCGTGCGGCGGGGCCACGCCTACGTCCTCGTCGACACAGCAGGGCGCTTGCATACCCGGAAGGACCTCATGGAGGAGCTGGGCAAGGTGGCCCGGGTGGCGGGCTCCCGGCTCGAGGGGGCGCCCCACGAGGTCCTCCTCTGCCTGGACGCCACGACCGGCCAGAACGCGATCCTCCAGGCCCGGACGTTCGGAGAGCGGCTGCCGGTCACCGGGATCGCCGTTCTCAAGCTGGACGGGACCGCCCGCGGAGGCGTCGTGGTCGCGGTCCGCCGGGAGCTCGGCGTGCCGGTCAAGCTGGCCGGCCTCGGAGAGGGGCCCGACGACCTCGTCCCGTTCGAGCCGGGAGCCTTCGCCGAGGGCCTCCTCCGCTGAATCGCCCCGTGGCCTCCCCCGCCGGGCTGACGCTGGGGAGCGACGTCCGGTCGCTGCCGCGGGTCGGGCCGAGGCTCGCCGAGCGGCTGGCGGCGCTCGGGATTCGCAACGTGGAGGACCTCCTCCACCACTATCCGCGCGACTATCTGGACGTCCGGCGGACCGTTCCGCTGGCCGAGCTCAGGGAGGGGGAGACGGTGGCGGCCCAGGGGGCCGTCCGGTCGATCCACGAGCGGCGCTTCAGGGGGCGGGGCGCCAGGTCCCAGACGACCGCGCTCCTGGAGGACGGGACCGCCGCCGTGACCCTGGTCTGGTTCAACCAGCCGTGGGTCGCCAAGAACCTGCGGAAGGGCGAGCGGATCCACGTGATCGGTCCGGTCACCCGCTATCGGGGCCGCTTCCAGATCGCGCCGACCGAGGTCCAGCCGCTCTCCGGGGACGAGCGGCCGGAGGCCGGCATCCTCCCGATCTATCCCCTCACCGAAGGGCTCGGCCAGCGGAACCTGCGCGCCTGGACCCGGGCCGCCCTGGACCGACTCGAGGAGGTGGCCGACCCGCTGCCGGAAGGGCTCAGGAAGGAGCACGCGCTCCCGCCGCTCGGGGAGGCCCTCCGGGACCTCCACTATCCCGGCGACCCTGACCGGCAGCGGCACGCCCGGCGCCGCTTCGTGTGGGAGGAGTTCTTCTGGTGGGAGCTCCGCCTGGCGCTACGCGCGGTCTCCCGGCGCCGGCCCGACGTCGGGATCGCGATGGGGGTCCAGGGAGAGCTCGTGCCGCGCCTCGGACGGGGCCTCCCGTTCGAGCTGACCCGCGCCCAGCGCCGCGTCCTCTCCGAGATCTTCCGCGACATGCGCTCCGAGCGCCCGATGAACCGGCTGCTTCAAGGCGACGTGGGGTCGGGAAAGACGGTGGTCGCGCTCCTCGCGCTCCTGCGGGCGGTGGAGAGCGGGTGCCAGGGAGCGCTCATGGCCCCGACCGAGATCCTGGCCGAGCAGCACCACCGGACGGTCGCGGCGCTTCTGGGGGAGCTGCCCGTACGGGTCGCCCTTCTCACCGGTCGGGTGTCGGGCTCCGCGCGGGAGGAGATCCGCCATGGTCTGGCCGCGGGCGAGATCGACATCGCGATCGGCACCCACGCGCTCATCCAGGAGGGGGTGGAGCTTCGGCGTCTGGGGCTGGCGGTCGTCGACGAGCAGCACCGCTTCGGCGTCGCCCAGCGCCTGGCCCTCACGAGAAAAGGGATGCAGCCGGACGTCCTGGTCATGACCGCGACGCCGATCCCGCGGTCCTTGGCCCTCACCTTCTACGGCGATCTCGACGTGTCGCGGCTGGACGAGCTCCCGCCCGGCCGGACCAGGGTCGCGACCCGCGTCGTCCCCGAGGCGCGGCGCGAGGACATGCTCAGCTTCCTGGGCGAGCGGCTGGCGGCCGGGGAGCGCGGCTTCGTCGTCTATCCGCTGGTCGAGGAGTCGGAGGCGATCGACCTCAAGGACGCGACGACGGGCGCGGCGGCCCTTACGGAGCGGTTCCCGGACGCCTCCGTGGCGCTCGTCCACGGACGGATGTCGGGCGACGAGAAGGAGCGCGCGATGCGCGGCTTCGAGGCGGGCGAGGTGGACCTCCTCGTCGCGACGACGGTGATCGAGGTTGGCGTCGACGTCCCGGAGGCGACCTTCCTGGTCGTCGAGCACGCGGAGCGGTTCGGTCTCTCGCAGCTCCACCAGCTCCGCGGCCGGGTGGGACGCGGACGGAGCCGGGCGTGGTGCTTCCTGGTGCTCTCGCTCGAGGCGGGAGCCCAGGCCCGCGAGCGGGCCCTGGTCATTGCGCGGACCCACGACGGCTTCGTGATCGCCGAGGAGGACCTGCGGCTCCGCGGCCAGGGGGACGTCTTCGGGACCCGCCAGCACGGGGTCCCCGACTTCAGGATCGCCGACATCGAGCGCGACGTGGACCTGCTGGCGGCTGCCCGCGACGCCGCGTTCAGGATCGCCGACGCCGACCCCCGCCTCGAGCGCCCCGAGCACGGTGGCCTGGCCGAGCGGGTCCGGCGGCTGACCGAGCGGGACGAGGCGATCGCAAGGCAGGGATGATCCGCCCTGCTTGCTCGGCTCGCGAGCCGGCGCCTAGGTTCGCCGCCGTGGACCACGCGATCATCCTCGCGGGGGGTGTGGGCGAACGGTTCTGGCCCGCCTCGACTCCGGAGCGGCCGAAGCAGCTTCTGTCCCTTGTCTCGGACCGGTCGATGCTGCGCGAGACCGCCGACCGGCTGGACGGCCTCGTTCCGCCGGAAGGACGGTGGGTGATCACGAGCCGCGCCCTGGCCCCCGCGGTCGCGGCCGAGTGCCCGGAGATCGCGGCGGAGCGGATCGTGGGCGAGCCCGAGGCACGGAACACGGCCCCGGCGATCGGTCTCGCCGCGGGCCTCCTGGCCGCGGCGGATCCGGACGCCGCCATGCTCGTCCTGCCCGCCGACCACGCGATCGGGAACGCCGACGCCTTTCGCGAGAGCGCGTCGGCCGCGCTCCAGATCGCCGCCGAAGACCCCGTGCTGGTTCTCTTCGGCATCGTCCCGACCCGCCCCGAGACCGGCTACGGCTACGTCGAGCGCGGCCGGAGGCACGGGCCGGGCGCGGGCGTCGCCTGGAAGGTCGAGCGGTTCCGGGAGAAGCCCGATCCGGAGACCGCCCGCGAGCTCTGGCGGAGCGGCACCCACTACTGGAACAGCGGCCTCTTCTGCGGCCGGGCGGCCGTGTTCCTCGAGGAGTATGCCCGCCACCTGCCGCTCATGCGGAAGGCGATCGACATCGCGGTGACGGAGTGGGACGCCGGTCCCGAGCGCGCGCTCGAGCGCTACTACGGGGCCGTCGAATCGACCTCGATCGACTACGGGATCATGCAGGGGACCGACCGCGCGGTCGTCCTCCCCGCCGCCGACTGGGGCTGGGACGACCTGGGGTCGTGGGAGAGCCTGTCGCGCTGGCTCCCGGTCTCGGAGGAGGGGAACGTGAAGGTCGGCGACTGCCGCCTCGAGGAGTGCGACGAGGTGATCGCGTTCAGCGACGGCGGCCTGGTCGCGGCGCTCGGCGTCTCGGGGCTCGTGATCGTGCGGTCCGGCGACGCGACGCTGGTGGCGGCCAGGGACCGCCTGGACGAGATCCGCTCCTTCGTCCGCCGGTTGACCGGCGGGAACGGCGCCTGAGCGTGCGGTCGGCCCCGGCGATCCTGGCGCTCGTGGCGACGCTGGCCTGCGCCGGACCGTACGCGGAGCGGCCGCCGGCGACCGAGACGACCGACCGGACCTCGACCGAAGACGCCCGTCCCGCGCCCGCCGGGACGGGGGGTTCCGAGGCCACGGTGATCGGGCACGTGACGCCGGACGGCCGGGTCCACGCCGACACCGTCGCCCAGGCGCCGGCTCCCGATCCGGTCGATCGCGAGACCGTGGTGACCGGCTACGTCCGCGCGCCCGA
>DASRVA010000106.1:0-5000 GCA_035687745.1 Gemmatimonadota bacterium
GGTCCTCGAGCGACGGCCAGAGGGCCCCGCCGTCGGGGCCGGGACCCGGGTCGGTGCCGAACCCGGCCAGCCAGGCACGCCCGGCCGGCGTCAGGCGGGGTGCGGCCGGTGATCCCTCCCCCGCGATCGATAGGCCCGTCCCGGACAGCTCCCCGCGCCACCCCGCCGGAGCCCACAGGAGCCCGCGTCCGCCGGCGGCCATGAAGCGGTCGATCCATGCCCGACCGGAGGCGCCCAGGGCGGCGGGATCCCCGAACAGGTAGACGGCGGCGTAGCGGTCCACGCCGAGCGCCCCCCACGAGGCCGTGCCTCTCCCGTCGGCCGGCCGCAGACCGCCACCCGGGAAGGACCAGAAGACGTCGACCGGTCCCGGATGGGACGCCTCCAGCGCGCGCACCCAGGTCGCGAAGTCCCAGGCCGGTCCGAGCGCGACCGCCAGGGCCCGGCGCGGCCCGGCCGGCTCGCGGATCCGGCTGCGGGCGTCGTTGGCGGAGATCGGATCCCCTAAGACCACGACGCGCGCCGAGAGGACCGACGGCTCGCTCGTCGACGGCGGTAGCGGCAGGCGGATCACGCGCCGCTCGCCCGCCTCGAGCGCGGGGAGGTCGCGCCGTCCGACCACCCGGCCTGTGACGGCCAGCTCCACCCGTCCGGGCGGGACCGGTTGTCCGCCCGCCGCCGCCACCTCGATCACGGCCGTTTCCCGGTCCTGATCGCCCTCGATCCCGAGCTCCAGGAGCGCCGCGTCCGGGAACGCCGGGGGATCCGGGACGAGGACATAGACCGGGACGTCGGCGTCTCCGACCGAACGGCCGCCCTGGACCCGGCCGTCGCTCACGACCAGGACCGCGTCGGGCAGCTCTTCGGACGCCCGCTCGACCGCCGCGCCCGGGTCCGAGGTCGCCCCGCCGAAGGAGTCGACCTCGACCTCCCAGCCGTCGGTCCAGCGGTCGAACGCCTCCCCCTCCAGCCACGCCCTCCCGGCCGCGGCGCGCGAGACCCCTCCGGCGCCGGCCAGGTCCATGCTGCCCGAGCGGTCGACGAGAACCCGGAGCCGCGGGGACGGGGAATCGGCAGGAAGATCGCAGCTCACGTCGAGGAGCCCGACCACGAGGAGCAGCGCCGCCCCGATCCGGACCAGCCCCCGGGCCCCGTCCCGCCACGGCGGAGCCAGGGCGAGCCACGCTCCGACCGCCACCACGCCGGCGACCGCCGCCCAGCCGCTCAAGCGGCTCTCACACGGACTCGACGCCCAGGTAGACCGCCTCGGACACGGGATCGTCCCAGTGCGCGCGCAGGTGCCGTTGGAGGAGGGTCGGCAGGAAGCGGGCTTCGGCGAAGTCCTCGCGAGTCAGCCAGCGCACGTCGGCCAGGCTCGCGGGATGGGCCGGCCCCTCGGGGTCGATCCCGAGACGTGGCCGGCCGCTGTAGCGGCTCACCAGGAACGTGCAGTCCACGACGTGGCGCGAGTCCGACCGGAACTCGCTCACCGCCCACAGACGCTCCTCTTCGACGGCCAGCCCGGTCTCTTCGAGGAGCTCCCGCACGAGGCCGTCGATCAGGGACTCGCCGGGTTCGAGGTGCCCGCCGGGGAGGACCCAGTACCGGTCGCCCCCCTTTCGGTGGAGCGCGCAGAGGAGCCGCCCGGCCGAGAAGCACGCGCCCTGGACGCGGACCTGGGTCGGGGGAGGCGCCACGTCAGCGACGGAGCGTGTCGGCGAGGCGGTCCAGGTCCGGGGGCCCGTAGACCGGCCAGCGCCGGGTCCCGGGCGGAGCCCCGACCAGCGCGGACGGATCCTCGAGCGAGCTCGACAGGTCGGCGTCGGGGACGAAGACGGCGTCGATCCGGTCCAGGATCCGCCGCGCCGAGGCCTTGACCTCGCGCTGGGCCGGATGCGCCACCAGGAGCGCGAGCCGGGGCCGGGGCAGCCGTTCCAGGATCCGGTTGCCTTCGACGAGCACGCCGGCGAAGCCGGCCAGATCGGCCAGCGCCTCGGCCAGGCCGCCGTGCTCCTGCCCGCGCGCCGCCACCACCCACCGCACGTCGGCCGCCCCGGCCTCCCAGTAGCGGCCGGTGTCCTTTCCCTCCGCGCCGGTCACGGCGCGGTCGGCGAACACGCGGGGACGGTCTCCGAGGAGATGGCTCACGCAGCAGGTCTCCGGGTCACGGCCGCAGGAGCGGTAGTGGCCGCGCGTCACCTTGACGGCGGCCCAGCCGGAGAGACGACCGAGGAGCGCGCACATCAGACCGGTCTTCCCGACCTCGGAGGACGTGCCGCTCACGGTGACCACGATCATGATGTGAATTTAGCCGGGCGTTGCAAATGGCCAATCTCCGCGTTGTCTCCGCGCGCGGCGCCCGTCTCAGCCGGCGGTGACGATCTCCCCGGCGTGGGTGAGCGCGAACGAGAGGCCCTCGATCTCGATGGCCAGGTTGACGTCGCGGAGCGTCACCCCGGCCGGCACGGAGAGCTTCCTGGGGGCGAAGTTGAGGATCGCTTCGACGCCGGCCCCGACCAGCCGGTCGGCGACCTCCTGCGCGCTCTCGCGGGGGGTGACGATCACGCCCATCTCGATCCCCTTGTCGGCCACGACCTTCGCCAGCCGGGCCACGTCCTCGACCTCCAGGTCGCCCCAGCGGCGCCCGATCTTGGCCGGGTCGCGGTCGAACACGGCCACGAAGTCGAAGCCCTGGCGGCGGAACCCCTCGTACTGGTAGAGCGCCGCGCCGAGTCGGCCGGCGCCCGCGAGACAGACCCGCCAGCGCCGGTCGAGCCCGAGGATCTGGCGCAATCGCTCGCGCAGCTCGTCCACCGGGTAGCCGAGCCCGCGCTTGCCGAACGAGCCGAAGCGCGACAGGTCCTTCCGGACCTGGGCCGAGGTCATGCCGCCCTTTTCGGCGAGATCGTCGCTGCTGACGGTCGTCGCCCCGGTCGCCTCGAACTCGTCGAGGAACCGGAGGTAGTGGCTCAGACGGCGAACCGCCGACTCGGAGATCTTGCGGGTGGTCATCGTCGCCGGGAGATGTTTGTGACTTTTTTCACAAGCCAGGTCCGAGTATAGGGGACCTCCGAAGAGGCGGTCAAGCGTCGACCCGGTCCGGGCGCTGGACTATGCTGGGCCCGCCATGGACCGCGTCCCACCTTCCTCCGAGGCCGGCGCCGGCCGGGCCGGCCTCCTCGCCCGGATCGGCCTGCGGACGCCCGAGCACCGCGCATGGGCGATGTACGACTGGGCCAACTCGGCCGTCGTGCTCACGATCGGGACCGCCATCTTCCCCCTTTTCTTCGTCAACTACTCCAGCGCGGATCTGGCGGAGGGCGTGGCCCTCCAGCGCTACGCGTGGGCGAGCGCGCTGGCGCTCCTCGTCGTGGCGCCGCTGGCCCCGGTCCTGGGCGCCATGGCCGACTACGGCGGCCTCAAGAAGCGGTTTCTCGGACTCTTCATGACAATCGGTGCCGCAGGCGCGGCCGCCATGTTCTTCCTGGGCCAGGGCGATTGGCTCAGCGCGGTCCTGCTGTTCGGGGTCGTCACCGTCGGCGCCCAGGGCAGCTTCGTCTTCTACGAGTCGCTGCTCCCCCACATCGCCCGCAGCGGCGAGATGGACCGGGTCTCCACGGCCGGCTATGCGCTCGGCTACCTCGGCAGCTCGATCCTGCTGGCTCTCCAGATCCTGTGGATCCGCAATCCCGGTCTCCTCGGGCTTCCGACGGGCGGCGACGACCCCGGGACCGCATCCCTCCCCACCCGTCTCGCCTTCCTGTCGGTCGCCGTCTGGTGGGTCGCCTTCAGCGTGCCGCTCTTCCTCCGCGTGCGGGAGCCGGCACCCCTGCTGGAGCCCGACGAGCGCCCGCGTCAGAATCCCGCCCGCGTGGCACTCCAGCGCCTCCGCGAGACGTTCAGGGAGCTGCGGCGATACCGGCAGGCGTTTCTGATGCTGGTGGCGTTCCTCGTCTACAACGACGGCATCGCCACGATCATCAAGCTCTCGGCCGTGTACGGGGACGACATCGGTCTCAGCACGGGGGCGCTGATCGTCGCGATCTTCGCCGCTCAGCTGGTCGGCATTCCGTTCGCCTTCCTGTTCGGGGCACTGGCGGGGCGGTTCGGGCCCAAGCGCTCGATCTTCGCCGGGCTCGTGGTCTACATGGGCGTGTCGGTCTGCGCGTACTTCCTGCGCACGGAGGCTCAGTTCCTGGCGCTGGCCGTCGTGGTCGGGATGGTGCAGGGGGGCACGCAGGCGCTGAGCCGTTCCCTGTTCGCCAGCCTGATCCCCCGCCACAAGTCCTCGGAGTTCTTCGGCTTCTGGAGCGTCCTGGAAAAGTTCGCGGGCGTCCTCGGACCGGCCTTGTTCGCCACGGTCCACGGCCTGACGGGCGAGAGCCGGCAGGCGATCCTCTCGCTGATCGCGTTCTTCGGGCTCGGGATCCTGTTGCTGACCCGGGTCGACGTGGGCGCGGGTCGGGCGGCGGCCCGCGCGGCCGACGAGGGCCTGCGGCCGGCGGAATGACGCGATTTCTTTTCCACAGCTATCCACAGCCCGTCAGGGACGCGAGTCCGGCCCGTCCGGCCGCGGCCCAGGTCGCCCCGGCTGGCGCCTCCGGACGGGCCAGCCCGTCGAGAGACGGGATAGGCCAAACGGCTCAACCACCTGTACTCCAGTTGTTTACCTGGGCTCGCTTCATCCAGCGTGGCATGTTTGCCCCCTGACCGGGACTCCAGAGCGTGTCATGGGGCGAGCGGCCCCGCGCTGCGGCTTCCTGCCCGTCGTTCCAGGACCATGTGTGGAAAACGCGCCCGCTCTTGAGCTTGCGGCGGCGTCTCAGGAGGCCCTAGTCCGCCAGCGCCGCCTCGAGACGCATCCACTCCTCGACGCTCAAGGTTTCGGGCCGGCGGTCCAGGTCGATCCCGGCCACCGTGTCCTCCCCGGCACCGCCGGCCAGAACGGGTTCGAGCTCCGCCTTCAGGGAGTTCCGGAGCTGCTTGCGGCGCTGCTCGAA
>DASRVA010000107.1:0-3088 GCA_035687745.1 Gemmatimonadota bacterium
GTGCAGGTGATCGGCCCGGTCCTGGACGTGGAGTTCGAGTACGAGGACCTGCCCGCGATCAACACCGCGCTCCGCCTCGACTACGAGCCCGCCGAAGGCGAAGACGGCGAGGCCGTCCACGTGACGGCCGAGATCCAGCAGCACCTGGGCCGCAATCAGGTACGTGCGGTCGCGATGTCGTCGACCGACGGCGTCGTGCGCGGGATGGACGTCGTCGACACGGGCGCGCCGATCTCGGTGCCGGTCGGGAACGAGATCCTCGGCCGGATCTTCAATGTCCTCGGCGAGCCGATCGACGAGCTGGGGCCGGTGAACGTGACCGAGCGGCGCGCGATCCACCAGGACCCGCCGGACTTCCCCGACCTCGAACCCAAGACCGAGATCTTCGAGACCGGGATCAAGGTCGTCGACCTGCTCGCTCCCTACGTCAAGGGCGGCAAGACCGGCCTCTTCGGCGGCGCCGGCGTCGGGAAGACCGTCATCATCATGGAGCTCATCCACAACATCGCGACCGAGCACGGCGGCTACTCGGTGTTCTCGGGGATCGGCGAGCGGACCCGCGAGGGGAACGACCTGTGGCTCGAGATGAAGGAGTCGGGCGTGCTCGAGCGCGCTGTGCTCTGCTACGGCCAGATGAACGAGCCGCCCGGCGCGCGGCTCCGCGTGGGGCTCGCGGGCCTGACGATGTGCGAGTACTTCCGCGACCAGACGGGAACCGACGTCCTCTACTTCATCGACAACATCTTCCGCTTCACGCAGGCGGGCTCGGAGGTCTCCGCGCTCCTCGGGCGCATGCCGAGCGCAGTCGGGTACCAGCCGACGCTCGGCACCGAGATGGGCGAGCTCCAGGAGCGGATCACCTCCACCAAGCGCGGCTCGATCACGTCGGTGCAGGCGATCTACGTGCCCGCCGACGACCTGACCGACCCCGCGCCGGCGGCCGCGTTCAGCCATCTCGACGCCACGACCGTGCTGTCGCGGCAGATCGCCGAGCTCGGCATCTACCCCGCCGTCGATCCGCTCGACTCGACCAGTCGGGTCCTCGATCCCAACTACATCGGCGAGGAGCACTACGACGTGGCCCGCCTCGTCCAGCGGATCCTCCAGCGGTACAAGGATCTCCAGGACATCATCGCGATCCTGGGGATGGACGAGCTGTCGGAGGAGGACAAGGAGCTGGTCGCGCGCGCGCGCCGGATCCAGCGCTTCCTGTCGCAGCCGTTCCACGTGGCCGAGCAGTTCACCGGCATGGCCGGCAAGTACGTCAAGCTCGAGGAGACGATCCGCTCGTTCCGCGAGGTCGCCGAAGGGAAGTGGGACCACCTGCCCGAGCAGGCGTTCTACATGGTGGGGACGATCGAGGAAGCCGCCGAGAAGGCCAAGCGGATCTCGGGCGAGGAGTAGTCATGGCCTCGCCCACCCACGCCGCCGGCGAGAAGCAGCTCGAGGTCCGGATCATCACGCCCGAGCGGATCGCCTTCCAGGAGAAGGTCGACGCCGTCGTGGCCACGGCCTACGACGGCGAGGTCGGCATCCTGCCGGGCCACGCGCCGATGATGGTCGTCCTCGGAATCGGGGAGCTGCGCGTGCGGATGGGAAACCGCTTCGAGTGGTTCGCGATCGGCGAGGGGTTCCTGCACGTCGCCGACGATGTCGTCACGGTGCTGACGCCGTTCGCCGAGGCGGCCCGCGAGGTCGACGTCGACGAGGCCCGGAGGCTCGAGATCACCACCGCCGAGAATCCCCTGCTTCAGGGGACGATCCTCGGCGAGGAGCAGCGCAAGCGCCTGGCGAAGCTCCGGGAGCGCGTGGCCGCCAAGGCCCGCTGAGGACCCGCCCGGGTCCTCCATCCACTGCCGTCCACATTCCTCCCACATAGGCTCCGGGGGCCGCTCCCGGCATCCCTTCAGGGCGTTCGCCGGATCGGTTCCCCGATCGACTCCCCGGATGTGGACAACTGTGGACAATTCTGCGGGACCGCACGTCCGTATGATATAACTCGTTGCCATTAAACAGCTTACAGTGCATGGCCGCGAAACGGTCGCGCAAAGGGCCATGCACATTTTCCCGTGCCGACCGAACCTATTTCGACAGGGATCGCACCATCATCGCGGCGTCGTCGTCACGTCCCGCATCGGCAGATCCCGGCTCGACCCGCAGCAACGCCTCGTCTGCCTCGGTCAGCTCCATCCTGCACTGGCCCTGGAACCAGACCCCGGGCTCGATCACGAACGAGCGGGTCAGGACGTCGCCGTCCATCCGGGCCCCCTTCTGGAGCTCCACCCGCTCGGTCCCGATCGCCTCGCCCTCGAACGTTCCGATGACGACCACCTGGCGGCCCCGGGCCCGGCCCGTGAACGACCCGCTCTGGCCGATGATCAGCGTATCGCCCACCTCGAGCGTCCCCTGGAACGCTCCGTCGAGACGCAGCGTCCCCTCCACGCGCGCCGTCCCCTGACAGTCGACTCCCGCGCCGAGCAGGGAATCCAGTCCGTTCGAATGTCCTTCCTTTCGGGCCATCCGGCCTCCAGGCTGGAGGTTCATCGCAGATAGGGCGCCGGGTCGATCGCCCGGCCGTCCCTGCGGATCTCGTAGTGGAGGTGCGGGGCGGTCGAGCGGCCGCTGTTGCCGCTGTAGGCGATCGGCTGACCGCGCGCGACCCGCTCCCCCCGTTCCACCAGCAGCACGGCGTTGTGGCCGTACATCGTCTCGATCCCGCCTCCGTGCGTCACCACCACATAGTGCCCGTAGACAGGGTCGCTTTCGGCGGCCGCCACGAGCCCCCGGGCGGTCGCCAGGACGGGCGTGTGGACCGGGACCGCGATGTCGACCCCGGGATGTCCCCCGTCCGCGCCGAACCCCGCGGTCTCGAACCCCTTGAGGGACAGCGGCCAGCCCGACGGCACGCTGTCCGGGGCGTCGGCCGCCGTGGCCGGCGCGGGAGCCCCGGCCGGGCCTCCGCTGCCTCCCGGAATCGACTCGTCCCGGCCGCCGGGGCCTGCTTCCTCGGGCGGCAGCCCGGCCATCGCCCGGATCTGGGCGTAGGCCCGCTCGGTCCGCTCCAGGTTCTCTGCGATCTCGTCGACCT
>DASRVA010000108.1:0-7705 GCA_035687745.1 Gemmatimonadota bacterium
TCTACTTCGATCCCGAGCTCAACATCGAGGGCGAGCACCGGAAGGTCGAGGGGTACATCACCGACATCCTGACCGACCAGGCGCTCGCGTGGCTCGACGAGGTGGGCGGAGGGGAGAAACCCTTCCTGCTCTACCTCTCCCACAAGGCCGTCCACGCCGAGTTCATGCCCGCGCCGCGCCACGAGGGCCGTTTCGCCGGCGTCCCGATCCCGTATCCGGCCACCATGGCCGACACCGAAGAGAACTACGAGGGGAAGCCCCTGTGGGTCCGTGCTCAGCGCAGCTCCTGGCACGGTGTCGACTACCTGTTCCACGGAGGGATGACGTTCGACGAGCTGTACCGGGGCTACACCGAGACCCTCCTCGGCCTCGACGAGAGCGTGTCGCGGGTGCTTGCCTACCTGGAGGAGAACGGCCTCGCCGAGTCCACCGTCGTCCTCTACATGAGCGACAACGGGTTTCTCCTCGGGGAACACGGGCTGATCGACAAGCGGCACGCCTACGAGGAGTCGATGCGGATCCCGATGCTCATCTGGGCGCCCGGGATGGTCGAGCCGGGGACCGTGATCGAGGAGATGGTGCTGAACGTCGACGTCGCGCCCACCCTGCTCGACCTGGCGGGCGCCGGGATCCCGGAGTCGATGGACGGGTCGTCCTTCCTGCCCCTCCTCCGGGGCGAGGAGGTCCCGTGGCGAGACGAGATGCTGTTCGTCTATTACTGGGAGTTTCCGTTCCCGCACACGCCGACCGTGCTGGCGCTCAGGGACGAGCGGTACAAGTACGTTTTCTACCACGGGGTGTGGGACACGAACGAGCTCTACGATCTTGAGACCGACCCGATGGAGACCCGGAACCTCATCTCCGACCCCTCCCACCAGGAGCGGGTCCCGGCGATGCAGCGCCATCTCTTCGACCTTCTCGAGGCGGCCGACGCCATGTACGTGCCGTTCCACTTTCCGGGCGACTGGCAGGCCGCCGAGCGCGGGCCATAGCTTGAGTCGCTTGCACGGATCTCAACTCAACCACAAGGGAGACGGACGATGAGGAAGCTGCAACCGCTTTTTCTCGCGGCGCTTGCGCTGGGCGTGGTCGCGTGTCAGACGCAGGAGCCCGAACAGCAGGCGGCGATCGAAGAGCCCGCTGCGGTGGATGTAAGCGCAATTCGCGCGGCTGTGGGAAATGTGAGTCAGCAGTGGGCCGCGGCCGCCAATGCCGGTGACGCCGAAGCGCTCACGAACCTGTACGCCGACGATGCCAGCCTGTACCCACCCGATGCTCCCCCGATCACCGGACGCGACGCTATCCATGCGTATTTCACGGAGATGCTGAGCAAAGGCCCGTACACGGTGACGCTCACGACGAACGACGTGATCATCCCCGAGTCCGGTGAGATCGCGATCGAGCTGGGATCGACCGAAGACGCGAGCGGCAGCGGGAAGTACATAAGCGTGTACCGGAATATCGACGGCAGCTGGAAGCTCATCTCGGACACCTGGAACACCAACGGTCCGGGCTCCACGACCCCCGAGTAGCTGCCCGGTTTCCGTGGGGGCGTCGTCGTCGATGGCGTCGCCGGTTCGGGGGCTCGCGAACACGGCCCTCGAACCGGACGCCTTCGCGGCACCCCCGCCCGACATGCCTCGTGATCCTGACCCCGGGGTGGTGACATGTCGCTTCTAGGCAGCATCGACTGGTTCTTCATCGGCCTTTACTTCGTGGTGGTCTTCGGGGTCGCCTGGTGGGCGGCCCGCCGGCAGGCCGCCACCGAGACCACGACCGGCTACTTCCTGGCCGGCCGGAACACCGGGTGGTTCGTGGTCGGGGCGTCCCTGTTCGCCTCCAACATCGGCTCGGAGCACCTCGTGGGGCTGGCCGGAACGGGCGCGGCGAGCGGGGTCGCGGTCGGGCAGTTCGAGGTCCTGGCGTCGCTGATCCTGCTGCTGCTCGGGTGGGTCTTCGTGCCGTTCTACCTGAAGAGCGGCGTCTTCACGATGCCCGAGTTCCTCGAGCGCCGCTACTCCAAGGGAGCACGCCGGTACCTGGCCTGGATCTCGATCGTCGGGTACGTCCTCACCAAGATCTCTGTGACGGTGGCGGCGGGCGGGATCGTCTTCGAGTCCTTGATGGGGATCGACTTCTGGACAGGCGCGATCGCGGTCGTGGTCGCGACCGGCATCTACACCGTGCTCGGCGGGCTGACGGCCGTGCTCTACACGGACATGCTCCAGATGTTCGTCCTGGTCGGGGGATCGTTGATCGTGACCGTCAGCGGGCTCCAGGCGGTGGGGGGGTGGGAGGCGATGGCCGCCACGGCGGGACCGGGGTTCATGGACATGTGGAAGCCGATCTCCGACCCCTCCTTCCCGTGGACCGGGATCGTGTTCGGCGCGCCGATCCTGGGCGTCTGGTACTGGTGCACGGACCAGTTCATTGTTCAGCGGGTGCTGTCCGCGAAGAACGAGACCCATGCCAGGCGGGGGACGATCTTCGCCGGGTTCCTGAAGCTCCTCCCGGTCTTCATTTTCGTGATCCCGGGAGTGATCGCGTACGCGCTCGTCCAGCAGGGTCAGCTCGAGCTCGCCCGCCCCGACGCCGCCCTTCCGACCCTGATCGGCGCGCTGCTGCCGGCCGGGCTGCGGGGGATCGTCGTGGCGGGGCTCCTGGCCGCGCTCATGAGCTCGCTCTCGTCCGTCTTCAACTCGTGCTCGACCTTGATCACGTGGGACGTCTACCGGGAGCTCCGGCCCCAGGCCTCGGACCGGCACCTGGTCTGGGTGGGGCAGATCTCGACCGTCTTCCTGGTCGTCCTCGCCCTACTCTGGATCCCCCTCATGGGGGCGATCTCCGAGCAGCTCTACACGTACCTCCAGAGCGTCCAGGCGTACATCTCGCCGCCGATCGCGGCCGTGTTCCTGCTGGGGATCCTGTGGCGACGGGTGAAC
Organism: Gemmatimonadota bacterium; assembly: GCA_035687745.1. Taxonomy (GTDB): domain Bacteria; phylum Gemmatimonadota; class Gemmatimonadetes; order JACCXV01; family JAHWKZ01; genus DASRVA01. The sequence goes on from DASRVA010000108.1 coordinate 2,943, forward strand.
GCGCGCGGCGCCATGGCCTCGCTCCTGACGGGATTCGTCCTGGGGATGGGCCGGCTGGTCGCCGAGCTCAACCAGGGAGCTCTGGACGGCTGGCTACTCAAGTTCGCCACCGTCAACTTCCTTCACTTCGCGATCGGGCTGTTCGTGGTCTGCACGCTGGTGCTGGTCGGGGCGAGCCTGACCGCGCCCCCACCGCCCAGGGAGAAGCTCCGGGACCTCACCTTCGGCGAACTCTCGCCGGCAACCGTCCCGGAATCGGCGCGCGGGCGGCGGGTCAACATGGTCCTGAGCGTCCTCCTCGTTCTCGCGGTAGCGGCGGTCTGGCTCTACTTCTCGTGACGGAAGGGCCTCGAGCGGGGAACGGCCAGAGGTCCGGTCAATCCATTTCCACAGCGACGTCGGGCCGAGGGTCCGGCCGCCGGCTCAGGGGACGTGCCGGCCGCCGGCTCGCCGTCCTTCTCACGGCGGTCCTGCTGTCGCCGGCGTCATCGGCGGCCCAGGCGGACGGCTACACCTTTCTCGGCGAGGTCGTGGAATTCGAGCCGACCGGACGGGGCGCGGACCTGCGGTGCCAGCCCGATGCGCGGCTCGAGGTCGCATTCCTGGGCCCGGGCACGGTGCGGGTGACGCTGGATCGCCCGGACCGGGACGAGGTGCCCCTCATGGCGCCCCTCCTGGCCCTCGAGCCCGAGCCGGTCGAGGTCGAGGTCGTCGAGGATCCCGACCGGATGGCCATCCGCTCGGCCGAGGTGGAGGTCTCGGTCGACCGGCCGACCTGCCGGATCACGTTCCTGGACCACGCCGGCCACGTCCTCAGCGCCGACGAGCCCGGCCTCGGGATCGGCTGGGACGGCGACGAGGTCCGGAACTGGAAGACGATCGAGGAGGGCGAGCGGTTCTTCGGCTTGGGCGAGAAGACCGGCAACGTCGACAAGCGGGGCCGGGAGTGGGTCATGTGGACCAGCGACATCCCCGGCTACGGCAACGAGACCGACCCTCTCTACCAGAGCATCCCCTTCTTCCTGGGCCTCCGGGACGGGCGGGCGTACGGGTTCTATCTGAACAACAGCTATCGGACCGCGTTCAACCTGGGGGCCGCCAACCACCGGTACTACTCGTTCGCGGCCGAAGGCGATGCGCTCGACTACTTCTTCTTCGCCGGCCCGGAGATTCCGCGGGTGGTCGAGCGCTACACGGCGATCACCGGCCGGATGCCACTGCCGCCCCGGTGGGCGCTCGGCTACCAGCAGTCCCGCTGGAGCTACTACCCGGACGACGAGGTCCTCCGCATCGTGCGCACATTTCGCGAGAAGCGGATCCCCGCCGACGTCATCTACCTGGACATCCACTACATGGACGACTACCGGGTCTTCACCTGGCATCCGGAGCGGTTCCCGGATCCGGAGGGACTCCTCGCGGAGCTCGAGGCGCTGGGGTTCAAGGCCGTCGTGATCATCGATCCCGGGGTCAAGGAGGACGAGGGGTACGCGGTGGCCGAAGAGGGTCTCGCCGGCGACCACTTCGTCCGCTACCCGGACGGCGAGGTTTACGTGGGCTCGGTCTGGCCCGGCCGATCGTACTTCCCGGACTTCAGCGGGGAGCCGACCCGCGCCTGGTGGGGTGGGCATCTGGAGCGCCTGCTGCAGCAGGGGGTCGACGGGATCTGGAACGACATGAACGAGCCGGCCGTCTGGGGGAAGGCGTTCCCGGTCGAGGTCGAGTCCCAGGCCGGCTCGTTCAAGCGCGTCCGGAACCTCTACGGCCTGTTCATGGCCCAGGGGACATATGAGGAGCTGGTTCGCGCCCGCCCCGATCAGCGGCCCTTCATCCTGACCCGTTCCGGGTTCGCCGGGATCCAGCGCTATGCGGCGGTCTGGACCGGCGACAACGTCGCGAGCTGGGAGCACCTGGAACTCGGGATCCGGATGCTGATCGGGCTCGGCCTGTCGGGGGTCCCGTTCGTGGGCGCCGACGTGGGCGGCTTCATCGGCGGCCCGTCGCCCGAGCTCTTCGCGCGGTGGATCCAGGTGGGTGCTCTGAGCCCCTTCTTCCGCGGGCACACCGCCCACGACTCGCCACCCCAGGAGCCGTGGGCCTTCGGCGAAGAGGTCGAGGCGATCTCGCGCCAGGCGATCGAGCTCAGGTACCGGATGCTGCCGTATCTCTACTCGCTGTTCCGGGAATCGAGCCTGACCGGCGCGCCGGTTCTGCGGCCCTTGTTCTGGCACCATCAGTCGGACTCGACCGTTTACCAGCCCGCGTGGCAGCACCAGTTCCTGCTCGGTGAGCGGCTCCTTGTGGCGCCCGTGACCCGTGAGGGTGCGCGCGAGCAGGAGGTGTATCTGCCCGAAGGCCGCTGGCTCGACCTGGCCACGGAAGAGGTCTACGACGGCGGACGGACGGTGACCGTCGACGCGCCGCTGGACCGGATCCCCATGTTCCTGCGGGCGGGTGGGATCCTGCCGATGCGGGAGGTGGTGCAGCACCTGGGGACCGGATCCGGCGCCGGGAACGGCTCCGGGGTCGCGGGCGACGGACTCGCCACCCTCACGCTGGAGGTCTTCCCGGCGGGTGGTGGCGAGTTCGAGCTCTACGAGGACGACGGCCTGTCGTTCGATTACCGGGACGGAGAGTACCGGGCGACCCGGTTCCTCGTGGCCGTCGCCGGCGGAGCGTTCGATCTCGTCCGCGAGGTGATCCACGACGGCCATGCGGTCCCGGATCGAGTCCTCGAGGTGCGATTCCACGCGGTCGAAACCGCGCCCGACCGGGTCGAGGTGGACGGCCGCCGGCTATCAGCCGGCGAGCTGGCAGAGGGAGAGGAGGGGTTCTCCTATGACCCGGAACGGCGCGTCCTGATCGTGCGCGTCCGGCCGTCCGGAGCGAAGCAGTCGATCACGGTCAGGTTGGGGGGCGCGTCCGTCGGACTCGCCCCCTGCCCATGTGGAAGGCGTTCGTGGAGCGGGTACGCGGCCGGCTGTCTCGTCTACTGCCTCCCGCGCGGGGTCGCGATGAAGGTCACGAGCTCGCCGGTATCCGCGTCGCGGGCCACTCCGGTGATCACGCCCGCGTCGTTGATGTGACCCGCGGCGATGAGCGTGCCCTCGTAGTCCGGCGCGAGCGTGTTGAGATCGATCAGCTCGCCGCCCTCCCACAGGAAGGCCGTGTCGTCACCAGGTCCACTGGACACCCCCACGACCTGCCCCCGATCGTTGATCCCCAGGGCCTGGCTGGTGTTGTCTCCATCGAACACCCCGAGATCCTCGATGCCGCCGTGCCGGGTCCAGTAGAAGGCATGAATTCCGAAGGCATCCCCCGGAACGGAGGCCGGGTTGCCGAACCCGACGACGTCCCCATGCTCGTTGATGTCCATCGGCGTGTGCCAGGCGTCGCCGCCGAGGTTGTCGATTTCGGTCGGGGTGCCGTTCCGCCCCCAGAGCACCGCATGCTGGGCGCTGAAGCCACCGACCGCGTTGGCGCACTCGCCCGAGATCCCGACGACCTGGCCGCTCTGGTTGATCGCAGTGGCCGCCGAGGTGGAATCACCGGGAAGCGGAGCGAGCTCCTCCATCCCGCCGGTCTTGGTGTCGTACTTGAACGCGCGGAACTGGTGAACCACGGGCGCATTGCAGGTCGGATCCTCCACGCCGTTCTCCGCCCATCCGACCACCTGCCCGCGGTTGTTGATCCCGGTCGCGAACCCGTTGGTCCCGCCGGGCCACGTCGGAAGCGGCGTCATCACCCCGTTCTCCCACACGAACCCCAGACACTGATGGCCGGTGGACGAGGCAAAGAAGAACTGGCAGGGCCAGTTCTCGCCTCCCGGCTCGTCGGTCTCGGCGATCCCCACGACCATGCCGTGGTTGTTCAGTCCGGGCCAGGCCACGTTGCTGTTCGTGCCGGGCCCTCCGAGCGTGCCGAGGTCGATGGCGGATCCGCTCCGCCACAGGACCGCGTGCGAGATCTGGCCTCCCATCAGGTTGGAGAAGCCCGCCGCATCGCCCTGGTTGTTGATGCCGTTGCCGGAGCTGCCCGCTCCCTCGAGGGAGGGTAGCTGGGCGATCTCGTACACCGGCTGCTGCTTGGACGGCTGAAGCTCGCTGCCGTCGTCGACGCTCATCGGGTCCGACCGCTCGCTGCAGGCGGCGATCCCGAGAGCGCAGGTTGTCGACAGGAGCAGGAGAATCGATCTCATACGAACCTCCAGTCAGTCTGAATCCCCCTGGCTGGAGAGGGGTGATGGGGTTGGCCCTGTGCGCGGCTCTTCCGGATGTGCGCACGAGTCGTTCCCGGAGGGGCGCGGGGGGCCGGCGTCGTCACCGTTCACCGTCCATCAGCCACAGGTGAACGGCGGCGTAGGCGCGCCAGGGGCGCCACGCCTCCGCACGCTCGCGGAGGCGGCCTGGAGTGGAAGCCCCCGACGCGCGCTGAAGTCGACGATCCGTGACGGGAAAGGCGTCCGGCCAGCCGAGGGCCCGCATGACGATCGAGGTCGCGAGCCGGTCCCCGACGCCGTCGATCTCCATCAGGCGGCGGTGGGTCTCGGCCACGTCTGTCCCCGGCTCCAGCCGCAGGTCCCCGTGGACGACCTTCTGCGCGAGCGCGGTCAAGGCGCCGGCGCGGCCGGGCGGGAGGCCCAGCGAGACGAGAGTCGACGGCCTGGCCTCGGCCACCCGCTCCGCGCCGGGCGCGAACCGGGTGAGCCCCGCGATCCCCGAATCGGCCGGTTCGCCGAGCGACTCGACGAACCGGCGGACGAGCCC
>DASRVA010000109.1:0-2470 GCA_035687745.1 Gemmatimonadota bacterium
CGCGGCGCTCCTCGACCGTCAGGCCGGAGTAGATCGAATCGTCCGGATAGGCTTCGGTGCCGCGCGGATCGACGTGCTCGTCCCGCTCCTTGATGAAGAGCCAGGAGTTCTCGGCCTGCCTGGTCTTCACGAGCGTCCAGCGGCCGCGCAGCTTGTAGCCGTGGAGGTCGAACAGGAGCTTTCCCTTGTCGAGCCCCTCGACCGGGTCCTCCAGCGGGGTCCACGTGCCCTTGTCCCACAGGATGACCGGCCCGGCGCCGTACTGGCCGGCCGGGATCACCCCCTCGAAGTCGCCGTACTCCAGCGGGTGGTCCTCGACCTTCATGGCGAGCCGCTTGTCGGCCGGATCGGGGGAAGGCCCCTTGGGCACGGCCCACGAGACCAGCGTTCCTCCCATCTCGAGCCGCAGGTCCCAGTGGAGGTTCCGCGCGGCGTGCTGCTGGACGCAGAGGAGCCGTCCGCCGGTCTCGACCGCCCCGCCCATGGGCTCGGGGGTCTTCCCGGCGGCGCGCTTGGCGCGGTACGCCTTCAGCCGATCGGACATGGGGCCGAGAACCTATGCAGGGCGATGCGTTTGGTCACCTTTGATCAGCTCGTCCCGCGCGGTACGACGCCCACTCTTGCGAGACGGGGACCCGGCTCGGTACCCTTCCCGCCCATGGCCGCCCGTCCGATCGCATCCACCACCATCTCGTTCGGCCTCGTCAGCGTGCCCGTCAAGCTGTACGCGACGGGGCAGTCCGGGGCCAAGGTCTCGTTCAACCTCGTCCACGAGAAGTGCGGCTCACGGTTGCGCCAGCAGTACACGTGCCCCCGCTGCGACGTCGTCGTGGAGAAGGAGGAGATCGTCAAGGGGTACGAGTTCGCTAAGGACCAGTACGTCCTGTTTACGCCCGAGGAGCTGGAGGCGATCGAGACACCGGTGTCCGAGGGGATCGAGATCACCGAGTTCGTCCCCGCCGACGAGGTCGACCCCGTCTTCCTCGAGCGGTCCTACTACCTGGGGCCGGACAAGGGCGGGTCGCGCGCCTACCGGCTGCTCTCGGCCGCGCTGCGTGAGACCGACCGCGTGGCGATCGCCCGCTACGCGGCGCGGGGCAAGATGTACCTCGTCCTCGTGCGCCCCATGGCGGGCGGCGACGGGGGCATGGTGATGGAGCAGCTCCGCTACGCCGACGAGGTGCGGCGCTTCTCCGAGGTGCCCGTAGAGGACGGCGACGTCGTCAAGTCCGAGCTCAAGCTCGCCCGGCAGCTCGTCGAAGCGTCGTCCGCCGACGCGTTCGAGCCGGAGAAGTACCACGATCAGGTCCGCCAGCAGATGCTGGAGATGATCCAGCGGAAGGTGGAGGGGGAGGAGATCACGGCCGCCCCGGCCTCCGGCGCACCGCAGCCGCAGATCATCGACCTCATGGCCGCGCTCAAGGCGAGCCTCTCCGAGAAGGAAGGCCGCAAGCCCGCCGCCCGCGCGTCGAAGAAGAAGGCCGCCGTGGCGAAGGCCGGCAAGAAGCCCGCCCGAAGGAAGTCCGCCCGCGGCTGAGCGGGTCCCTTGACATCCTATACGACACGCGACGTGGCCGACCTGATCGGCCTGCCGGTGTCGAGCGTCCGCGCCTGGGTGCGATCGGGGATCCTCTCGCCCGAGCGTGGCCCGCGAGGCGAGTTCCGCTTCTCCTTCCGCGATCTCGTCCTGCTGAAAGCGATCCGCGAACTCCTCGACGCCGACATCCCGGCGCGCCGGGTCCGCCGCGCGCTCGAGAGCCTGCGCGCGGAGCTCCCCACCGGCCGGCCGCTCAGCTCCGTCCGCATCCTGGCGGACGGGGAGCGGGTGCTGGTGCGGGACGACCGCAGCCTGTGGGAGCCCCGGTCGCATCAGTTCCAGATCGACTTCGAGGTGGCGGACCTCGCCGAGCAGGTAGCGCCCATCGCGCGCCGCGCGGCGGAGGAGCGGATCCGGGAGGGCGATCTCGACGCCGACGACTGGTTCGATCTGGGCGTGGACCTCGAGATCGTGGCGCCCGTGGAGGCCGCCAACGCGTACCGCCGGGCGCTGGAGCTGGACCGCGGCCACGTCGAAGCGCACCTGAACCTGGGCAGACTCGTCCACGAGACCGGCGACGTGCTCGCCGCGGCCGAGCACTACCGGCTGGCGCTCAAGGCGGCGCCCGACAGCGCCATCGCCGCCTTCAACCTGGGAGTGGCGCTCGAGGACCTCGAGGAAGAGGAGACGGCGATCGAGCTCTATGGCCGGGCGATCCGGCTGGACCCGCGCCACGCCGAGGCGCACTACAACCTGGCGCGGCTCTACGATCGCGCCGGCCACCCCGACGAGGCGATCCGGCATCTGTCGGATTACCGGCGTCTGCGCGGGCATTAGCGCCGGGAACGCCGGGGCGAGATCGGTGGTAATCTCCCGGAGACCTCATCCAGGAGGACCCATGCCGATCCCTCTCGCCAGAACCCTCCCCCTCGC
>DASRVA010000110.1:0-5613 GCA_035687745.1 Gemmatimonadota bacterium
GAACGGAGGGCGGCGGCCGAGGACCGCGGCGGCCGCGCGGGCGAGCGCGCCCGTGACCGGGCTGTCGGCGCCGGCCTCGAAGGGGTCGCGCGCGAGCGTCGTGACAGCCTCGCCCCGGAAGGAGGAATCCTCGTGGCGGAGCTCCTCCAGGATGACGCGGATCTCGCTCAGGGCGTCCTCTGCACTCTCCCCCGGCACGGTCCGGCGCTCGATCGTTAGGCGGCAGCGCTCCGCGTACGTGCTGGGACCCGTCCCCCCTGCCAGGACGGCCGCGTGCAGCGACGGCGGGCCGACGAGAGGGTGTGGGGAAGAGGTACGGAGCCTTCGCTCGAGCTCTTCCAGCCGGGCGAGGAAGCGGCCCATCCGCAGGTTGGCGTCGATCCCCTCCTCGAAGCGGCTCCCGTGGGCCGCGCGTCCGTGGGTCGTGACGTCGATCCACGCGAACCCTTTGTGGGAGAGACAGATCTCGAGCTCGGTCGGCTCGGTGACGATGGCCGCGTCGGGGATGACCGCGGTCAGGACGTCGCTCATCCCGAGGCTCGCCACCTCCTCGTCCGCGACCGCGGCGACGATCAGGTCGCCGGCCAGGCGCGGGCCGTGTTCTACCAGGGTCTGGGCGGCGGCCAGACAGGCGGCGAGCCCGCCCTTCATATCGTACGCTCCCCGCGCGAACAGCCGACCCCCCCGGACGACCGGCTCGAACGGCGCCTCCATGCCCTCGACGCCGACCGTGTCGAGATGGGCGTACAGCATGAGCGATGGCCCACGGCCCGCGCCCTCGAGCGTCCCGAGGACGGTCACGCGGCCAGGCTCGGGCTCGCGGCGCCCGACCCGGAGTCCCAGCCCGTCGAGCCGGCGGGCGACCAGCTCGGCGAGCCTCGATTCGTCGCTTCCGCTCTCCGAGAAGGCCGGGTTCACCGACTCGACCTCCACCAGCTCGGCCACCAGCGAGGTCACGGCGTCGACGGTGATCGGCATGAAGCCCTCCTCTTGATTCGCAGCCCCGGGGGCGGGTTCTTGCCGGCCGGGAGCGCCTGTGATACAATCGAGATAATGTATGATACAGTTGAATCAGAAGGTCAAGAGGGGCGATGGCTCGTCCTGACCCACCAGATCCCGCCCGAGCCGGCCTATTTCCGCGTCCGCGTCCGGCGCCGGCTGGCCGGGATCGGCGCCCTCCCGCTCAAGAACTCGGTCTATGTCCTTCCCGAACGGGAGGACACCCGCGAAGACCTGGAGTGGCTGCTCCGGGAGATCGTCCAGGACGGCGGCGAGGGGTCGCTCTCGGTGGCCACGTTCATCGATGGCGTCACCGACCGGCGGCTCCGGAAGGCGTTCAACTCGGAACGCGACGCCGCCTACGCCGAGCTCGCGGCCGAGGCGGCCCGGGCACGCGAGCGGCTGGGTGAGCCCGACCCGGATGGGGAGTCACCTCTCGACGCCGCAGAAGCTCTGTCCCGCCTCGAACGGTCGCTGGAGGCGATCCGCGAGCTCGATTTCTTCGACGCGCCGGGACGCGAGGAGGCCGAGCAGGCGGTAGCGATGCTGGCGCTCGAGATGGAGGCCACGAAGCATGAGGAGGAAACCATGGCCGGAGAGAGATGGACGCCCGCGAGGGCGCGTGGCATGACGTGGGTGACCCGGCGCGGGGTCCGCGTGGATCGAACCGCGTGCGCCTGGCTGGTCCGCCGGTTCATCGACCCGGAGGCGCGCTTCAGGTTCGTCGAGCCGACCGGGCACCGGCCCTCCGAGGGCGAGCTGAGGTTCGACATGTTCGACGGCGAGTTCACCCACGAGGGCGAACGGTGCACGTTCGAGACCCTCTTGGACCGTTTCGGTCTGGGCGACGACCCCGGCCTCGCGGCGATCGCCGAGATCGTCCACGACCTGGATCTCAAGGAAAGCCGCTACGGCCGGGCGGAGACGGCCGGTCTGGCGTCCATCCTGGCCGGGATCGCGCGGACTCACGAGGACGACGCGGAGCGGATTGCCGGCGGCGCCCCGGTATTCGATTACCTCTACGGTCATTTCGGCGGCGCGGCGACCCGCTCGGGCAGCCAGGCGGGGTCGTAGACCGGGCTCCGCCGGTCGCTACTCCACGTCCCCCATGAGCCGGCGGATGGCGGGGCTCACGACGAGGGCGAAGAGTCCCACGCCGCCGGTGATCATCGCGACCGTCCGGAAGAGGTCGCTCGGCTCCATGCCCCCCAGCGTCCCGGCGACCAGCCCCGCGATCAGGTTGCCGAGCGCGGAGGCCACGAACCATACCCCCATCATCTGACCGACGCGGCTCCGGGGCGCCAGCTTGGTCATGGAAGAGAGCCCGACCGGCGAGAGCGCCAGCTCGCCGCACGTGTGGAGGAAGTACATGACGACGAGCCAGGCCGGGGACGCCCCGTTCTCGGGCGTGGCGTTGGCCGCCCCCCAGGCGATCACGAAGAACCCCATCGCCAATCCCAGCAGGCCGAGACCGAACTTGACCGGGATCGAAGGGTTGGCCCGCCGGTTGGCGAGCCACACCCAAACGCTCCCGAACACGGGAGCGAGCAGGATGATGAAGAACGAGTTCACCGACTGAAGCCAGCTCGCCGGCATCTCCCAGCCCAGCATGACCCGGTCGGTGAGCCGCTCGGCGAACAGGTTGAGCGAGGAGCCGGCCTGCTCGAAGCCGGACCAGAAGAGAGCCGCCAGGATGAACAGCCAGAGGATGACGCCCAGCCGCCGCTTCTCCATCGAGGTGTGGCCGCCGGCGACCATGAGGTAGATGAAGTAGAGGAGGGTCACTCCGACGATCACGACGCCCAGGCTCCGCGCCACGGTGGTGAGCGGGATCGCGAGGGCGCCGGAGCGGACGAGGAGGACCGCCAGGATGATGGCCGCCCCGACCGCCGCCATCGCGATGTAGAAGTTCCGGCTCTTCCGCACGACCAGATCCGGATCCCCGAGGTCGAGCTTGCCGGCGTCGCCCAGATGGCGGAGGCCCCGCCGGTACTGGATCAGCCCCGCCACCATGCCGATCCCGGCCAGCGAGAAGCCGAGGTGCCAGTTCAACCCCTCGCCGAAATAGCCGCAGAGGAGGGGCCCCAGGAACCCGCCCAGGTTGATACCCATGTAGTAGACCGAATAGCCGGCGTCGCGCCGGGCTCCGCCCTCCGGGTAGAGGTCGCCGACGATGGCGCTGATGTTGGGCTTGAGGAGCCCCGTCCCGATCGTGATCAGCATGAGGCCCAGATAGAAGGTTTCGACGGTCGGGATCGCCATGCTGAAATGGCCCGCGGCGATGATGCAGCCGCCCACGAAGACGGCCTTGCGGAGTCCCCAGAGATTGTCCGCGACCCACCCGCCGGGCAGGGCGAGCAGGTAGACCATCGCGGTGTAGAGGCCGTAGATCGCGGCTGCCTTGTCGACCTCGAACCCGAGGCCGGGGTTGTCGGCGGTGACCGCGGCGGTCATGAAAAGGATGAGGAGCGCCCGCATCCCGTAGTAGCTGAACCGCTCCCACATCTCGGTGAAGAAGAGGGTTGCCAGCCCGCGCGGATGGCCGAACCACTGCTGGCCGGCGTAGGAGGCGGTGGCGGCCCTCGGGTCGGCGATCTCGCTTAGGGGGTCCCTGGGCATGATCCGCCCACACTAATACCGCGTGAGCGTGGACGGAACCCCCGGCGGATCCGTCAGGCGCCTTCCAGCTCCTCCAGCGTGCGTGGCCAGTCCTCCCGAAGTAGACGGCTGAGCGCGCGGTCGGCGAGGATGCGGCCCCCGGTCTGACAGCCCGGGCAGTAGTTCGTCTCCCGGTCGGCGTAGACGATCCGCTGGATCGGCGCACCGCAGGCCGGACACGGCTCGCGGAACCTGCCGTGGACTGCCATTCGCGGGTGGAAGGCGGTGACCTTCTCCGGGAAGCCTGGGCCCGTCTCCTCGACCCGGAGCCGGGTCCACTCGGACAGCACCTCGCGGGAAGCCCCCCACAGGCGCTCGACTTCGTCCGGGTCGAGGTTCTCGTTGATCTGGAGCGGAGAGAGCTTTGCGCGGTGCAGGATCTCGTCGGCGAAGGCGCCGCCGATCCCGGCGAAGGCGCGCGGGTCGGTGAGCGCGCGCTTCAGCGTGTGGCCCTCCCCGAGCAGCGCGTTGCGGAACGCGTCGAGGGTGGAGTCGAGGACCTCGATCCCGCCGGGATCGAGTGCGGCCAGCGCCTTTTCGCCGCGGACCAGATGCAGCCCGGCCCGGCGCCTGGTCCCGGCTTCGACCAGGAGCAGCGAGCCGCTCGAGAAGTCGAAGGCGGCGAGACCCCGCTTGCGCGGGATGGTCCACGGCGTCTCGCACCAGCGCAGCCTCCCGGCGACCATCAGGTGGAGGGCGAGGAAGAGATCGGGATCCAGCTCGATCACGATCCGCTTGCCGAGCCGGCGCAGCCCGGTGACCTGCCGACCGCGGGCGGTCTCGAGCGGGGGATCCCACGTCTTGAGGAGCGACACCGCGCGAACGCGGACATCGGCCAGCGTGGCGCCCAGGATCCGCGGCCGCAGGGCGTGGAGGTAGGCCTCGATCTCGGGAAGCTCCGGCACGGGGCTCCGGATCTGGCGCGCCGCCGCCTAGGCCGCGAGCGCCTCGACGGCGTGGCGCTTCATCCTGGCGAGCATGGCGTTCAGCCCGCGCTCGCGGGTCATGAGACCGACCTTCCGCATGAGCCGGGAGACGTAGTCGGAGGGGATGGCGAGCACGGTCTCGGGGGGCTCCCCGTTGAGGGCCTGCGTGAAGATGGTGAGAAGCGCCCGGACGGTCGGCGCCTCGCGGGGGACGTCGGCGAAGAAGTAGATCCGGCCGTCTCTCACCTCGCTGAACAGGGCCACCGGCGTCATGCACTCGTGGATCCTGTACCGGTCGTCCTCGGCCAGATCGGCAAACCTGGGCGGGAGCTCGGGGAACTGGTCCGCGAACTCGACCAGGAGCGCCATGGTCTGGTCCCTCCCCAGCCGCTCGAAGCGGTCGAGGAGGCGGTCCAGCCGCGCCGGGGGCGCGGCCGGTTGCCGGGGACTCACGCGCTCGGGCATGCGCGCAAGACTATCGCCGACGCCCCTCCCAGCGCCAAACGATCGAGCACCGCTCGCCCGTCCGCAGGTCCTCGATCCGCTCGACCTCGGTGCCCGACAGCCGGTTGCCGCTGAAGCTGAAGCGGCCCTCGACCGTTGACTCGTCCCGAAGACCTGCGTCGGGAAAGACCGTGGCCTGCCGCACCCGGAAATCGCCGTCCCGGTCCAGCCGGCCGTCGTAGCGGACGTCGCCGAAGTCGTCGACCTCGACGACGAACTGGAGGGTGTCGCGGTTCTGGAAGATCCGGGCGCCGAACGGCTCGTCGCGGACGGGCCCGCAGGAACTCGACCGCACGAACGCGTCGATCGACCAGCGCCCCTCGACGAACGGACGGTCGCCGACGCCGAACGGCCCCTCGAGCACGCCCTCGCAGCCCGCCAGGCACGTCAGGGCGACGAGGACGAGGGCGGCACGGATCCACCCCATGGGGACGCGGAACGTGCTAGCGCAGGACGAAATCGTCGAAGATCACCGCCCGGCCGGGCCGCTCCAAGTGGCCGCGCGGGATGCAACGGTCGCCGCCGC
>DASRVA010000111.1:0-7874 GCA_035687745.1 Gemmatimonadota bacterium
ACATGGACGACGGACGGCCGCTGACCGAGGTCCTCGACCGGGTCGAGAGCGCCAACGCCCACATCGGTGCGGCTCCGATCGTCGAGGCGCTCCAGCGCGGCGCCGACGTGGTCGTGACCGGACGCTCGACCGACACCGCCCTCACCTACGCGCCGATCATCCATGCGTTCGAATGGGGGGAGGACGACTGGGACCGGGTCGCCCATGGGATCGTGGCCGGTCACGTCAACGAGTGCGGCGCCCAGGTCACGGGCGGGAACTGCCTCGTCGACTGGCGGACGATCCCCGACCTGGCCGACGTCGGCTATCCGATCGTCGAGGCGACGCCGGAAGGTCCCTTCGTCCTCACCAAGCACGCCGGGACGGGGGGCCGCGTGAGCGCGGCCGTCGTCAAGGAGCAGGTCGTCTACGAGATGGGAAACCCCGCCGGGTACATCACGCCGGACGGGATCGCGGACTTCACGACCATCCGGCTCGAAGAGGAGGGGCCGGACCGGGTCCGGGTGTCGGGGGTCCGCGGGCGGCCGCGCACGGACCGGCTCAAGGTGTCGATCGCCTACTCGGCCGGCTTCAAGGCGGTCGGGACCCTCGTCTACGCCTGGCCCGAGGCCGTCGACAAGGCGCGTGCGGCCGACCGCGTGCTGCGCGAGCGGCTGGAGAGGCTGGGGCTCAAGTTCGACGAGATCCGGACCGAGTTCGTCGGATGGAACGCCACGCACGGGCCCCTCGCCGGACCGCCCCCGGAGAACCTTCCCGAGATCGAGCTCCGGGTCGCCGTCAAGGCCGCGGACCGCGCGGCCGTCGAGCGGTTCACGCGCGAGATCGCGCCCCTCGTCCTCTCCGGCCCGCCAAGCGTCACCGGATTTGCCGGAGGCCGCCCGCGTGTCCAGGACGTCGTCGCCTACTGGCCGGCGCTGGTCGACCGCCGGGAGATCGAGCCGCACCTCGAGGTCGAGGTCGTGGAGGCGTGAAGCCGGCGATCCGGTTCTGGCTCGTCCTCGGCTCGCTCCTGGCGGCGTGCGGGGGTGGCGGGAACGAACGGCCGGAGATGGCCGCCGACTCGATCGCCGAGACGGCCCCGCCGTCGTCGCTGGACGTGGATGGGCCCCGCGACCAGGCCGACGGCGAGGATCCCGTCGCGGCCGTGGCTGTCGTCCGGGAGTACTACCGGGCGATCGCCGCGGGCGAGCACGACCGGGCCTGGGCGCTCTGGGGAGGCGGCGGCCGGGGGAGCAGCCAGACGCTGGAGGAGTTCCGGCGCGGCTTCGCGGAGACCGACTCGGTCGACGCGCGGCTGGGTCCGGCCGGGCGCGTGGAAGGCGCGGCCGGTTCCAGGTACGTCACTGTGCCGGTCGCTCTGCGGGCCTGGACGACCGGTGGCCGGGAGCAGTGCTTCGCGGGACCGATCACGCTGCGGCGCGCGGTCGTGCCCGGAGCCACTCCCGAGGAGATGAGCTGGCGCCTCTATTCGGCCGACCTGGTCGCCGCGGACCTGACCGCCTGCGGGCCCGACGGCGACGCCGGGAGGGAGGCGGTCGTCGCGCTGGTCGAGCGCTTCGGCGCGCGGCTCGCCGACGTACCGCTCAGCGCGCCCCCGGAACGTCTCCGGGCGCTGATCCGCGAGTCCTACGGAGCGCTCGTGACGCCGGCCCTCCTCGAGACCTGGCTGGCCAGTCCCGCGGCCGCCCCCGGCCGGGAGGTCTCGAGCCCGTGGCCCGACCGGATCGAGATCGGAAGCATGCGCCGCGTGGCTCCCGATCGCTGGGAAGTGGCCGGCGAGGTCGTCCTCCTGACGAGCGTCGAGGTGGCGCGGGGCGGCGACGCCGGGCGCGAGCCCGTGGACCTCGAGGTGTCCCGGACGGCAGAGGGCTGGCGCGTCTCGGCCTGGTCGGACTAGCGGGCGGGCCCGCTGGGAAACCCTCGGCGGACGCCACCGTATATTCGGGAGCACCATGTCGATCACACCCGATCACGTCGCTCGACACGACCGCGCCGACTTCCATCCGCTCACCCTGCGCTTCGCCTCGGATGAGCTGGAATCGCGCTTTCTCAGCCAATGGCAGGCTCACGCGCTGCGGCATACCCGCGGGGTGCTCCTCCTCACGATCTATCTCTATGGAGTCTACGCGCTTCTCGACTGGCTGATCTTCCCGCAGTACTTCGAGCGCTTCGCCCAGCTCCGGGCGGGGGTCTGCGCGCTGACGGGGGCGGTCTTCGCGGCCTCGTTCTTCTCGTGGTTCCCGCGCGTCCGGAACTGGCTCCTGTCGCTGGTTCTGTTCGCGGCCACGTTCGGGGTCCTTTCGATGCTCGCGACCGGGAGCCAGCGCGTGCAGGCCCTCTACTATCCAGGCATCGTTCTCATCATCCTCGGCGCTCACGCCCTCTTCCGTCTGCGTTTCCCCCTGCTGGTCGTTCTCTCGATCGGGATCCTGATCAGCTACGACCTCCAGATCCTGCTGGTCGGGACCTCCCGGGACATCCTGATGGCGGGCAACTTCGCTCTCGTCTCGGCGACCTTGATGGGGCTCTTCGCGAGCTACAACCTGGAGCGTTATGCGCGGATCGGGTTCTGGAAAACGGCGCTCGTCGAAGAGGAGCGCGAGCGCAGCGATCGGCTGCTTCTCAACATCCTGCCGGCTCCCATCGCCAGCCGGCTGAAGACCGAGCCGGGACCGCTCGCCGATGCGTTCGAAGAGACGTCGGTTCTCTTCGCCGACCTGGTCGGCTTCACCGAGCTCTCCTCGACTCTGTCACCGGAGGAGCTGGTCGGGTTCCTGAACTCCGTCTTCACCGAGTTCGACCAGGTCGCACGCCGGTACGGGATCGAGAAGATCAAGACGATCGGCGATGCCTACATGGCGGTGGCGGGCGTGCCGGTCGCGCAACCCGATCACGTCGAGCGGATGGCCGAAGCCGCCCTGGCGATGCGTCGCTGTGTCGAGCACATCGAAGGGGCGACGCCGAACGGCGAGGGACATCGGCCTATCGCCCTGCGATTCGGCATCGCCACCGGCCCCGTCGTCGCCGGAGTCGTGGGCGAGTCGAAGTTCGCCTACGACCTGTGGGGAGACACGGTCACCACCGCGAGCCGCATGGAATCGCACGGGCAGGCCGGCTGGATCCAGGTGACAGAGGGCGTGTACGAGCGGCTCCACGATCGATACGCCTTCCGCCCGCTGGGGACGGTTCCCATCAAGGGCAAGGGCGAGATGCCCACCTACCTGCTGGAGGGGAGGCTGGATTCCGAGGTCGATCGGATGGCCTTGAAGAATTGAGCAGTGCGTCGTGGACGTTGCAGGAGACCCCTGCCATGTCCAGATTCGGCCTCGTGACCATGGTCCAGCTTCGCCGCCTCGCCCACGCCCGCTCGGGCGACAAGGGCGACACCGCGAACATCGGGATCATCGCCTACACCCCGCGGATTTATCGTTTTCTGAAGGACCACCTGACGGCCGACCGCGTCGCCGAGCACTTCTCCGGCATGATCGAAGGTCCGGTGGAGCGGTACGAGCTCGACAATCTCGATGCGCTCAACTTCCTGCTTCACGGCGCGCTGGGCGGTGGCGGCACGATGAGCCTCATGACCGACGCCCAGGGGAAGGTTTATTCGACGGCGCTCCTGCGGCTCGGTCTGGACGTGCCCGAAGACGTTCTGGCCTCGTTGCCCGAAGAGACCGCATGACAGAGCCGGTGATCATGGAGGTGCGCGAGGGAGACGCGGTCGCCATCCTCACGCTCAACCGGCCCGAGAAGCGAAACGCCCTCGATCCCGGTACCGTCCGGGCCCTGAAGGAGGCCCTCGATGCGGTCGAGCGTGACGAGCGGGTCCGCGTGGTCCTGCTAGAAGGCGCCGGGCGCGACTTCTGCGCCGGGGCCGACCTGGCGCACATCGAGGCGATGGTCGACGCGTCGTACGAAGAGCACCTCGCGGATGCCGCCGCCCTGGGCGAGCTGTTCGTGCGGATGCGCCGTTTCGCGCGGCCGATCGTGGCCGCGGTTCAGGGCAACGCGCTCGCCGGGGGGGCGGGTCTGGCCACCGCCTGCGACATCGTGCTGGTCTCGGATGACGCCTGGCTGGGCTATCCCGAGGTCCACATCGGCTTCGTCCCGGCGATCGTGATGAACATGCTGATCAGGAGCGTCGGCGAGAAGACGGCGTTCGAGCTCGTCGCCACCGGCAAGCGGATCGATGCCGGCGAGGCCCATCGGATCGGACTCGTGAATGCGGTCATCAGCCGGCACACGTTCGCCGCCGACGCCCGCGCGTTCGCCGTCGAGCTGGCGGCGAAATCGGCAACCTCGATCGGTTTTTCCAAACGTCTCCTCTACGAGCTGGACCAGCTCTCCTTCGAGGAGGGCATTGCCAGGGGAGAGGAGGTCAACGCCGAAGCGCGGATGACGGAGGACTGCAGGGCGGGGGTCAAGGCGTTCCTGGCGGACCGGAAGGCGGGAGAGGCGACCTAGGAGTCCTGGAGGGCCGCTGCGTTCAACGCCTCCGCGGCTTGCACGGCGACCGCGCGCAGGGTGGCGTTACGTGGATGCTCAAGGAACCCCTGTCGCAGCTCCGCAGGTAACCGGGCGGCGAGCTCGTGCATCGCGGTGGCGGCACGCTCCAGAGCGGCTTCCCTCGATCCGGTGTCGCCCAGCTCGGTCAGTACGAAGGCCTGTCGCTCGAACGCCGCCCGCTCCAGCGCGAGAAAGCCGAGTCGCGAGGCCATTTCGCCCGCTGTCGCCAGTTCACGAGCCGTCTCCACCGAGGGGTTCCGGGCTGCCCGGCCATCGGCCAGGAGAAACAGGCTCAGTGCGGCGGTCGGCCCTTCCTGGTCGGGCTCATCGGTCGCGATGTCGGGTCCGTCCATTCCGGCCTGGAGGATCGCGCGGACGCGGTGCGCAAGCGCGAGTCTCTCCAGGTCGCGGTTCTGGAGCTCGGCGGCGAGCCGGCCGGCATCGGCGAATGCCTGGGCGGCTTCCTCCCAATGCCTGCCGATGGCGAGCAGCCGCCCTTCACAAAGACGCAGCCAGTCTGCCGCTTCTGTGACCCCGAGGTTCTCAGCCACTTCGCGCGCTGCATCGAGGGCCTCGAGCGCCCGGTGGTCCGCGAGCGCGCTCGTGTACGCCTCGAATTGGAGGAGACGTATGGCGACCCGGTTGAATGGAATGAGGACATCGTCACCGACGCTGCGGCACGTCTCCAGGATGCCCAGCGCCCGGTCGATCTGGCCCAGGCGCAGATGACACTCGGCCTGACACCGGAGGCTCAAGAAGCGCATGAAGGACCACCCCATCTCCTCGGCCAGGGTGTGCACGCGCTGGAAGCGCCTGAGGGCGCGAGGCCACTCGCCCCGGTCCAGAGCCAGGCTGCCCAGGTTCAGCGTGCAGCCGCTTCGCATCAGGCGGTCGCCCGCCTTCTGCGAAAAGGCCAGCGCTTCCTCGTAGTGCTCTTCGGCTCTCCGGTGATCCGCCCGCAGGTTGAAGTAGACGTTCCCCATGTTCATGAGGCTTTTCGCGGTGCCGAGGTCGTCGCCGATCTTCCGGCGCAGCGTGAGGGCCCGCTCGTGATGCTCGAGCGACCGCTCGGCTTCTCTCCGATCGTGATGAACCAGGCCCAGTCCGCTGTGGAGATCGGCCTCCAGTCGGTCGTCGGGCGCGGTGAGCAGGGAAAGCCCCCGCTCGAGGAGCGTTTCCGCGCGGTCGGGCTGCCCGCGGATGACGGCATTCAGGCCGCGATACCAAAGGGAGCGGACCACCCACTCCGGACGGGCGAGCCGCTCGCCGAGCTCCTCCAGGATCTCGAACCAGGTCTCGGCCGTCTCGAAGCGCCCGCGGTCGAACAACACGTACCCGTACGACTCGGCCATGCGGGCCCGTTCCTCCGGGTCCTCGAGCACGGCCGGGTCCTTCTCCATCACCGTCGCCAGGCGGTCGAAGCTGCGCTCGGCCTGAACCAGCTCGTACGCCCGGGCCGACGCCTGCGCCGCCTTCCAGAGATGGGGCGCGGCTTCGGATTGCAGGTCGGCCTCCCAGTAATGGTGGGCGAAGAAGGGGGCCTCGGTGTCGACGCGCTCGGCATAGAACTCCTCCCCGATCCGGGCGGCCGACTCGTGCAGGACCTTTCGCACCTTCACGAGGAGCCTCCCGTAGGCGACCTCCTGCATGAGCGCGTGCCGGAAGCGGTACAGCTGCGCGCGGTCCTCCGCCTCGACGAACCCGCCTTCCGCGAGGGCGCGGAGGCACTGGTCGAACTCGACCGGCTGGTCCTCGAGCCGGTACATGTGGGACAGCAGACCCGTGGGGAATTCGGGCCCGAGGACGGCGGCCATCTGTAGCAGGAGCTGCATGGAGGGCGCCAGTCGGTCGATGCGGGATTGCAGCAGCCCGTGCAGCGTTCCTGGTACGGCCGTAACGACCGTCTCCATGCTCTCGCGGATCGATCGCGCCAGTTCTTCGAGATAGAGCGGATTGCCCTGGCTTCGGCGAAGCAGTTCGCGGCGCACGCTTGGCCGCAAACCTTCGAACAGATCTCCGAGGAAGGAGCGGACGTCCTCCGCAGCCAGCTGGCGCAGGAGCAGTCGCTCCGCGTTCCCGGGAATCCAGGACCGGGCCGAGCCTGGTCGCGCCGTCGCGACGACGCCTACGCGCTGCCCGCTCAGGACAGGAACGAGGAAGCCCAGAAATTCGTCGTCCCCCTCTCCGGCGAAATGGACGTCCTCGAGGACGAGGAGGATCGGCCGTCGCCGGGAAGCCTCGCGAAGCAGCGCGAAGAGGGCCTGCCAGCGGTTCTGGCGCTGGACCTTCGGGTCGACCTTGGAATCGTCTTCTCCCGCCGGGCTGGCGAGGCCGCTGGACTCCATCAGGCTCTCGATACCCGACCGGTGCTCGGCCCCTTCGGGACCCAGCATCTCGAGCAGCCGGGGCACCACCGCGCCGGAGCTTTCGGACCCTGTGTCTACGAGCTGGCGGAAGATGTTGCTGGCGATCGGGAGCTTGCCGGGAAGGAGGATGGGCGAGAACTCGACCTCGATCCGGGAAAAGTCGATGCGCGTTCTGGAGAGCGCCTCCCGCAGGAGGCGGCTCTTGCCGGCGCCAGCCTCGGCTTCGATCAGCATCATCGGTGCCGCCCCGGTCTCGATGGACCGGAAGTACGCCCCGAGGGCCTCGATCTCGCGGTCGCGTCCGACGAACGGCGTCACGATCTGATCGACCCCCTGGGGGGTCGGCCGGTAGCGGTGGACCCGATGCGCCCGCAGGGGCTCGGATTTGCCCTTGACCGTGACGGGGGGCACCTCTTCGGTCTCGAACACGGTCGAGACCCTCTCGTAGAGGGCATGGCTGATCAGGATCGAATCGATCTCGGCCTTGCCCTCCAGCCGCGAAGCGACGTTGACCGCGTCCCCCATGACGGTGTACTGGAGCCGCATCTCGGAGCCCATGTGCGCGGCCACGACCTCGCCGATGTTGAGCCCGACACGCAGGTGGATGGGAGACCCGGCCTCCCTGCGCTTCGCTGTAACCTGGAGCATGTCCAGGGCGGCCAGGAGCGCCCGCTCCGGATCGTCCTCGTGACCCACGGGTGCGCCGAAGAGGGCCATGATGGCGTCGCCGATGTACTTGTCGACGTAGCCCTCGTAGCGATAGACGGCGTCGGCGAGCTCCCGCATCAGCCCCTGCATGATCAGGCTGACTTCCTCGGCGTCGAGCCCCTCCGACATGGCCGTGTATCCGGAAACGTCGGCGAAGAGGATCACGACCTCGCGCCGCTCGCCGCGGAGTTCCTGTCGCGCGCTCTCGAACTTGGCCCGGAGATCGGGAGGGAGGGGGGCCTCGTAGGGTCGCTCCGGCTCGGCCGGCGGAGGCGCCTCCGGGGCCGGTCCCGT
>DASRVA010000112.1:0-16881 GCA_035687745.1 Gemmatimonadota bacterium
AGCCGCGGGAGTGGGGCGGCGGGCGGCCTGGGGGGCGGGCTGGCCGCCTTCCTGGGAGCCCGGCTGACCCGCGGGTCGGCGTGGGTGGCCCGTCTGGCCGGTCTCGGCCGGTCGCTCGACCGGTCCGACTTCGTCCTGACCGGCGAGGGGCGGTTCGATCGGGGGAGCCTGGCCGGCAAGGGGACCGGCCGGGTGATCGGGGAGGCCCGTCGGCGAGGGGTTCCGGTGGCCGTGGTCTGCGCCCGGGCGGAGTCGGGCGCTCCCCCGGGGACCCTGATCGTGGACGCCGGGGACCCGCTCGGCGAGCTCCCCCTGGACGATCTCGGCCGTCTCGCCCGTCACGCCTTCGAGCGCCTCCGGAAGCCCATTCCGTGAGCTCTTCTTGGAGGGCCCGGCCTTCCGGGGTATATTCGGCCTTTCCGCGGCGAATCGACCCGTCCGCCACCGCTCATCCGGGCCGAAACCAGTACAAGGAGACAGGAATGCGCAGATCCGCACACAGCCTCTGGGTCGGGATCGTGGCCATCGCGCTGGTCGCGTGCGGAGGCGGGCCGGACCAGGGCGGACCCGGTGACGAGGCGCCGGAAGAGGTCGCCGACACGGCCGGCCTCGTCGGCGAGGCCCCGGAGACCCCGGCCCGGGCGTCCGAGGCCGCCAGCGGAGAGGCCGTCTACGCGGCCAACTGCGCCCTCTGCCACGGCGACGACGGGCGCGGCGAGGGCCAGGCCTCGATCGGCCTCGAGCCGCCGCCCTCCGACTTCGCCGACCGCGAGTGGAAGACCGGCGACGGGTCGCTCGCGGCCATCAAGAACACGATCGAGAACGGCAGCCCGGGCACGGCGATGATCGGCTGGAAAGGAACCTTGACGGACGCCGAGATCGACGCCGTGGCCCGTCACGTCCTGTCCTTCGGCGGAGGGACGCCCGGAGGGCCCTGAGGGTTCCCGGATCGGCCCTTCCGCTCGCATTCCCCGATGCAGATCGCGTGTAGGGACCTCGTCAAGCGGTTCGCCCTGGACGGCCGGACGGTGTCGGCCCTGGACGGGGTCTCGTGCCAGCTCAGGAGCGGCGAGCTGGCGGTCGTCATCGGGCGCTCGGGCTCCGGCAAGACGACGCTCCTGAACCTCCTGGGAGGTCTGGATCGACCCACCTCCGGAGCGGTCGAGGTCGATAGCGAAGACCTCTACGCACGCTCCGACCGGGCCCTGTCCCGCTACCGCAACGAGCGGATCGGTTTCGTGTTCCAGTCGTTCCACCTGAACGCGCAGGAGACGGCCCTCGAGAACGTGCTCGTCCCGTTCCTGTTCGCGCGTCGCCCGCCGCCGGATCGGAAGGATCGCGGCCGGGCAGCGCTCGCGGAGGTCGAGCTGGCCGACCAGGTCGACCAGCCAGCGGGGACGCTCTCGGCGGGCCAGCGCCAGCGGGTCGCAATCGCGCGCGCGCTCGTGAACGAGCCCGACTTCGTTCTCGCCGACGAGCCCACCGGGAACCTGGACCAGGAGACCGGCGCCGGGATCATCGGCCACCTGGAGTCGCTCGCCCACGCGCGCGGCCTCGGGGTCGTCATCGTGACCCACGATCCCGAGATCACCGGGGTCGCCGACCGGATCCTCCGGCTCGAGGACGGGAGGCTCGCCTGATGGGGCCCGGCCGCGCCGTGCGCCGGGCGGCCCACGAGGTCCGGCGGCACGGCGTCCGCGCCTTCCTCCTGGCCGGAGGCGTGGCGATCGGGGTCGCGCTGATCGTCTTCCTGCTCGCCTTCGTGGCCGGGACGCGGAAGGCGATCATGGACCGCGTGGTCTCGTCCCTCCCGATCACCCATCTGACCGTCGTGCCGCGCGCCTTCTCGCTCTCGGTCCTCAGGTTCGAGAGCCCGTTCTCGTCGCTCGACGACCGGGCCGTCGAGAGGATCGCCGCGATCGAGGGCGTCGAGCGGGTCCTCCCGATGTCGGGCCTCCGGGTGCCGGCCCAGCTCCGGGCCGACTTCTACGGGCAGGGGTTCGTGACCGACACGGGGGTGTTCGGGATCGAGCGCGGGCTGGTCGAGGACCAGCTCCCGCCCGGCGCGGCGTTCGAGCCGGGGGGCTCGGGTCCGGTGCCGGCGGTCATCTCCGGGGACCTGATCGACATGTACAACACCGGGTTCGCCAAGGCGAACGACCTCCCGCAGCTCACCCCCGAGATCCTGCGGGACAGGGACGCGACGCTCGTCCTGGGGTCGTCCTCGTTCAACCCCCGCGGGGGGACGGACGTCCGCCGGCTGTCCGTCCGGCTGATCGGCGTCAGCGACCGGGTCCCCCTGGTCGGGATCAGCGTCCCGCTCGAGGTCGTGAACCGCTGGAACGCCGAGCTGGCGGGCGAGGGCTCCCCGGAGTACGTGCAGCTCACGGTGATCGCCGGCCGCGCCGAGGAGGTGGACCGGATCGCCGGCCAGATCGAAGCCATCGGGTACACGGTGACGACCGGCCGCGAGATCGCCGAGCGGGTCCGGGCCCTGACCGACGTCCTCGGGGCGGCCTTCGGGACGATCGGCCTCGTCGTCCTGATCGTGGCCGGCATCGGGATCGGCAACGCCCTCCTCCTCTCGGTCATGGAGCGGCGGCACGAGATCGGGATCTTCCGCTCGGTGGGGGCGAGCCGCGGGGACATCCGGCTCCTCTTCCTGGTCGAGGCCGCGCTGATCGGCCTGCTGGGCGCGGTGACGGGCGTGGTCCTGGCGGTCCTCGCCGCCCGCGTGGCCGACCTGCTGCTGGACCGGGTGCTCCCGGACCTGCCGCTCCTGCCCCCCTCCTTCTTCGCCTTTTCGTGGCCGATCCTGTTGGCCGGTCTTACCTTGGGGCTCCTCGTGAGCGTCCTGGCCGCGGTACCCCCCGCCCATCGGGCGGCACGACTCGACCCCGCCCGCACCCTCGAGACGGGTTGACCGATGGCCGAAGCCAGATACCGCAACTCCAAGCTGATCAAGTCGATCGCGCGGCGGTACGAGAAGCCGGGCCTGCGCGTGGACGGCCTCCAGCACCTGGTCGACATCGTGCCCGGCGTCCCCGACCCGCTGGACAACCCCGGCCGGGACGTCCTCCTCGGACGCCGCGAGTGGGAGTCGTTCGACACGCGCCGGCGGAACCGCGCGGTCGGCTTCGTCCCCCGGGACTACCTGGTGGGACGCCACATGCTCCGGCCGCCGATCGTGTTCGCGCCTTCGCCCCGGACCGCGTTCGTGGAGGACGAGCATGAGGAGGCGCTCGGGACGCCCAAGGTCGTCTTCCGGTACCGCGACGTGCCGATGGCCGCCCTCGTGGGGAAGAACGACATCCCGATCAAGCCGCTGCTCGGCCTCGTGCCGCGTCTCAAGACGACCCCGACCGAGGACCTGCCGGTCATCCTGAACTCGCGCCTCTTCCATTTCTACTGGCAGCGCTACTTCCCGCGCCGGGCGGGCCAGCCGGCGACCCCGGCCGCCGACCGTCTGGCCGGCTTCCGGGTCCCGATCCTGACCCAGAAGGCGGGGGTGGAGTTCCGCAAGGCGCGCGACGAGATCCTCACCCTCGCGCGCGGGAACTCGGACCGGCTGAACGCGATGGACCAGGTCGATCGGATCGCGGACGAGACGGGCGTCAAGCTGGTGCCGCTCGCGCAGACCGAGGGGATCATCCGCGAGATCAACGTGCCGCGGCCGCTGGGCGATGTCGCGGACGTCCGGCGGCGGGGGCCGGTCGTGATCTTCCGGCGCGGCTCGACGATCGTGACGACCACCGAAGAGGCCGCGACCTATCTGGAGTTCTGGCTCCAGCAGCGGTTCGATCAGCTCAAGGGGATGGGACGCGAGGACCTCGAGAACTACATCCGGATGCCCCTGTCGACCGCCCACGTCGTCGTGATCCTCCAGCGCCGGGCCCGCCTCGAGAGCGAGATCGCCGTGGTCCAGACCCGGATCGACGCCCTGCAGAGAGAAGCCGAGGACCATCTCTACGCGGCGTACGGGTTCGAGGAGGCGGAGCGCGACCATCTCCGCGTCGCGATTCCGTGAGCCGCTCCCCGATCGTCCCGACCCTGGGGGTGGAGGAGGAGTACCAGCTCTGCGACCCCGCGACGGGGGACCTGGTCCCCGCCGTGGACACCCTGCTGGCGGCCGCCCCCGAGGAGCTGCGGAGGCAGCTCGGGTACGAGCTCCTCCACACGGTCCTCGAGGCCGACACCCCCGTCGCCGCCGACGTCGACGAGGCGGCGGCCCAGGTGCGCCGGCTGCGCTGCGCGATCATGGACCTCGCCGAGCGGCACGGCGTGGCGATCGGGGTCGGGGGCGTCCACCCGTTCGCCGACTGGCGCGACCAGGGGTTCGTGGACACGCCCGGGTACCAGTGGGTCGGTCACCAGCTCAAGTACGTCGCTCAGCGGAACCTCTCGTTCGGCCTCCACGTGCACGTCGGGGTGGAGGACGAGGACGCCCGGATCTACGTCGCCAACCAGCTCCGCCGGTGGTGCGCCCCGCTGCTCGCGCTGTCGGCCAACTCCCCCTTCTTCGAGGGCGCGGACACGGGCTTCCAGACGATCCGGATGCACGTCTTCGGCTCCTTCCCTCGGACGGGGTTCGCGCCCCGGTTCCGCGACTGGAACCACTACCTGCGCGTGGTCGACGGGCTGACCCGCTCGGGGGCGATCACCGCTCCCAGGCAGGTGTGGTGGAACGTGCGCGCGCACATGACCTACCCGACCGTCGAGCTGCGCATGCTCGACATGCAGATCGGGCTCGACCGGACGCGCACGTTCGTGGCCCTCTCCCAGGCCCTGGTCGCGGGGCTCGTGGCGGAGTGGGAAGCGGGCGAGCCGGAATGGGAGCTCGAGCCGGCGTTCCTGGCGGACGGCTGGTTCAAGGCGCAGCGGTTCGACTGGGAGGCGACGGTCGCCCATCCGCTGACCGGCGAGACAGTGACCATGCTCGACGAGATCCACTCGCTTCGCGAGGTCGTCCGCCCGTGGACCGTCCTGCTGGGCACAGAGGAAGCGGCGATCGGCGGACTCGAGCGGATCCTCGTGGACGGTCCCGAGTGCGACTGGCAGCGCGCCGAGCTGGCCCGGGCCGGCGACTTGGCCGAGCTCCAACGCAGGATCGTGGCCAGGGTCCGGCGGGAGGCCCGCTGTCACGACCTCACGGCCCGGGAGCGGCGTGTCGAGCGGGACGCCGTAAGCGCGAGCCGAGGCCGCGGATGAAGATCTAGAGGGGAATAATCGCCGCTCCGGGGGAGTTATACCTGACATGACCCGCTGCGAAGAGATCCAGCCGCTTCTCTACCCCTGGCTCGACGAAGAGCTGGGGGAAGAGCACGCGGCCCTGGTGGCCCAGCATCTCGAGGCGTGCCCGGAGTGCGAGCGCCGGGCGGCGGCGGAACGGCGGTTCCTGAGTCGGATCTCGGAGGCCGGTCGCGAGACCGCTCCGGCGGGCCTTCGGGCCCGGGTCGAGGAGATCCTGGCCAGCCGAGATGCCTCCCGCGACCGGGGCGCGGCCGTCGCGCCGGTCCGGTCTCAGTGGCGACGGTGGCTGCTCCCGGCGATCGCCGCCGCGACCGTCCTGCTCCTGGTCCTCCGTCCCTGGGGCGGAACGCCCCCGGCCGCCCGCGCGGCCTCCTTCGCCGCCGACGCGGACGCCCACGCCGCCCTCGCTCCGAGCGAGAACCCGTTCCCCGAAGGCGTCCAGGTTCCCGCGCCGCCCGAGCTTCCAGGGGCCCGGCTGGCCGGCCTCAGCGAGTGCGTCGTCGATGGGACCTCCTATGCCCACTACACCTTCTGGATGGGCGACCGTCTCGTCTCGATCTTCCTGCCGGTGGAGGATGCGGTCCTTCCCGTCTCCGGTGTGGCCCGGGCGGGAGCGACGTCGGTCGTATCGGTCCCGGGTTCCGGCGACCTCCCACCCGCTGTCCTCGTCTCCGGGGACATGGACCCGGACGAGCTCCGAGCGCTCTGGCCCGGCGCCTGAAGCGGGATCCGCGGCCGTTGCCGGATCGGCGCGGCCCCAGCTAACCATCACCTCCCCGTGACTGCCGCGAACGTGCCCGCGAAGATTCGTCGTCGCGCCGAAACCCTGCGCGAGGAGATCCGCGCCCACGACCGGCGCTACTACGAAGAAGACGCCCCGGCCGTCAGCGACGCCGAGTACGACGCGCTCCTGCGCGAGCTCCAGGCGCTCGAGGCGGAGCACCCGTCTCTCGCCACGCCCGACTCGCCCACCGTGCGCGTGGGCGGCGCCCCGAGCGAGCGTTTCCCCAGGGCCCCCCACGTCCAGCCCATGCTCTCGCTCGAGAACGCGCTCGACGACGAGGAGCTGAGGGAGTGGGTCGGTCGGGTCGAGCGCGGTGTCGAGGACCCGGACCAGCTCGCCTACGTGGCCGAGCTCAAGATCGACGGCGCGTCGATCTCCTTGACCTACGAGGACGGCGTCCTCGTCCTCGGGGCGACCCGCGGGGACGGCGCGGTCGGCGAGGACGTCACCGCGAACCTCAAGACGATCCGCGAAGTGCCGCTCCGCCTGCGCGGCAAGGGTCACTCCGGCCGGGTCACGGTGCGGGGCGAGATCTACATGACGAGAAGCGGCTTCGAGCGGCTGAACGCCGGGCGCGCGAAGGCCGGCGAGCCCCTGTTCGCCAATCCGAGGAACGCCGCCGCCGGCGCCCTCCGCCAGCTCGACCCCGCCATCACCGCCTCGCGCCTGCTCCGCCTCTACAGCTACACGATCCTGGGCGCGCCGGACCTCCGGACCCAGTCGGAGACGCTCGAGCGGCTGGCCGCCTGGGGGCTCCCGATCAACCCCGAGTGGCGGCGACTGGAAGACCTGGAGGGGATCCTGGCCTTCTGGGAACGGTGGGAGCCGGCCCGCGAGGGCCTCGACTACGAGATCGACGGGATCGTCGTCAAGGTCGACTCCCTGGATCAGCAGGCCGAGCTCGGAACGACCTCCAAGCACCCCCGTTGGGCGGTCGCCTACAAGTTCCCGGCCCAGGAGGCGACCACGATCGTCAAGGACATTCTGATCACGGTCGGCCGGACCGGGAAGCTCACACCCACGGCGTTTCTGGAGCCGGTCCAGGTGGGCGGGACGACCGTCCAGATGGCGGGCCTCCACAACGCCGACGAGCTGGCCCGGAAGGATGTGCGGAAGGGGGACACGGTCGTGGTGGCCCGAGGCGGGGACGTAATCCCGCAGGTGGTCCGGGTCATCAAGGAGAAGCGGCCGCGCGGGGCCAGGCGCTTCCCGTGGCCCGAGAAATGTCCGGAGTGCGGGACGAAGGTGGTCCGGGTGGAAGGCGAGGTCGACCACCGCTGCCCGAACCCCTCCTGCCCGGCTCAGCTCAGGGAGCGGATCCTCCACTGGGGGAGCCGGGGCGCCATGGACGTGGACGGCCTGGGCGACGCGCTCGTCCGCCAGCTCGTCGACCAAGGGCTGGTGCGCGACCTGGCGGATCTCTACGAGCTGGAGCACGAGACGCTGGCCGGTCTCGAGCGGATGGGCGAGCTCTCCGCGTCCAACCTGCTCGCCTCGCTCGAGGCCTCGAAGGGACGCGGCTTCGAGCGGGCGCTCTTCGGGCTCGGGATCCGTTTCGTCGGGGCGACCGTGGCCGCGCTCCTGGCCGCCGAGTTCGCCTCGATCGACGAGGTGATGGAGGCCGACGCCGAACGGCTCCAGGCGATCGACGGGATCGGCCCGCGCGTGGCGGAGTCGGTGGTCGATTTCATGGGGCGGGCGGCGAACCGCCGGCTAATCGAGCGGCTCGAGTCGCACGGCGTCGATTTCACGCGGAGCGAGGCCAGCCGGCCGACGGGTCCTCTGAAGGGGAAGACGTTCGTCCTGACGGGCTCGCTCGAGGGGTGGTCCCGCTCCGAGGCCCAGGCCGCGATCGAGCGGCTCGGGGGCCGCGTGTCGGGCTCCGTGTCCGCGAAGACGGACTATGTCGTGGCCGGGGAGAAGCCGGGGTCGAAACTCAAGAAGGCCGAGGATCTGGGAGTGGCAGTTCTCGATGAGGAGGCGTTCAGCAAACTGCTGGAAAGTCGCTGAGGGCTAGGTCTCGCAACCGGCCGATACGAGGCACGACCTTGATCAGAATCGATTGAAAAGATCTGCCCACCGCCGTAGATTGTACCCCACAGGGGATACATAAGTAGAAAGTAGAAAGTGAGGAGAGAATGGTGACCAAGAAGAGTGCCTATGTGCGGGCCCGCACCGAGCCCGAGCTGAAGAAGCGAGCGGAAGCCGTTTTCCGCCATGTCGGTCTTACACCCTCGGATGCCATCAACCTGCTCTATCGCCAGGCAGCCTTGCGAGGGGAGGTTCCGATCGAGCTCAAGCTTCCGAATGAGGTGACACGCAGGGCGATCGAAGATGCCCGCTCCGGGCGGAAGCTGATCGAAGCCAAGTCGGCAAAGGAATTGTTCGCTCTTCTCGAGGACGAGTAGTTGACGAGACGAACTCCGCGCGCAACGCGTCAGTTCAAGAAGGATTGGCACCGGATGGAAGCACGCGGGCTGGACTTGACCTCGCTCCAGCGTGTGATGAGAAAGCTGATCGACCGTCAGGATCTCGAGCCGAACCGAAGGCCCCATCCACTCAAGGGTGACTACCAAGATTGTATGGAATGCCATATCGGTGGGGATTGGCTCCTCATCTGGCGACAAACCGATGACGAGGTCGTGTTCGTGCGGACCGGTACGCATGAGGACCTCTTTGGATAGTCCTCCATTCTCTGGGAGCCTTCTGTGACGCACCGCGGACGGGTTCCTATATTCACCGGCCCATGACGCCACGAAGAGGACGCGAGATCCCCGTCGAGGAGGGAAGCGACGAGGCCGCCCGGCAGGCGGAGGCCGGGCCGGACGAGACCATCCCCGACGCGACCGGGGACGTCACCAGGGAACCGCGGGATGAGGAGCTGGCGGACGAGCAGGCGGCCCAGGCGGTCGAGGACGACATCGCGGGCCTGCGGGACGCCATCGAGAGCAAGGACGAGGAGATCCTCCGCCTCCAGGACCGTCTGCTCCGCCTCCAGGCCGACTTCGACAACTACCGCCGGCGCGAGATGCGGGCCCGGACCTCGTCCTCGGTCCGTGCCAAGGGCGACCTGATCCGGAAACTCCTCACCGTCCTCGACGACATGCGGCGCGTGGCCGGCCTCGACCCCGCCACCAGCACCCCGCAGGCCGTCATCGACGGGGTGCGGCTGGTCGAGCGGAAGCTCCTCGAACAGCTCCGCGAGGAGGGGCTCGTCCCGGTCGGGAAGGCCGGCGAGCCGTTCGATCCCAACGTCCACGATGCGATCGGGATGTGGCCCGCCCCGCGCCGCGACCTGGACGGGCGGATCGCGGTGGTTCCCGTCCAGGGATACCGGTTCAACGAGCAGCTCCTGCGACCGGCCCAGGTCCAGGTCTACGAGCACCGGCCCGGCGAGCGAGGTGCCGAGGGCGCGTCGGGCTAGCCCGGCATGCCGGCCAAGGACTACTACCAGGTCCTGGGCGTCTCCGAGGGCGCGTCCGCCGAGGAGATCAAGAAGACCTACCGGAAGCTCGCCCGGAAGTACCATCCCGACACCAACCCCGGCGACCAGGCCGCCGAAGACCGGTTCAAGGAGATCTCGGCCGCGTACACGGTCCTCTCCGATCCCGAGCGCCGGAAGCAGTACGACCAGATGCGGCGGATGGGCGCCCGGGCCGGCTTCGGCACGGGCGGCGGCCCCCAGGGACCGGGCTTCGGGGGCGCCGCGGGCGGCTGGCAGACGATCGACCTGGAGGACCTGGACGGGTTCGGCGGCCTGGGCGACCTGTTCTCGTCGATCTTCGGCGGACGTGGCCGGGCGCGCTCGCGGGGGCCCCGGGCCCAGCCGGGCGCCGATCGGTTGATGGAGGTCGAGGTCCCGTTCAAGACGGCGGCCCTGGGCGGCGAGGTGACGGTCGAGGTCCCGCTCGAGGAGCCGTGCCCGCGCTGCCAGGGCAGCGGCGCCGAGCCCGGCACGAAAGTGGAGACCTGCCCGCAGTGCGGGGGGAGCGGCCAGGTGTCGCTCCTCCAGGCCGGATTCGCCGTCCAGCGCCCCTGCCCGCGCTGCATGGGCCGGGGGACGCTCGTCGAGAGCCCCTGCCGCCAGTGCGGCGGCGAGGGCAGCATCGAGAAGCGGCGCCGGATCAAGGTCAAGGTGCCGGCGGCGATCGAGGACGGCGAGCGGATCCGCCTGAAGGGGAAGGGCGAGCCGGGCGTGGCGGGTGGCCCGCCGGGGGACCTCTACCTCGTCCTCAGGGTCAAGCCAGACCGGTTCTTCTCCCGCGAAGGGCTCGACATCCACTGCACGGTCCCGATCACCGCCTTTCAGGCCATGCTGGGAACCAGGATCCGGGTGCGCACGGTCCACGGGTCGAAGGTCGAGCTCAAGATCCCGGCCGGGACCCAGGGCGGCACCCGGCTCCGGGTGAAGGGTCAAGGGGTCGAGACCGAAGGCCGGCGCGGCGACATGTATGTCGAGATCGAGATCACCGTGCCCGAGAAGCTGACCGACGAGGAGCGCGCGCGGGTCGAGGAGCTGGCCAGGGGAACGGCGGGCAAGCGTTAGCGGCTTCGTGAACGAGCACGGGCTCGGCATCGTCGGCTTCGGCCGTTGCGGCCAGCTCGCCGCCCGGGTCCTCGAGGATCGCTTCCGGGTGTGCGCGGCCGATCTCTCCGACCGGTCGGCCGAGGCGCGGAGCCTCGGGGTCGAGTGGGGCTCCGTTTCCGAAGCGGCCGCGGCTCCGCGCGTCGTGCTCGCCGTTCCCATACGGAAGCTCCCGGAAGCGCTGGACGCGATCGCCCCCCGGCTCAACCCCGGGGCCCTGGTCGTCGATGTCTGCTCGGTCAAGCTGGAGCCCCGGCGTTGGATGCGGGAGCGTCTCCCCGGGACGGTCCACCCGGTCGGCACGCACCCCCTCTTCGGGCCGGACAGTGTCCGCGAGGAGGGCCTCGCCGGGCAGCGGATCGCGATCTGCCCAGCGCCCGGTCACGAACAGGCGGCCGACGACGTGGCGGTGGTCTGTCGCGAGCTCGGCATCGCACCCTTCTTCGTCGCCGCGGACGAGCACGATCGACGGATGGCGCGCAGCCAGGCGATGGTGTTCCTGGTCGCCCGCTCGCTCAGGCGCGCCGGGATCGCGGCCGAGGACGCGCCCAACCATCGCCGGCTGGTCGAGCTGGGAACCCCGTCCGAGCGACGCTTCCTGTCGGTTCTCGAGCTCGTGTCGGCGGACACCGAGGAGCTCTACGAGGACATCATCCGCCACAACCCGCACGCCCACCAGGCCGCCCGCCGACTCGCCGAGGCCGTGGAGCAGGAGATCGACCGCCTGCTCTCGTAGAATCCGTCCACCCTCTCTGGACAGATCCGCGTCGCTTCCCCTACAATGAAGTTGGTCGAGGGCGGAGGTTCGCCGGCCGCTCCCTCATCCACGGAGAGACGACATGCTGAACCGACTCGCACTGGCGGGCGCGTGGCTCGGCCTGGCTCTGGTCGGAGTGGGGCCCCTTCGCGCCCAGACCGGGACGATCGCCGGCCAGGTGATCGACGCCGAAGCCAACACCCCTCTTCCCGACGCCACCGTCCAGGTCTTCCAGGCGGTGGGGAGCGAGACCGCCGGAGCGCTCTCCCGTGAGGCCGGCCGCTTCACCTTCGAGGTTCCGCCGGGGACCTACAGCGTGGTCGTCACGCTGCTCGGCTACGCCACCTGGCGGACGGACGGGATCGAGGTCGCGGCCGGCCGAACCGCCGACGTGACCGCGCCGCTCTTCCCCCAGGCGATCGAGCTGGATCCGCAGGTGGTCACGGTCGGGCGTCAGGAGGAAAAGGCCCTGAAGGCGCCGGCCACCGTCTCGGTCGTGACCGCCGACGAGATCCAGGAGCGGGCCGCGCCGACCGTGGTCGATCACGTCAAGGCGCTCCCCGGCGTGGACGCGGCCCAGACCGGCCTCCAGCAGGCCAACATGGTCACCCGCGGGTTCAACAACGCCTTTTCGGGCGCCATGCTGGTGATCTCGGACAACCGCTACGCCCGCGTTCCCTCCCTCAACGTCAACGTCTACAGCTTCATCCCGGCCACCAACCTCGACATCGACCGGGTGGAGGTCGTGCTGGGTCCGGGTGCGGCGTTGTACGGCCCCAACGCGGCGAGCGGCGTGCTCCATCTGATCACGTCCTCGCCGATCGACGATCCGGGAACGGAGTTCAACCTTGCGGGCGGGGAGCGCTCGCTCTTCCACGGCGAGTTCCGCCACGCGACCCGCTTCAGCGACAGGGCCGGGCTCAAGGTGTCGGGGCAGTACTTCCGCGGGGACGATTGGACGTTCACGGACCCCTTCGAGGCCGAGGCCCGGGAGGATGCGCTAGCGACCGACCCCAACACCCGGGTGGGTCTTCGGAACTTCGACTCGGAGCGGTTCGGCGGGAGCCTCCGCTTCGACGTCCGGCCGTGGGAGGACGGGGAGGTCGTGTTCGACGCCGGCTTCAACCAGGCGACCCAGATCGAGCTGACCGGCGCCGGCACCGCGCAGGCCGAGGACTGGACCTACTCCTTCGCCCAGGCCCGGCTACGGAAGGGGCGCTTCTTCGTCCAGGGATTCGGGAACTTCAGCAACGCCGGGGACTCGTTCCTTCTCCGGACGGGCCAGTCGGTGGAGGACAACTCGTTCTTCGTGGCCGGACAGATCCAGCACGGGTTCGCGCTGGGTGGCGACCGCGAGGACGTCATCTACGGGCTGGACCTCCAGCGGACCGAGCCGCGGACCGACGGGACGATCACCGGGCGGAACGAGGAGGACGACACGATCGACGAGATCGGCGGCTACGTCCACTCGACGACGAAGCTGACCGAGACCCTCGACTTCATCGGCGCGCTCCGCCTGGACCATCACAACCGGCTGGAGGACGTCGTCTTCTCGCCCCGGGCGGCCCTGGTCCTCGAGCCGACGCCCACCCACAACCTCCGTCTCACCTACAACCGCGCCTACAGCACGCCGACGACCAACAACCTGTTTCTCGATCTCGTCGTTGCGGACATCCCGGTTGGCCCGGTCGTTTACGACATTCGCACCTTCGGCACCCCCGAGAGCGGGCTCACCTTCAGCCCGGACTGCCCGGGCGGCGTCCAGGGCGGCCTTTGCATGTACAGCCCGTTCGCGCCCCAGGCGGGAGCGCTGCCGGCCAACGCGGGGGTCCTCTGGGACCAACTCGTGCCCGCGGTCGCTCCGCCGGAGCTGGAGCCGTTCCTCCCCGCGCTGCTGGAGGACGACCCTCCCGCCGGCACCACGCTCCGCCGTTTCGACTCGGAGGAGCTCACGTTCGTCCCCGACGATGGACCGATCCCAATCGCGCGGCTCGAGCCGACGATCACGAACACGATCGAGTTCGGCTACAAGGGGCTGATCGGGGACCGCGTGCTTCTTGTGGGAGACGTCTGGCGCAGCGAGATCGAGGACTTCATCGGCCCCTTGCGGGTGGAGACGCCGACCGTGTTCCTGGACCCCACCACCACGGCCGCCTTCATCCAGGAGCGGCTGACGCCCTTCGTCGTGCAGGGCCAGCTCACCCCCGAGGAGCTCGCGGAGATCGTGACCAGCCTCACAACCGGCCTGGCGATGGTCCCGATCGGTACGGTGGCGCCCGACCAGACCGCCGATTCCGACATCCTGCTGGCCTACAGGAACGTCAATCAGAGGGTCGACCTGTGGGGCATCGACCTGTCCGCCGAGGTGCTGCTGACGGCGCGGTTCGCGCTCAAGGGCGCCTTCTCGTACGTGAGCGACGACTGCTTCGATCTCTCCGGGAGCGAGGACTGCGAGAACGTCCAGGACACGGCCCTCAACGCCTC
The DNA here is from genome assembly GCA_035687745.1 of Gemmatimonadota bacterium. Taxonomy (GTDB): domain Bacteria; phylum Gemmatimonadota; class Gemmatimonadetes; order JACCXV01; family JAHWKZ01; genus DASRVA01. The sequence continues at coordinate 13,861 of DASRVA010000112.1, forward strand.
CAAGGCCAAGGGAGCGTTCGGGCTGGCGTTCGAGGACGGCCGGAGCGGCGTGACGGCGGAGGGCCGGATCCGGAGCGTCGCCGGCTTCCCGGTCAACTCAGGCGTCTACGTAGGCGAGGTCGAAGGGTACACCGTGTTCGACGCAACGTTCGGCTATCGGCTGCCGTTCGCCCCCGCGGCCCGGCTGGACCTGACCGTGACGAACCTGTTCGACGAGGATCACAACGAGTTCGTGGGGGCGCCGGAGATCGGGAGGATGGGGATCGTCCGGCTCCACTATGAGCTGCCGTAGGACGTTTGGCAGTCGGCCAGAAAGAGAGGAGGCCAGATGGCGACGGCATGGGTCTACGTCATCAACGATGGGGGCGGCACACCGAACGTTGTTCGCCGGAGCCATTCGGCGACGACGGTCGAGCAAGTCCAGGCCGGGGAGTACGTGGTGACCTTCCCGAGCTACGTCCGGTACCTGGCTTGCGTCGCCACGCTCAACAACAGCGTCGGGACGATCACCGCCATCCCAGGAGACGTGAGCGGCCTGCTCCCCAATCAGGCGCGGGTCGTCACCCTGACCCTGGGGAACGAGTTGCGCGGCAGCTACGACTTCAGTCTGGCCGTCTTCTATCGACCGTGGTGGTGGATCTGGACGCGAGTCGGCCGGTCCCCGGCCGGCTCGCGTGATTTCCGTCCGCCGGCGTGAAGGGGATCTTCAGCCCGCCTTCCCGAAGCGCCGCTCGACCTCGCTCCAGTTGACGACGTTCCACCACGCCTCGACGTAGTCGGGGCGTTTGTTCTGGTACTTCAGGTAGTAGGCGTGCTCCCAGACGTCGAGTCCCAGGATCGGGGTTTTCCCCTCCATGAGCGGGCTGTCCTGGTTGGGGGAGCTCGAGACCTCGAGCTTGCCCTTGCTCGCCGTGAGCCAAGCCCAGCCGCTCCCGAAACGGCCGGTGGCGGCGGCGCTCAGCTTGGCCTGGAACCCGCCGAAGTTCCCGAACGCGGCGTCGATCGCCTCGGCCAGCTTCCCCGACGGCTCGCCGCCCCCGTCCGGGGACATGACCGTCCAGAACAGGGTGTGGTTGGCATGGCCGCCGCCGTTGTTCTGGACGGCGGTCCGGATCGCCTCGGGCACCTTCTTCATGTCCCTGAGGAGATCCTCGACGCTCTTCTTCTGGAGATCGGCATGGCCCTCGAGCGCCTTGTTCAGGTTGTTGACGTAGGCCGCATGGTGCTTGTCGTGGTGGATCTCCATGGTCCGCGCGTCGATGTGCGGCTCGAGCGCGTCGAACGGGTACGGAAGGGCGGGAACTTCGTGTGCCATGGTGTCTCCTTGGCTCGGCGTTGCATGAAGAATGTCGAACGTATCGGCGCGCGCGGATCGGCCCGGCGGGATGGCCGCCTTTCGGGGCCGGCGGCGCGGCGGCGAAGCGGCAACGTAGCGCGGGCGCGGACGCGTCGCCAACGAAGCGCAAAAGCGGTTAAACCCTTCGAGGTCGATGCCCCGCTCGGACGGTCTCCCGGTGCCGCTTGACGAGCTTGACCGCCAGGAGCCCCGACACCAGAAGGCCCGTCAATGGTATCGCCTGCCCGGTCCAGGGAGTGAGCAGCACGAGAAACGCGACGATCGGCGTCATCACGGGACCGGCCGGGGAAGTCTCCTCGAGCCGGACGTGGAGCGCCCAGAGTCCCAGGAGGTAGATCGCCACCGGGACGGCGACCGCGGCGCCCGCGCCGAACGATCCGATCTCCGCGTGCCGGGTCGCGTGGTCCACGGCGACCCCGAGCCCCGCTCCGACGGCCGCCGCCGAGGCGAAGATCGCGTAGTGGCCATATCCCCAGACGAAGGCTCTCGGAAGCGAGGTGAGCAGGTCGTTCGTTGGCCGGGCGAAGTAGAGCCACCACATCGCGAAGACGATCAGAAGCCCACCGACGATGATCGCCGTGAGATCGCTGGTGACGTCACCCGCCTGGATCGCCGCCTGAATCGCGAACGAGGCGGCCAGGATGGACTCGCCAAGGACGATGATCGTGAAGAGCCCGTACCGCTCCGCGATGTGTCCCGGGTGCCACGTCGTGGCGCACGCTCTCTCCGCCCACACGGGTACGAGGAGCTCGGCGACCACGAGCGCGACGAACCCGGGCATCGCCCATCCCCGCGGTACGAACAGGAGCGACACCCAGCCGGCCTGACAGAGGCTGACCCCCAGGGCATACCTGTGCGCGCAACCGCGCCGGGGAGGATCGGATCGTGCGGCCCTGAGCCACTGCCCGACCAGGGCCAGGCGCATGACGACGTAACCGAAGGTGGTGATGGTAAAGTCGTGTGCGTCGAAGGCCCGGGGGACGCCGGCGGCCAGGATGAGGGATCCCGTGAGCTGGAGGAAGGTGGCCAGCCGATAAGGGACGTCGTCGGTGTCGTACGCGGACGCGAACCAGGTGAAGTTCATCCACGCCCACCAGATCGCGAAAAAAACCATCCCGTAGCTCAGCAGGCCCTCGGCCACGTGGGCCTGGGCAACGGCGTGATGGAGCCGCCCGGATGCCGCCGCGATCGCGACCACGAACACCAGATCGAAAAAGAGCTCGAGCGGAGTGGCGGCCCGGTGCTCCTCGTCGGGGGAGCGGGGCTGCATGGGGAGGATCCAGCGCCCCGAACCCTCGCTTGCGTGGGGTGGCCCTTCGATCATCTGCAGGAAGCGTCTACTCGTAGAACTCCGGTGCCTTCTTCAGCTCCTCGAAGCGGGCCAGCTCATGCTCGATCCAAAGCTCGGCACCCGTCTCCTCGACGAGACCCTCGACCCGATCCATGGACGCGAGGGTGGCGTCCGGGTCGACGTTGAAGGTCGGCACGCGCCGCAGCTCCCGGCTCACGCGGAAGTGGTAGAGATCCCCGGAGAGGACGATGGGCCCGGTCACGGGGAGATCGACGAACAGGGACTGATGGCCGGGCGTGTGGCCCGGGGTCGAGATGATCCGCACGGTGCCGTCGCCGAAGACGTCGTGGTCGCCCTCGATGATCAGGAACTC
>DASRVA010000113.1:0-2464 GCA_035687745.1 Gemmatimonadota bacterium
TTCGCTTCATGCTCAGGACTCACATGAAATAGCGTACTTCAGGACCAACGGGGATCAAGCTGGTTCAGCGATTCAATCCGGCGGCCGCCGGCGAACCCGCTCCAGCTTCCGCCGCTCGCGCTTGGTGGGCCGGCCCTTCCCCTCGTAGGAGGGGACCGGCATGTCGCGCAGCTGGATCCGGCGCAGCTCCCGCGCATCCCGGCTCTCCTCGGTCTCCTCGTAGAGGAGCGCCGCCTCCTTTGCCCGGGCTCGGCGTTCGGAGAGATCCCGAACCACCACCGCGAACGTGTACGAACCGCGGACGATCCGCAGATCGTCTCCGACACGGAGGTCGGCGGACGGCTTCACGCGCCGGCCGTTCAGGTGCACCTTGCCGCCCGTTACCGCCTGTGTCGCCAGCGCGCGCGTCTTGAACCATCGCGCCGCCCAAAGCCAGCGGTCGAGTCGGATCTTCTCCTGAGCCACGCGTCGATGATACACTCCAGCCCCGATGGTCGCGACGAACGATCCCGATCCTGAGTTCCGCTTCGAGGGCTATCCCGACCTGGCCGGGGAGCGGCTGGGGGGCGTGGCGCTCGCCGCCAGCGACGAGTTCTTCGCGCCGAAGGAGAACCTTCTTGTCGAGGGCCGCGCCCGGTTCGACCCCGATCGCTACACGGACCGCGGCAAGTGGATGGACGGCTGGGAGAGCCGGCGGAAGCGGGGACCGGGTCACGACTGGGTGGTGGTCCGGCTGGGCGCGCCGGGCGTGATCCACGGGGTGAACGTGGACACGAGCTATTTCCGGGGGAACCACCCGGAGCGTGCGTCGGTCGAGGCGTGCGCGATCGACGCGAATCAGGGCCTGGACGAGACGTTCGAGGGCTGGCCCTGGATCACGATCGTCCCGCCTCTGCCGCTGGCACCCGATGCCGACAACCGCTTTCCGGTCCGGGACCGGACCCGCTGGACGCACGTCCGGTTGAACATCGTCCCCGATGGGGGAGTGGCCCGCTTCCGCGTCCACGGCGTGCCGGTTGCGGATCCGGCAAAGGAGCCCGGTCCGCTCGACCTGGCGGCCGTCAAGGAGGGTGGTCTCGCCCTGGCCTGGAGCGACGCCCGGTTCGGTCCGCCCCATCACCTGCTCCTGCCCGACCGGGCCCGGCACATGGGAGACGGTTGGGAGACCCGCCGGCGCCGCGGTCCGGGCCACGACTGGGTCGTGATCCGGCTGGGGATGCGTGGTGTCCCGCGGCGCGTCGTGGTCGAGACCACCCATTTCAAGGGGAACTACCCGGAGAGCTTCCGCGTCGAGGGGCTGGATGACGGGGGCGCATTCGGCGATCCGCGGTCCGATCTCTCGCCGCCGCCCGAGGAGCACGAGGGTTGGCGCGAGATCGTTCCGTTGACGGCGCTCGGTCCGGACGCGGTGCACGACGTCCCGGTCGCGGGCGCTCCGCCGGTGACGCACGTTCGCCTGTCGATCCATCCGGACGGCGGCGTGGCACGCTTCAGGGTGTACGGTGATCCCGCACCCGTCGAGGAGATGTCGTGACCGCCTCGCCCGCCGGGGCCGGGGAAGAGACGGTGGCGGAACTGGACCGGGCTCCCCGGGCCGACGCGGTCGAGCGCCTCCGGGTCTTCTGCGGCGCCGAGCGTTGGGCGCGCGCCATGGCCGACCGGCGCCCCTTCGGGGGCCTGGCCCGGCTGCTCGAGGTCGCCGAAGCCGAGTGGGCGGCACTCACGCCTGCCGACTGGCGAGAGGCGATCGACCACCATCCGCGCCTGGGCGGGGCGGACCTGGCGAGCCTCAGGTTCGACGCCACCCGATCCCTCTCCGAAGGGGAGCAGGCGGGGGTGCTGGACGCGGCCGAAGCGACGAGGAGAGCCCTCGCCGACGCTCAGCGGGAGTACGAGGAGCGGTTCGGCTTTATCTTCCTGATCCGGGCAAGCGGCCGTTCGGCGGCGGAGATCCTGCGCGAGCTCGAGCGACGGATGGCGAACGATCCGGAGACCGAGCTCGCCGTCGCCGCCCGTGAGCTCGAGGAGATCGCGCGGCTCCGGCTCGAGCGGCTCTTCGGCAGCAGGGAGAGAAGGGAGACCGGATGAGCATCACGACCCACGTCCTCGACACGTCCAGCGGCCGGCCCGCGTCCGGGGTCGGCGTGCGGCTGGAGACGCGGGACGGAGGAGGTTGGCGCGAGCTTGGTTCGGGACGGACCGACGCCGACGGCCGGGCGGAGGACCTCCTGGAGAACGACCGGATGAAGCCCGGGGTATTCCGCCTGACGTTCGCGACCGGCGACTATTTCCAGAGGCTGGGGATGGAGAGCTTCCATCCCGAGATCACGGTCGTCTTCCGGGTCGAGGATCCGGCCGAGCACCACCACGTCCCTCTGCTGCTCAGCCCCTTCGGCTACACGACCTACCGGGGGAGCTAGCCCTCAGCCGGCGCCCCGGCCCTTGAGAATCCGGCCGAAGGAAC
>DASRVA010000114.1:0-12463 GCA_035687745.1 Gemmatimonadota bacterium
CCGAGGGGCTCCGCCGCCGGCTGGGGCTGGAGGCGCTCGTCCTGACCCGCTCGGAGCGCGGCATCCGCGTGTTCGCGGGCGGCCCGCCGCGGGACCACGCGGCCCGCGCCCGGCAGGTCTTCGACGTGACGGGGGCCGGTGACACCTTCGCGGCCGTCTTCACCGCCATGCTCGCCGTTGGAGAGGACGTGGACCTGGCCGCCCGGCTCGCCAACGTGGCTGCGGGGATCAAGGTGAGGAAGATCGGGACCGCGACGGTCGCGCGCGACGAGATCGAGGCCGAGCTGGCCCGCGACCTTCCGCCCGGGGCCAAGCGGCTGGGACGCGACGCCGTGGTCGCAGAGGCAGCCGCCCGCCGGCGGCGCGGAGAGAAGGTCGTGTTCACGAACGGCTGCTTCGACCTGCTCCACGCCGGGCATATCCAGTACCTGAAGGCTTCAAGGGCCCGCGGGGACTGTCTCGTCGTGGGTCTCAACAGCGACGCGTCGGTGCGCCGCCTGAAAGGCGAGGATCGTCCCATTCTCGACCAGGACGAGCGAGCGGAGATCCTGTCCGCGCTCTCCTTCGTCGACTACGTGGTGATCTTCGAGGAGGACACGCCGCTGGACCTGATCGAATCGATTCGCCCGGACGTCCTGACCAAGGGCGCCGACTACAAGCCACACGCCGTCGTGGGCGCGGACCGTGTCCGCTCCTGGGGTGGACGCGTCGAGCTGATCGACCTGGTCGAAGGGAAGTCGACCACCGACATCATCGGACGCATCGCCGACCGCCAATCGAAAGTGGATGCATGAATCTGGGAGTGTTCGGGGCCGGGTACGTCGGGCTGGTCACCGCCACCTGCCTGGCGGAGATGGGGCACCACGTGGTCTGCTGCGACATCGACGCCGATCGCGTGGCCCGCCTGCAACGGGGCGAGGTACCGATCTTCGAGCCGGGACTGGAGGAGCTGCTCCAGAGCAACATGGCGGAAGGCCGGTTGCGGTTCACCACCGATCCGGCGTTGACCGTGCGCGAGAGCCAGGTGCTGTTCATCGCCGTCGGTACACCACCGGACGAGGACGGCTCTGCGGATGTGAGGCACGTTCTGGAGGTAGCCCGTACGATCGGGCGGCTCGCCGAAGAGCCCAAGATCATCGTCAACAAGAGCACGGTCCCCGTCGGCACGTCCGACCGGGTGCACGAGCTCCTCTCCGAGACAACCAGGCACAGATGCATTGTGGTCTCGAATCCGGAGTTCCTCAAGGAGGGAACCGCCGTCGAGGACTTCATGAAGCCCGATCGGATCGTCGTGGGCGCGGACGATGCGGAGGGACGCGAGGTCCTCAGAGCGATCTACGGTCCGTTCCTGAGGACGGGGAATCCCGTGCTCTTCATGGACACGCGTTCCGCCGAGATGACCAAGTACGCGGCCAATGCCATGCTTGCCACCCGGATCACCTTCATGAACGAGATCGCCAACCTGTGTGATCGGGTTGGCGCCGACGTCGACGCCGTGCGCGCCGGGATCGGCAGCGACCGGCGGATCGGCAGCTCGTTCCTGTTCCCTGGCGTCGGGTTCGGCGGTTCGTGCTTTCCGAAGGACGTGCAGGCGCTGGAGCGGCTGGCGGACCAGGTGGCCTACGGCTTCGACATCATCCGGGCCGTCCACCGGGTCAACGAAAGCCAGAAGAGGCTGCTCGTGGACCGCGTCGTCGAGCGCTTCGGAGAGGATCTGAGCGGGCGGCGATTCGCGATCTGGGGGCTGGCGTTCAAGCCCAGAACCGACGACATCCGAGAAGCGCCGGCGCTGGTCATCATCCGTGAGCTCCTGGCCCGCGGCGCCTCGATCCGCGCCTTCGATCCCAAGGCAGTCGAGAACACGCGCGGGGTATTCAGCGACGGCGTCGAGTTCACCGGTGAAGGCTACGAGGCCCTCTCGGACGCGGACGCGCTGATCGTTGTAACCGAGTGGAACGAGTTCCGCTTCCCCGATTTCGAGCGTATGAAGCGCAGCCTCAAGCATCCGGTCGTGTTCGATGGTCGGAACGTCTATGAACCGGAAACGATGGCCGAGCACGGCTTCGAGTACTACTCGATCGGCCGGCCGCGCCGAGGCCTGGACCGCGCGGACGCGGGGGCGGCGCGCATCGCGCTGCGGGCCGAATGAAGAGCATCCTCGTCACCGGTGCGGCGGGCTTCCTGGGCTCACATCTCTGTGATCGCCTCGTCGAGCAGGGCACGCACGTCGTCGGCATGGACAACCTGCTGACCGGGCGGGTCGAGAATCTCGCCGAGCTTCCGGAAGACCGGTTCCGGTTCCTGCAGCAGGACGTCTCCGCACCGATCCGCCTCGACGAGCCGGTGGATGCCATCCTCAACTTCGCCAGTCCGGCCAGCCCGTTCGATTACCTGGAGTTTCCGATCGAGACCATGGTTGTGGGCTCGGCAGGCACCCAACAAACCCTGGAGCTGGCCCGCGAGCACGAAGCGCGATACCTCCAGGCGTCGACCTCGGAGGTGTACGGAGACCCGGAGGTCAATCCCCAGCCGGAGACGTACCACGGTTGCGTGAACCCCATCGGCCCACGTGGCGTCTACGATGAGGCGAAGCGGTTCGGAGAGGCGCTCACGATGGCGTACCATCGCCGGCACGGGGTAGAGGTGCGAATCGCGCGGATCTTCAACACCTACGGGCCGCGCATGCGGCCGCACGACGGGCGGGTGGTCTCCACCTTCATCCGCCAGGCCCTCGCGGACGAGCCGGTGACGGTGTTCGGGGACGGCTCCCAGACGCGGTCCTTCTGCTACGTGGACGACCTCATCGAGGGGATCCTGAGGCTGCTGCGGTCGGAGCACAACGGTCCTGTCAACCTTGGCAATCCGGTCGAGATCGAGGTCGGGGACCTCGCCGAGCGCATCATCGCCATGACGGATAGCGGCAGCCGCATCGTATATCGCCCGCTTCCGGAGGACGATCCGCGCGTCCGGCGCCCCGACATCGCGCTTGCTCGCGAGCTGCTGGGATGGGAGCCCGAGGTGAACCTTGAAGAAGGTCTCGGGAGGACGATCGAATACTATCGCGGCCTGAGCGAGACCGTCCTAGCCGGCCGTTGACCGAGCTACGAACGTCGGTTTGGTGAGCCGGTTCGTGATCGGCCTGGCCGGCGGGACGGGCTCAGGAAAAACCACCGTCGCCCGCAACATACTCGGCCGCCTGGCGCTGGATTCGATCACCGTTTTCCAGCAGGATGCATACTATCGTGACCTGGCGGATCTGTCGCCGGCGCAGAGAACGACGCGGAACTTTGACCATCCGGATTCGATCGAGAGCGAGCTGTTCGTCAGCCATCTGCGGGAGCTCAAGGACGGGCATTCGGTCGAGCAGCCGGTGTACGACTTCACGCGACACGTCCGAACGGGGCGCACGATCCGGGTGGAGCCGCGGGATGTGATCCTCGCTGAGGGAATTCTGCTGTTCCATTTCCCGGAGGTGCGGGAGCTCCTGGACGTGAAGATCTACGTGGATACCCCGCCCGACATCCGGCTGCTGCGGCGCTTCCGCAGGGATATCCGGGAGCGCGGCCGGACCTTCGAGTCCGTGGGAGAGCAGTACTTGAGGACCGTCCGACCCATGCACGAGGAGTTCGTGGAGCCGTCGAAGAGATTCGCCGACGTGATCATCCCCGAAGGAGGCGAGAACGAAATCGCGATCGACATGATCGCCAGCCGGGTACGGCTTCTGCTCGCTTCCGGGGATAAAGAGGCCGGATGAGCCGTGCACTGATCACCGGGATCACCGGGCAGGACGGATCGTACCTGGCGGAGTTCCTGCTCCAGCGTGGGTATGAAGTGCATGGCATCGTTCGGCGGGCATCCACCGAGAAGTTCGAGCGGATCGCTCACATCAAGGACCGCGTGGCGCTGCACCAGGCGGACCTGCTCGATCAGCTCTCGTTGCTCAGCGTGATCGGCGAGGTGCGTCCAGACGAGATTTACAACCTCGCCGCGCAATCGTTCGTGCCCACGTCGTGGTCCCAGCCGCTCCTGACCGGCGAGTTCACCGCCCTCGGCGTGACGCGGATGCTCGAGGCGATCCGCCACGTCGACCCCTCGATCCGATTCTACCAGGCTTCGTCGAGTGAGATGTTCGGCAAGGTCAAGGAAACCCCGCAGAACGAGAAGACGCCCTTCTATCCACGCAGTCCATACGGCGTGGCGAAGGTGTACGGGCACTTCATCACCGTGAACTACCGCGAGTCGTACGATCTCTTCGCAGTCAGCGGGATCCTCTTCAACCACGAGTCTCCGCGGCGGGGGCTCGAGTTCGTCTCCCGTCACGTGACCGACGGCGTGGCCCGCATCGCGCTGGGCATGGCCGACGAGCTTCCGATCGGCAACCTCGACGCCGAACGGGACTGGGGGTTCGCCGGGGACTACGTCGTCGCGATGTGGCGGATGCTGCAGGCCGACACGCCGATGGACTACGTGGTCGGAACCGGCAAGACCCACTCGGTCCGAACCCTGTGCCGGATCGCGTTCGACCACGCGGGGCTGGACTGGGAGGAGCACGTTCGGGTCGACGTGAGCCGGTTCCGCCCCGCGGAGGTGGATCATCTGCGGGCCGATGCCGCCCGCGCCCGGGCCGAGCTCGGCTGGTCGCCGAGCATGGGCTTCGAAGAGCTCGTCCGAATGATGGTGGATGTCGATCTGGCGCGCCTTCGTGACCCCGCCGCCGTCGCTGGCGGCGAGCATGACTGAGCGCGAGACGGGGCGGATGTCGGAGCCCGTGCAACGCGAGCGGCCGATCGGGGGTATACGGGGCGGAGACCGGAAACCCTTGCTGGACGTCCCGAGGCTCGTCGCCTGGCAGGACCGGGGTGTTCACGAGTGGCACGCCGGGCCGGCGGAGGCCGAGCGGATGCCGGGCGAGGAAACGCCGCTGGACGCGGCGATCGGCGCCGAGCACCTGGTCAACATCCTTCTCTGGCACGAGGAGGACGAGGCCCGCGGCCGTGACGCTTCCGACCGGCGGATCGCCGAGACCAAGCGCCGGATCGACGCGCTCAACCAGCGCCGGAACGACCTCATCGAGCGGATCGACGAGGAGCTGCTGGCTATCCTGGAGAGGGTAGCCGTGCCCGCCGGGGATGCGCCGCTCCACTCGGAGACGCCGGGCGCCATCGTCGACCGGCTGTCGGTCCTGGCTCTCAAGATCTACCACATGCGGGAGGAGGCCACGCGGGACGATGCCGAACCGGATCATCGCCGCAGATGCCGTGAGCGGGCCGCGGTGCTGGAGACCCAGCGCTCGGATCTCGCCGCCTGCCTCCACGCGCTGCAGGAGGAAATCCTGGATGGCCGGCGCCGCTTCCGCCGCTACCGGCAGTTCAAGATGTACAACGACCCGGAGATGAACCCGGTCCTGCGATCCGCGCGCCGCGCGAAGGACGTCCCCGGAGGCGAGCGTGAGGGTTGAGGGGTTCCGACTCGCGGTCGTGGCGGCCTTCGTGCTGGCCGGCTGCGGTCCCGAAGGCGCCGCGTCCGAGGCGCGAGGGGATCGCTACAGCGCGCGGGGGCAGTTCGCCGACGCGGCGGTGGAGTACGAGATCGCGCTGGAGGCGGCCGGGAAGGATGCGCCCTCCAACCTCCGCCTCAAGGCCGCCGAGCTGGCCTTGCGATCGAAGGACTTCAATGGCGCGGAGCGGATGTTCGACGCCCTGATCGAGCGGGACCCGGACTACGCCGATCCGGTGCGGGCCCTCTACTACCTGCATGCCCGTCGCTGGTCCAGCCAGGGTGACACCTTCGCGATGTTGCGCGCCATCGACGGGATCCGCCATCGGGACAGCACGGCCAGCCTGGGCTCGCTGTACTATGCGCTCGGCGACGCCGCCTTCATCCGGCCCGACTACGACGCGGCGATCGAGGCCTATCTCATGGGACTGGCCCGCGTCCCGGAGGAGGCCGGACCCGAGGTGTACGCGCGGCTGGCTGACGCCTACGAGCAACGCCGCGACTGTCCGGCCGCGGTCGCGTACCTCGAGCGGTACATGCAGTTGGCCGAGGGGGACAGTGGAGACCAGGAGGAGGTGCGTTACCGGCTCGGCTCGTGCTCCTACCGGCTGGCCGAGCGTGCCTTCACCAATGAGGACTACGAGGCCGCGTCGGGCTATTTGAGCATCCTGCTCGACACGGGGCAGCCCCCGAACCTGCTGCCCGAGGCGCTCCTGATGATGGCCCGGATCCAGGAGCGCGCGGGAAGACGCGACGCGGCGATGGATTACTATCGGCGGGTCATGGACGAAGAGGACGACCGTGAGACCCCGGTCGCCCTGGAGGCCTTCCGGCGGCTCAAGCAGCTCGAGTTCGGCTTTCCGCTCGAAACGACCGAGAGCCTGAGGGAAGCTCCCGGGCGCGGAACCCGGCCCGCCGGAACGGCGGAATCGTGAGCCGTGGCGCGCGGTGGTTCGGGGCGGTCGCGGTCGCGCTCGCCGCGGCCTGTGCCTCGACCGGCGAGACCGGCATCCTGCCGGCCGACGAGCAGTTCCAGACGGCCACCCGGTTCTACGAGGACGGTCAGTACGACCGCGCCGTCGGCGCGTTCCAGGCCTTCGTGTTCAACTATCCCCAGGATCCTCGCGTGCCCGACGCGCGGTGGCTGGCCGCGGAGTCCTACTACCGGATGGAGGACTGGGCGACGGCGGCCCAGGAGTATCTGAACTACCAGCGCGACTTCCCGCGGGATGAGCGGGCGGCCGAGGGGATCTACCAGGCCGGGCGGGCGTACCAGGAGATGAGCTTGAGACCCGAGCTCGATCAGCGGGACACTGAGCGGGCCATCAACGTCTACGACCGCTTGCTGGTGGAGTATCCGTCGAGCGAGTTCGCGGCCGAGGCCCGCGAGCGGGTGAACGAGCTCCGCAACAAGCTGGCCGAGAAGCTCTACCTGAACGCGGAGTTCTACTTCGACCACGAGGACTACGAGGCCGCGGAGATCTACCTGGCGGACCTGATCGCCATGTTCCCGCAGACCGACTGGATGCCGGCCGGGTACGCTCTCCTGGCGCGAACCTTCTGCGCGCAGGGCCTGGCGGACCGGGCGGCGGACGTGATCGCGCGGCTGCGCGAGACGTACCCGGACAGCGAGGCCTCCCGGGAGGCCGACGACGAGCTGCCCGGACGGTGCCTCCAGCCAGCGCAGCCCGAGCGGGCGGCGGGCCCGTCCGACGGCACGTGACGGAGCCGTGACGAATCCCGGGTCGGGGGCTCCTGTCCGGAAGGGGCTTCTGGGCGGCACGTTCAACCCGCCCCACGTGGCGCACCTGATCGTGGCCCACATCGTGCGTGAGGCGTTGGGGCTGGAACGGGTGCTGCTCGTGCCCACCAGCGTCCACCCGTTCAAGGGAGAGGCGGAGGCAAGCGCCCGGGACCGGGCCGCCATGGCGGAGCTGGCGGTGGCCGGGGATCCCGCCCTCGAGGTCGACAGGATCGAGGTCCGGCGCGGCGGGGTCTCCTACACCGTGGACACCCTGCGGGAGCTTCGGGAGCGGGAGCCGGACACCGTCTGGCACGTGATCGTGGGCCAGGACAACCTCGCCGAACTGCGGCAGTGGCGCGATGTGGAACGGCTCCCCGAGCTGGCCGAGATCGTCCTGGTCAGCCGCGGGGTCGTGGACGGGAGCCCCGGTGCGGGGGAACCGGTCTCCGGAGGGCGCCTGACGCGGGTCCGCGTGCCGGCGCTCGAGATCTCTTCGACGACCGTCCGTCGGCGAGTGGCCGAAGGCCGGTCGATCCGCTACTGGGTGCCACCGGGGGTGGAGGCCTACATCGCGGAGCGCGGCCTGTACGGCGGGTCGTCGACGGAGGCGGCCGGTGATTCCGGGGGCCCGGCGGGACGTTGATTCCAGGGCGGAAAGGCGCTACATTGGACCATCTACCGTAGTACCCGCCGAAATCGTCCGGCCGAAAATCCCGCCCCCGCGGGTCGCTTGATCGCGACCGGACACGCTCCTTGGAGAGCACTACATAGGCAACGAGGAAAAAACGTGGTCCTGCAACCGATCCTGAAACTGTTCGTGGGCGACAAGCATCGCCGCGAGCGGAAGCGGCTGTGGCCGGTCGTCGAGCAGATCAACGAGCTCGCCGAGTCGCTCCAGACCCTCCCGGACGAGGAGCTGCAGGCCAAGACGGCCGAGTTCCGGGAGCGGCTCGCGACCGGGGAGACGATCGACGACCTCCTCCCCGAGGCCTACGCGGTGGTCAAGGAAGCCTGTCGTCGCAACCTGGGCCGCGTATGGCAGGTCACCGCCCAGGACTTCACCTGGGACATGGTCCCCTTCGATGTCCAGCTCTTTGGGGGCATCGTCCTCCACGAAGGCAAGATCGCCGAGATGGCCACCGGCGAGGGCAAGACCCTGGTCGCCATCCTGCCGCTCTACCTGAATGCCCTGGAAGGCAAAGGCGCCCACCTGGTCACCGTGAACGACTACCTGGCCCGCCGCGACTCCGAGTGGGTTGGGGAGATCTTGCGCTGGCTCGGTCTGACCGTGGGCGTGATCCAGAACGACATGAACTTCGAGCAGCGTCGTCTGGCGTACGACTGCGACGTCACCTACGGCACCAACAACGAGTTCGGTTTCGACTACCTGCGCGACAACATGGCGATCGCCCGGGAGAACCGGGTTCAGCGCGGTCATCACTTCGCGATCATCGACGAGGTGGACTCGGTGCTGATCGACGAGGCGCGGACGCCGCTCATCATCTCGGGGCCCACACAGCACGACACGTCGGGCAAGTTCGGGGAGCTGAAGCCGCTGGTCGAGCGTCTCGTCCGCGACCAGGCGCGGACCGTCAACCAGCTCGTGTCGGAGGCCGAGGCCCTTCTCGAGGGGGCCGGGGAGAGCGAGGAGGGGGAGGGCGCCTACGAGGCGGCGATCAAGCTCTTCCAGGCGCAGCGCGGGATGCCCAAGAACAAGCGCCTCATGAAGCTCCTCAACGAGACCGGCGTCAAGAAGCTCGTCCAGAAGGTCGAAGCCGATTTCATGCGCGACAAGCGCGTCCACGAGCTGGACGAGGCGCTACTCTTCGCGATGGACGAAAAGGGCCACGACGCCCACCTCACCGATGCCGGTCGCGAGAAGATTGCCCCCAAGGATCCGGAGCTGTTCGTGGTCCCGGACCTGTCTCAACTCCTGCATGGGATCGACGAAGACCCGGATCTCGACGAGCGGGAGAAGATCGAGCGGCGATCGGCGCTGGAACACGAGTACGCCGAGAAGAGCGAGACCATCCACAACATCGCCCAGCTCCTCAAGGCCTATGCGTTGTACGAGAAGGACGTCGAGTACGTCGTCCAGGAGGGAAAGGTCCTCATCGTCGATCAGTTCACCGGTCGCCTGATGCCCGGCCGGCGCTACTCGGAGGGCATGCACCAGGCCATCGAGGCGAAGGAAGGCGTGCGGATCGAGGGCGAGACCCAGACCTTCGCGACGATCACGATCCAGAACTACTATCGCCTCTACGACAAGCTGGCGGGAATGACCGGCACGGCCGAGACGGAGGAGAACGAGTTCTTCCAGATCTACGGCATGGAGGTCGTGGTCATCCCCACCAACGAGCCGATCCGGCGCGAGGATTACGAGGACGTCGTCTACCGGACGCGCCGCGAGAAGTACAACGCGGTGATCGAGGAGGTCGAGCAGGAGCACGCGCGGCGGCGCCCGGTTCTGGTGGGCACGACCTCGGTCGAGGTGTCGGAGACCCTCTCGCGGCTGCTCAAGCGCCGCAACCTGCCCCACAACGTGCTCAACGCGAAGCACCACCAGCGGGAGGCCGAGATCATCGCCCGGGCCGGGCAGCCGGGAGCGATCACGATCGCGACCAACATGGCCGGGCGTGGAACCGACATCAAGCTGGGGCCGGGCCTGGTCCCGAAAGATTGGCCCGAGGTGGCCGTCGACGAGCTTCCCGAAGGTTGGACGCCCGACCAGCTCGAGGCCCGGCTCTCGGAGGAGATGCCGTGGGGACTCCACATCGTGGGCACGGAGCGCCACGAGTCGCGGCGGATCGATCGCCAGCTCCGGGGCCGCTCGGGGCGTCAGGGGGATCCCGGATCCTCGCGGTTCTTCCTCTCCCTGGAAGACGATCTGATGCGGCTCTTCGGCTCGGAGCGGATCGCGACCGTGATGGACAAGCTCGGGGCCGAGGAGGGGGAGGTCATCACCCACTCGCTCGTGACCCGGTCGATCGAGCGCGCCCAGAAGAAGGTCGAGCTCAACAACTTCGAGGTCCGGAAGCGGCTGCTCGAGTACGACGACGTGATGAACAAGCAGCGCGAGGTCATCTACGAGCTGCGCGCCCGCGCCCTGGAGGGCGATGCGGAGGAGGTCTTCGAGGAGGCCCGGGAGCTCGTCGAAGAGTCGGTCGAGGGGAAGGTTGCGCAGTACGTCGACGCCGAAGCGTACGCCGACGATTGGAACCTGGCGGAGCTGCGCGAGGACCTGATGCGATCCTTCGTCCTGCCGTTCGACTGGATCGCCCGGATGGACGGCAAGGATGGGGACGGCGCCGGGCGGATCGATCCCGAGGCGCCCACCACGTATGAGGAGATCGTGAGCCGTGTGCGCGAGGACCTGGGAGCGGCGTTCGAGCGCCGCGTAGAGGAGTGGAAGCCCGACCTGGCCGAGCAGATCGTGCGCCGCGTCCTGATCGGGGTCATCGACGAGAAGTGGCGCGAGCACCTCTACGAGCTGGACCAGCTCAAGAGCGGGATCCAGTACCGTGCCTGGGGCCAGCGCGATCCGCTCATCGAGTACAAGAAGGAAGCCTTCGAGATGTTCGTCGCCATGATGGAGGACCTGCGGACCACCGCGGCCTCGGTGCTGTTCCGGGTCAAGGTCGCGGAGCCGGGCGTGCTCGGGGCCGAGGAACGGCGTCGCCGGGAGCGCCTCCAGAGGCAGCAGGTGGCGCTGAAGCCCGCCGCGACCGGCGGAACCGGGGTCGTCGGTCGCGGATCGCTTCAAGAGGACGATCGCGGAGGCGGAACCGCCACCGCCATCCAGGCGCCGCCCCAGCCGCAGACGTTTGTGAGGGAGCACGACAAAGTCGGCCGCAACGATCCATGTCCCTGCGGCAGCGGGAAGAAGTACAAGAAGTGCCACGGAGCGTAGCCCCGCCCGGCGCGAGGTGCCGGCGCGGGCGCAGTGGATATTCAATCGGAGGATCTCGATGATCGGAATTCTGGACCGGATCTCGGGCGGCGCGGGCGTCCTGCGCCGCCTGGGGAGCGCCTACCTGCCGGGCGAGGACGACGTCTACGTCCCCGCGCGGCTGATCGAGGCGTACGGACTGAGAAAGGGCGACGCGGTGGACGGCGAGGTGGGCGATCCTCCCGGCAAAGGCAAGCTCCCGCCCCTGAAGACGGTGACTTCGGTGAACGGGGCTCCCCCCGAGGAGGCCCGGGACCGTCCGCAGTTCGACAAGCTGAGGGCGACCCATCCCGACGAGCGGCTGACGCTCGAGCTCAAGGCCGGCCTCACGGCTTCTTTGCGCAACGGGGCCGATGTGACGAACCGCATCATCGATCTCGTGGTCCCGCTGGGGAAGGGACAGCGCGCCCTGATCGTCGCGCCATCCAAGGCCGGCAAGACGATGCTACTCCAGGCGGTCATGCGCGGGGTGGCCACGAACTACCCGGGCGCCGAGCTCATCGTCCTGCTCGTGGACGAGCGGCCCGAAGAGGTGACCGAGATGGAGCGCATGGTGGAGAGCCTGGGCCGGGGCGAGACGATCGCCTCGTCGTTCGACTTTCCACCCGATCGTCACGTCCAGGTCGCCGAGATGGCCCTCGAGCGGGCCCGGCGCCTCGTGGAGTCCGGCAAGGACGTCGTCCTCGTCCTGGATTCGATCACGCGGCTGGCCCGCGCCTACAACGCCATCGAGCGCTCGAGCGGTCGGACGATGTCGGGAGGCATCGAGGCGGGGGCGCTGGAGGCCCCGAAGCGGTTCTTCGGCTCGGCCCGCAAGGTGGTCGGGGATCGCGGCGGGAGCCTGACGATCGTGGCCACGGCGCTGGTCGACACGGGGAGTCGTGCGGACGAGGTGATCTTCGAGGAGTTCAAGGGCACCGGCAACGCCGAGATCGTCCTGAGCCGCGAGCTGGCGGACCAGCGCATCTGGCCGGCCATCGACGTGACGTCGAGCGGCACCCGGCGCGAGGAGCTCCTCTACCCCGAGGAGCACCTGGAGCGGCTCCGTCTCCTGCGGCGGTTCCTGTCGGAGATGCGGACCACCGACGCGGCCGAGTTCCTGATCGACAAGATCAACCGGTCGAAGTCGAACGAAGACCTGCTCGGGAGCATGGCGAAGTAGGGGCTTCGGGGCGCCCGGGGGTGGGTCTCCGCGGGCGGTTACGTCTGTTCCAGTTCGTTCCTGTATACCATGCGCAGCCTACCGCCTATCGGGGCTTGTAGCGGGCCCTGAC
>DASRVA010000115.1:0-19778 GCA_035687745.1 Gemmatimonadota bacterium
GGTGTCCGTCGAGGTGGATACCCTTCGTTGACGTCGTCAGCGGCACCGACCGTTCACCGCCGGGCGATCAGGTAGGGACCGTCTTTCTCCACCTCCGCCCCCGCAAGCGCCGAGTGCCGTAGGATGATCGCGAGCTCGGCCGGCGTGAACGCCGCCGCCACCGAGGCCTCGTAGAGAGCGCGCATCGTCCCCTCGTAGTTCCGCCCGTGCCACGCCACCCATGAGCGGAACAGGACCCTCGGCGGACGTCGGAGGTCGCGGAGAAGGACCCGTCCCCCGGGTCCCGCGACGCGCGCGATCTCGTCCAGCACCGCGGTCGGATCGGCGAGGTGATGGAGCAGCGAGTTCGAGACGACGAGGTCGAGCCCGCCGTCCGGGAAGGGGAGCCGACGTCCGTCGGCGACCGCTGCCGCGAGGAAGAAGGCGCGTGCCGCACGCCGCGCGCGGGTGGATTCCGCGGTGACGGCCGGCCGACCCGCGGCCAGCATGGCAGGGCTCCGATCGACGGCCCAGATCCGCCATTGGGGCCGCGCCCGCGCCAGGAGGGCAGGGATCTGCCCGCCGCCCGTCCCGATGTCCAGGACACGCGCCACGCCGCGAGGCCCCAGCTCGATCACGACCGAAGCCCAGGCGGCGTCCAGCCGGGCCAGGTGCTCGGCCGCTGCGGCATTCATGTACGACTCGGCCTCTTCGGCCTCGTCCATTACCTCGGGCTCGAGTACACGAGGGGGGTACCACCGGACGTGCCACGGGCTCACGCGATCCAGGAGAGGAAGGTGGCCGCTGTGACCGTAGTCGCCGACCTCCGGCCGCTGCTCGGCTGGCCCGCGCGGGATCGATCCGGGTCGCCACGGTCGGGTCGCGCCCACCCCGGGCGGCCCGGACGCGGGGAAGTGTGGTTCGTTCATGCAGGAGGGCCCGTTTGCCGTTCAGCAGACGCCCGTGAAGCTTGTGCCTCCACATGCAGAAGGTCCTCGCCCACATCCGTGAGCGGCAGGGAGGCTACGTCGAAGAGCTGGCGGAGTTCCTCGCCATCCCCAGCGTCTCGACCGACCCCGCGTGCGCCGGGGACGTCCGTCGCTGCGCCGAGTACTGTCGGGACCGGCTCTCGGAGATCGGCTTCCCCGACGCCGAGCTGATCGAGACCGACGGTCATCCGATCGTGTTCGCCCGGTGGCTGGACGCGCCGTCGTCCCCGACCGTGCTCTTCTACGGCCACTACGACGTCCAGCCGGTGGATCCGGTCGAGCTCTGGACGACTCCCCCTTTCGAGGCGACGGTGCGGGACGGGCGAATCTTCGCCCGCGGCTCGGCCGACGACAAGGGACAGGTGTTCGCTCACTGGAAGGCGTGGGAGGCGCATCTGGCAGCCCACCGCCGGCTCCCCTGCAACGTGAAGGTGCTCCTCGAGGGCGAAGAGGAGATCGGCTCGGAGCACCTCGAGCCGTTCATCGAAGAGAACGCGGAGCGTCTCGCGGCCGACGTGGTCATGATCTCGGACAGCCCGATGTTCGCGATCGGGGTGCCGTCGCTCTGCTACGGGCTGCGCGGGATGTGCTACATGGAGATCCACGTGCAAGGAGCACGGTCCGACCTCCACTCGGGGTCCTTCGGCGGCGCGGTCGCGAACCCTGCGCTGGCGCTGGCGGAGATCCTGGCCACGCTCAAGGACCACGAGCGGCACGTGGCGATCGAGGGGTTCTACGACCGCGTCCTGCCGCTGACCGACGAGGAGCGGGCCGAGTTCCGGAAGCTCCCCTTCGACGAGAACGCTTACCGGCGCGAGCTGGGCGTGCCCGAGCTGGTGGGCGAGGCCGGGTTCGCGACCCTGGAGCGGGTCTGGGCCCGGCCGAGCCTCGACGTCAACGGGCTCCTGTCGGGCTTCACCGGCGAGGGGGCCAAGACCGTGCTCCCCGCGCGTGCCATGGCCAAGGTGTCGATGCGTCTCGTGCCGGATCAGGATCCGGAGGCGGTCGCGTCGCTCTTCCGGCGCCACGTGGAGGGCGTCGCGCCCCCGGGAGTGACCGTCCAGGTCCGGAAGCTCCACGGGGCGAAGCCGTACCTGGCCCCGATCGATCACCCGGCCAACCGCGCCGCGCGCCGCGCCCTCGGCCTCGCCTTCGAGGCCGAGACGGTGATGACCCGCGAAGGCGGGACGATCCCCGTCACGACGACGTTCCAGGAGCGGCTCGGGCTGACTTCGGTGATGATGGGGTTCGGCACGCCGGACGAGAACGCGCACGCGCCCGACGAGAACCTGGTCCTCGAGAACTTCCACGGCGGCGTGGTCGCGGCCGCCCACTTCTACAACGAATACGCCAAGGAAGGCTGAGACGGTCTAGCGGTCGGAGTCGCGCGGCTGCATCCGCAGCCGACTCTCGGACTCATCCACCCTTGACGTCGCATCGTGCCGGACGCCGAACGGCCCAACCCTGAGCACCGGCGGCGTCGAGTCGTTGACGAACAGGGTCAGCGAATCGGCCTGCGCTGCCAGGACGGGCCGGAAGACGTACACGCCGACCGCCGTCGTGCCGGTCTCGACCTCGAACCGCGGGTTGTCCGGGATCACGATCCCCCGGTAGACGTTTCCGAGATCGTCCACGAGCCGCGGCTGGTCGTCGGCGGCGAACATGACCACGCTGTCGGGTCCCGTATACCAGGCCGCGTAGGTGAGGGCCGTGTATTCGGGGCCGTAGTTGAGGATCTGCACGTGGAACGCCGCGTCGTCGCCGCGGGCGATCATGTCGACCGTGTCGAGCCGACCGCCCTGCATCTCCCGGAAGCGATCCAGCTCGACCGCGAACCCCGACTGCTCCTCCGCCGTCAGCGTGTCCGGCAGCGCGGTGTCCGCCGGCGCCGCCTCGTCCGCCGGCGCCCCCCGGTCGCACGCGGCGGCCAGGAGAAGCAGGCAGACCGCCAGCCCGAACGCTCTCCTCCCGCCGCTCATCGGTAGTTCGTGGCCGTCCAGTCGAACGGCAGGTTGGCCTCCTTGAGCGTCGCGATGACCGCCTGGAGGTCGTCCTTCTTCTTGCCCGACACACGGACCTGGTCGCCCTGAATCGACGCCTGGACCTTGAGGCCGGTGGCCTTGATCCGCCTGGCGACGTCCTTCGCCTGCTCGGCCGAGAGGCCGGTCTGGAGCGTGGCGCGCTGACGGGCGGTCCCGCCCAGCGCCTCCTCGACCTGTCCCCACGTCAACGCCTTGAGCGACACGCCGCGGCGGGCCAGCTTCTCCTCCATCACCTGACGAACGGCGCGCACACGGCCTTCGTCTTCCGCGGTCAGGACGAGGTCGTCGCCGGACTCCTCGATCCCCGCCTTCGATCCTTTGAAGTCGAATCGCGTCCGGATCTCCTTCAGCGCCATCTGGACGGCGTTCTTCACTTCCTGGCGGTCGACCTTGCTCACGAGGTCGAACGAGCTATCGGCCATGGGACCTCCTGTGGATGGGATTCACGATCCGGGACGCAGATCGTCGGCCACGCGGATCACGATCTTCCCGAACTGGTCGCCCGCCTCGAGACGCGCCAGGGCCGCCGGGACCTCGGCGAGCGGGAACACGCGGTCGATGACGGGATCGATCCGGCCCCCGACGACGAGCCGGAAGACGGTCCGGAACTCCGATCGGTTGGCCATCGTGGAGCCGTGGATCGAGATCTGCTTCCAGTAGACCCGGTTGATGGGCGTCACCGCGTCGTTGCCGGTCGTCGCCCCGCAGGTGACGATCCGGCCGCCGCGAGCGACGCACTCGATCGAGTCCCGCCAGGTCGCCTGGCCGACGTTGTCGACGACGAGATCGACGCCGCGTTTTCCTGTGAGCTCCCGGATCCGCGTCGGAACGTCCTCGGCGGTGTAGTCGATCGCCACGTCCGCACCCGCGGCCAGGGCGCGATCCAGCTTCTCGCGGCTCGACGACGTCACGTAGACGTAGGCCCCCGCGTAGCGGGCGATCTGGAGGGCGGCCGCCGAAACCCCTCCACCGACGCCGTGGATCAGGACGCTCTCTCCCGCCCGGAGCCGGCCGGCCGTGATCAGAAGGCGCCAGGCCGTCTCGTAGACGAGCGGGAACGCGGCTGCCTTCTCCCAGCCCAAGCCGCGCGGCTTGGGGACGGCGTTGGCGGCCCGCACGACGACCGCCTCGGCCAGCGTGCCGTCGACGTGCTCGCCGAGGAGGCGGTAGCGGATGCAGAGCGACTCCTCCCCCTTGAGACAGAACTCGCAGCGACCGCAGAAGAGGCCCGGCTGGATGAGCACCTCGTCGCCGGACGACGGCGTCTCGACCCCCGGCCCGACCGAGTCCACGACCCCCGCGCCATCGGCGCCCAGGACGTGCGGCAGCTCGAGCGTCACGCCCGGAATCCCGCCCCTCACCCACAAGTCCAGGTGGTTGAGCGCGGCGGCCACGATCCGTACCCGGACCTCGCCGGGGCCGGGCTCCGGGAGCGGGAGCTCACCGACCTGGATGACGTCGGGTCCGCCATGCTCCGCGATGTAGGCGGCCCGCATCACCGCGCGCGCCGCGCCTCCGGCGAAGGGGCGAAGGGCATCCACGCGGGGTCCGCGAGGAGCCGCCGGCCGATCCAGGGTATAGGCGGAGCCCCACGGCTCATGAACTCGTCGTGGAAGGCGGTCAGGTTGAAATCCCCACCGCCCCCCTCGGCCGCCGCCTGGGCGTCCGAGCGCAGCTCCCGGATCATGAGCTTCCCGAGCGTATAGTTCAGGTACTCCGGATCGTAGGTGCCACGCAGGGCCTGCTGGCGCGCATTCACCGAGTCCTGGAAGGCGATCGTGCGGAACAGGGTCTCGGCCTCGTCGACCGTCATGCCCTCGGTGTGCAGGCCGATCGAGGCGAGGTACCGGACCACCCGGAGCAGCGCGTCCTGGACGACGGCCAGACCCAGGCGGGGGTCTCCGCCCGCCAGACCCTGCCGCCACGACATCTCCTCGGCGTAGTGCGCCCATCCCTCGGTCGTGACGTAGGCGGTCAGGAGCCGCTGGGTCTTCGTCGGCGCCCGATGGACGTGGTTGAAGTGATGGTAGTGGCCCGGGTAGGCCTCGTGGCCGCTGGTGTTCAGGATCGACCAGTCGTTGTTGCGCGCCAGGAACTCGCGGACGACCTGCTCCGACCATCCCTCCTCGACCGGTTGAATGAAGTAGAGGCCGGTCTTGGCCGCCCGCTCGAACGATCCGGGGATCCAGATGTAGGCGAAGTTCGTACGCGCGAAGGGCGGGATCTCGCGCACCTCGACGTCGCCGTCGAGGAGGGTCCCGATCCGGCGCTCCCGGACGAATGCCTTGAGCGAGTCAATGACCCGGGCGGCGGTGGTCACGATGGCGCCCGGCGCCGGCCGGTCCTGCGCCAGCGTGTCGAACGCCGCGGACACGCGCCCCTCGGCCGGAACCCCCGGGGCGATCGACTCGGCCAGCGAATCGGCGAGGCCCTGGAGCCGCGCGAGCTCGGCTTCCCCGATGGCCTTGAGCTCCTCCACGGGCACGTCCAGGCCCGACAGGAGGGCGTTCATGGTCTCGTACCGGGCGGTCCCCAGCGCGAACTCCCCGTCGGATGACGGAAGGACCTCGGTCTCGAGATGGGCGCGATAGTCGGTGATCGCCTGGACGGCCCGCTCGCGCGCGGCCGCAAACCGGCCCTGGAGCGCGGGATCGTCCACGCCGGCCAGGGCTTCGGTCAGGTCGTTCTCCAGGAAGGCCGGCCACCCCCGGTACGTGATCAGCGCCGTCTCGACGAACGGCCGCGGCGGATCCTCGACGTTGGCGCGCGCGGCCGCGACCAGGTCGGGAAACCGCTCGAGCCGGCTCACGATGGCGCCCATCCGCTCGGCGAGCGGTGCGTAGTCCAGCAGGAGAAGGAGGGTCAGATCCCACTGGTTCGCGTAGAATCGCGGATCGCTCCGCCAGGTCCCGACCTCCTCCAGCCAGAAGCGGTCGCCCCGGATCTCGCGCAGGATGAGATCCCGGTCGAGGCGCTGGTCATCGGTGAGCGTCGCCGGGTCCATCGCCGCGAACCGCTCTTCGAAGACGTCCAGCTCGACCAGCCACGCCCGGATCGACTCGGCGTCGCGAGGACCCAGCCGGCCGTCGTACTCGTGGAGCCCCGCGCCGGCGGCAAGGGTGGGATAGAACTCGAAGTACCGCTCGAAGAAGTCGTCGACGGCGGACTCGAATTCGTCGGGCGGGGTCTGGGCCGCGGCACGGAACGTGACAAGGAACGGGAGGCCGAGCGAGAGCGCGGTAAGCAGCAGCTTCATGGGGTCCCGGGTTCGAGGGCCGGACGACGAACGGCTGGCTTCGGAGGCGGGCAAGCTAACATCCGCATGCCGGGTTGGCTTCCACCGGGTTGGCTTCCATCCGCCGGCGATTAGACTTCATCTCATGCTGGAAGCGCTGGCCCGGGACGACGACGCCGCCCTTACGTTCTGCGATCAGTGCGGCCACCTCCAGCCGGGCGTCCACGCCATCTGCGAGCAGTGCGGGGTGCCGCTAGACCGCAGCGTCTACGATCCCCTCATGCAGATCTACCAGAACGCCGCCGTCGTCCGCCAGGCCGTCCGCGGCCGCGGGAAACCGTCCGTGTTCGGGAAGCTCGCGCTGGCGATTCTGGGATCTCTTTATCTCGGCCACGCCTCGCTCGCCCTGCATGCCCTCCTCCAGGGATCGCTCTCGGTCTTCGGCCTGTTCGTCGCGCTGCTCGAGCTGGGGATCGCTTTGCTGGTGTTCGCCGGACTGGGGGGCATGTTGAGGCGGGATAGCTGGAACGAATACCGCCGCTGGTCCTAGCCGGCAGCGATGTGCACGCTGATCGCCTTCCACGCGGTCTGGGAGGATGCGCCGCTCGTCCTCGCCGTCAACCGGGACGAGGCATACGATCGGCCGGCGTCGCCCCCCGCGGTCGTGGGCTCGCAGCCAGCGCTCCTCATGCCGCGCGACCAACGGGCCGGCGGGACCTGGATGGGCGCGAACGCGGGCGGGCTCTGGGTGGGGCTCACCAACCGTGACGGCGGAGAGAAGGACCCGACCCGGCGGTCGCGGGGCCTGCTCTGCCTGGACCTGCTCGAAGAGGACGGGCCGGAGGCCGTCGTGGCCCGGATCCAGGCCCTGGAGCGGCCCTACAATCCGTTCAACCTGGTGGCAGGCGACGCCGCCTCCCTCTGGCTCGTGGAGCATACCGAGAGCCGGTCGATCCCGCGCCGGCTCGGTCCGGGCGTCCACCTCGTGACCAACCGCCCGTTCGTGGAGACGCCCGAGGAGTCGAAGGCGAGGCGGGCCCGGTGGCGGCTCGAGGAGGAGGGGCTGTGGCCGGAGCGGGCGGGCGGCCTGGCGCCGGACGGTCTGGAGCAGCGACTCGAGGCCATCCTCGGCGATCACGGCGTCCATGGCCACGATGCGCTCTGCCTCCACGGCGGCCGCTACGGGACCCGAAGCGGCGCGGTCTGGCGGATCGGGATGCCTGGGGGTTCGGGGGAGGGCGCGACCGTGCTGGCCTACGCCGACGGGCCGCCCTGCTCGACCCGCTTCGAGCTCTTCCGCCTTCCCTCGATCTCGTAGCGCATGACGGGCCGGGTCGGGGAGCGCCGCGCCACCTCGCGGAACCCCGCCCGGCGGAAGGCCGAGGCAAGCCCCGTGTAGACGAAGACGTCGGCCTGCTCGCCGGCCGGCTCGACCGGGTACCCTTCCACGACGCGCGCGCCGCGCCGGGCGGCGTGTTCCACCGCCGCCTCGAGCAGGGCCACGGTGAGGCCATGGCGGCGATGGGCCCGGGCGACGAAGAAGCAGGGCACGGACCAGACGTCGGACCGGTCGTCCACGGGCTTCAGAATCCGCGACCGCTCGAGCCGATCGTACGCGGCGCGGGGAGCCACGGCGATCCACCCCGCCGGCTCCCCGTCGACCCAGGCGATCAGGCCGGGGGGCTCGTCCGACTGGACGAGCCGGCGCAGCGCGCGCCGGTTCTTCTCCCCCTTCCGCGCGGCGAACTCGGCGCCGGTCTGGCGCCAGAACATGCACCAGCAGCCGCCGCAGGCGCCGCGCGCGCCGAAGAGCGCGGCCAGGTCGGACCAGTGCTCGCGGGTGGCGGGACGGATCTCGATCGCCATGGCCGCGCAAGATACGGGCGGTCCTCCGGCGACCGGTAGTCGGCGAATCGGAGGCCCGATATGTTGGCGCGGCCTTTGCCCCCCAAGACCCGGAGGTCGACCCGGATGGCCCAGCCCACCCCGGACGAGGATCCGCGCCGTCAGCGCCAGGATCGCGTCCTGCTGGCCCTGGCCGGAGGAGTCTTCCTCTTCTCGCTCGCCCGTACGATCGCCGATCCGGACCTCTGGGGTCACGTCCTCTTCGGGGGCGATCTCTTCCGGACGGGACGCGTCGTCCGACCCGACACCTATTCCTACCTCTCCGGCGCCAAGCCCTGGATCAACCACGAGTGGCTGGCAGAGGCGCTCTTCTACGCGGCGTACCGCGTCGCCGGAGGGACCGGGCTCGTCCTGCTGAAGATGGCGATCGGCCTGACGGCCATGGGTCTCGTCCTCGTCCACCTGTTACGTCGGGGGCTGTCCACGCTCCACGCGGTTCTGGTCGTCTGCCTCGCGCTCGCGCTCGTGAGCGTAGGAACGAGCACGATCCGGCCCCAGATCTTTACCTACCTGGGCCTGGTCCTTCTGGTGCTGGCCCTCGACGCGGCGGATCGCGGTCGGACGCGCTGGCTCTGGAGCGTCCCGGTCGTCCTTGCCGCGTGGGTCAACCTGCACGGCGGTTTCCTGGCGGGGGTCGCGATCCTGCTCGTGTGGGGGGCCGCCCACCTCGTCACGGGCCCGCTTGGCCGCCGGCGCGGCGAGCCCCGCGGCGGACCGAGCCTCCGCGCCATGGGCCTCGCGGTCGCGGGGGGTGTCCTGGCGACGTTCGCGAACCCGTACGGGATCAGGCTATGGGCCTTCCTCCTCGAGACCGCCACCGTCGCCCGTCCCGAGATCACGGAGTGGAGCCAGACCCCGCTCGCCACCTGGGAGGGGCTCTGCTACCTGGTGCTCCTCGGCGGGTGCGCGTGGGCCATGATCGATCGGTCGACGCGCCCGGGTCTCCCCATGCTGGCGATCTTCGTGGGGCTGGCGATCGGCGCGCTGACCGCGATCCGCCACCTCCCGCTCTTCGGCCTCGCCGCGCCGGTGGTAGCGGCGGACTCCCTGGCCGCGCTGTCACGGCGGAGAGCGTCCGGCCTGGCCAGGCGGAGCCTCCGGTTTGCCCCGCTCCTACTCCTCCTCACCGTCGGCCTCGTGGCGCTCGCCATCCCCGGGCTCCGCGGGCCCCGGATCGAGGCCGGGAGGCAGCCCTTTCCGGCCCGCGGGGTGGGCCTCCTCCGCGACTCAGGCGTGAGCGGGAACCTGGCCGTCCACTTCGACTGGGGGGAGTACGCGATCTGGCAGCTGGCGCCCGCGCTCGAGGTGTCGGTGGACGGCCGACGCGAGACGGTCTACGACGAGGAGATCTACGCGGCCAACATCCAGTTCATCTTCGGTGTCGGTGACTGGGACCGCCTCCTCGACGACCACCCGACCGACCTGGCGCTGATCCCGCGCCATCTTCCCGTCTACAACCTGCTCCAGCTCAAGCCCGGATGGTCACCCGCCTACGAGGACGACGTTGCGGCCGTTTTCGCACGCGACGGCTCCCCCCTCGCGGCCCGGATCCGGGCCACCCCGCCGCCCGACCTGCCGCCGGACGGCGACGGGCTGCGCTTCCCGGTCGCGCCTACACGTGTTCGTTGACGAGGGCCGAACGCGCGGCTAACCTGTCGCTCCTTTTCGTCCGGTTGGACGACACCCGCACGGCCATGGGAGCGCATGCCAGACTTCCCCGCAGACCTGCGTTATACGGAGGACCACGAGTGGGTCCGGTTCGACGCCGGCACCGGCGTCGCGACGGTCGGGATCACCGACTACGCGCAGGGCGAGCTGGGCGACGTGGTCTTCGTGGAGCTGCCCGCCGCCGGCGCCGTGGTCGAGAAGAAGGGAACCTGCGGGACGATCGAAGCCGTGAAGACGGTGGCCGACATCTACGCCCCGCTGGCGGGTGAGGTGGTCGACGTGAACCGGGCGCTGGACGACCATCCCGAGCGCGTGAACCAGGATCCCTACGGTGAGGGGTGGATGGTCAAGATCCGGATCGAGGATCCCGGCTCGGTCGGCGGATTGATGGACGCCGACGCCTACCGCCGTCACGTCGGCTGAGCCTTCCGGTCGTGAAGCCTCGTGCGCCCGCTCTTCCCGCGGCGGTAGGTGAAGTCGTGACGCCGCTGCCCGCTCCGGATGCCTTCGCCGACCGGCACATCGGCCCGCGCCCCGAAGACCTGCCGGAGATGCTCGAGTCGCTGGGTTACGGCGACCTCGACGAGCTGATCGAGGCCGTCATCCCCGAATCCATCCGGGTCGAGCGCCCGCTCGACCTGCCGCCGCCGGCAACCGAGCCGGAGGCGCTGGACGAGCTGCGGGAGCTGGCGGGCGATAACCAGGTCTTCAAGAGCTACATCGGCATGGGCTACCACGACACGTTCACGCCGCCCGTCATCCTGCGCAACATCGTCGAGAACCCCGGCTGGTACACCGCCTACACTCCCTACCAGGCCGAGATCTCGCAGGGCCGGATGGAGGCTCTGCTGGCGTTCCAGACGATGGTCGCGGACCTGACCGACCTGCCGGTGGCCAACGCCTCGCTCCTCGACGAGGGGACCGCCGCGGCGGAGGCGATGGCGATGACGATCGCCGTGACGGGCCGCGGGGAGGGGGCGACGTACCTGGTCGACAGGGGATGCCACCCGCAGACGATCGCCGTGGTCCGGACGCGCGCCGAGGCGCGCGGGATCCGGATCCAGGTCGTGGATGCGTCAACCGCGGAGATCGGATCCGACGTCGCCGGGGTCCTGGTCCAGTACCCGACGACCGAGGGCGCCCTTCTGGACTGGCGCGAGCTCTGCGAGCGGGTCCACGGAGCGGGCGGCCTGGTGACGGCGGCCACGGACCTCCTGGCCCTTGCGCTTCTCGAGCCGCCGGGTTCCTGGGGAGCCGACATCGCGGTCGGGAACAGCCAGCGATTCGGCGTCCCGCTCGGCTACGGAGGGCCCCACGCGGCCTTTCTCTCGTGCCGCGAGCAGCACGTGCGGAGCATGCCCGGCCGAATCATCGGCGTGACGCGGGACCAGGCCGGCCACGAGGCGTTCCGGATGGCGCTCCAGACCCGCGAGCAGCACATCCGGAAGGAGCGCGCGACCAGCAACGTGTGCACCGCCCAGGTGCTGCTCGCCGTCGTGGCGGCGATGTACGCCGTCTGGCACGGCCCCGAGGGCATCGAGCGGATCGCGCGCCGGGTCCACGGGCTGACGACGCGGCTCGCCCACGGCCTCCGCCGCCGCGGCCACGAGATCGTCCACGACACCTGGTTCGACACGCTCACCGTCGACGTCGGCGCGACCGCGCCCATCCATGAGGCCGCGCGCGAGCGGGGGATCAACCTTCGTCCGCTCGGGGAGTCCAGGGTCGGCGTCGCCCTGGACGAGACGACCCGCGAGGAGGACATCGAGGAACTGATCGAGGTCTTCGGCGGGTTCGCGGCGGACGGCGATCGCGAAACTCGGCCGGCGCCGGACCCGATCCCCGAGACGTTCCGCCGCCGGTCGCCCTTCCTGACCCACGAGGTATTTCGGATGCACCGCTCCGAGACCGGGATGCTGCGCTATCTCAAACGCCTCGAGAACCGCGACTTCTCGCTCGCGCACGGGATGATCCCGCTCGGCTCCTGCACGATGAAGCTGAATGCGACGACCGAGATGATCCCGATCACCTGGCACGGGTTCGGTCGGATCCATCCCTTCGCCCCACTCGAGCAGGCCAGGGGGTACCGCGAGCTGATCCGGCAGCTCGAGGCGCAGCTCGCGGAGATCACCGGCTTCGCCCGGGTATCCCTGCAGCCCAACGCCGGCTCCCAGGGCGAGCTGGCGGGACTGCTCGTAATCCGCGCTTTCCACCGTTCGCGCGGCGAGGAGCGACGGACGACCTGCCTGATCCCGCAGTCGGCCCACGGCACCAACCCGGCCAGTGCGGTCATGGCGGGGATGGAGGTCGTGCCCGTCCGGACCGACCCCGACGGGAACATCGACGTGGACGACCTGCGTGCCAGGGCAGACCGGCACGCCGAGACCCTTGGCGCGATCATGGTCACCTACCCGTCCACCCATGGCGTCTTCGAGGCGTCGATTCGCGAGGTGTGCGGGATCGTGCACGAACACGGGGGTCAGGTCTACATCGACGGCGCCAACATGAACGCGCAGGTCGGCCTCGCGCGCCCCGGCGACTACGGGGCCGACGTCTGCCACCTGAACCTCCACAAGACGTTCTGTATCCCGCACGGTGGGGGCGGGCCTGGGATGGGTCCGATCGGGGTGGCCGCGCACCTGGCGCCTTTCCTCCCCGACCATCCGGTCGTGCCGCTGGGGATCGAGGAGCCGTGCGGGACGGTCTCGGCGGCGCCCTGGGGTAGCCCATCGATCCTGCCCATCTCGTGGGCGTACGTCAGGATGATGGGCCCGGACGGGCTCAGGCGGGCGAGCCAGGTCGCGATCCTGAACGCCAACTACGTGGCGCGGCGGCTCAAGGGCCACTACGACCTCCTGTACGCGGGCGCGCACGGCTTGATCGGCCACGAGTGCATCCTGGACACGCGGCCGTTCCGGAAATCGGCCGGCGTGGAGGTCGAGGACATCGCCAAGCGGCTCATCGACTACGGCTTTCACGCACCGACGATCTCCTTCCCGGTGCCGGGGACGATGATGGTCGAGCCGACCGAGAGCGAGCCCAAGGAGGAGCTCGACCGTTTCGTCCGGGCGATGATCGCGATCCGGGAGGAGATCCGGGAGATCGAGGCCGGTCGTGCGGACCGGGCGGACAACCTGCTCAAGAACGCGCCCCACACCCTCGAGTCGCTGACCGCGGACGAGTGGACCCATTCCTATTCGCGGGAGCGGGCCGCCTTCCCGACGCCGGAGAGCGCCGACCACAAGGTGTGGCCGCCGGTGGGTCGGGTGGACGCGGCGTACGGGGATCGGAACCTGGTCTGCACGTTGCCCGTTCACGCAGGAGGTTGACATGGCCAGGCTGACATGGCACGGACACGCGTGCTTCGAGTACGAGACGACCCAGGGGAAGATCCTGATCGATCCCTTCCTGTCCGGGAACCCCAAGGCCGACGTCGGACCCGACCAGATCCAGGGGATCCACGCGATCGTCGTTTCCCATGGCCACGGCGACCACTGGGGCGACACGGTCCCGATCGCGAAGCGGACCGGGGCGCTGGTGGTCGCGGCCTACGAGCTGGCGGCTCTCGCCGAGAAGGAGGGGTGCAAGGCGCACGGCCTGGCCTGCGGCGGCGGGCATCGATTCGACTTCGGCCACGTCAAGCTGGTTCCCGCCGCGCACGGCTCCAGAACCGACGCCGATCCCGCCTACTCCACGAACCCGTGCGGGATCGCGATCACGGCCGAGGACAAGATCCTCTACCACGCCGGCGACACCGCGCTCACCGCCGACATCAAGCTGCTCGGCCAGCTCTACGACTTCGACTGCGCCTGCCTGCCGATCGGGGACAATTACACGATGGGGCCGGACGATGCCCTGAAGGCCGTCCAGTGGCTCCAGCCCGACCTCGTGGTTCCCATGCACTACGACACCTTCGAGCTGATCGCCCAGGACGCCGTCGAGTGGAAGGAGCTGGTCGAGCGCCGGACGAGCTCGAAGTGCGAGGTGCTGAAGCCGGGTGGGAGCGTCGAGTTCTGAACCGCCGCGCGCGGACCGTTCGGGGGCGGTCCGGGTAGGAATGCCGCCGAATGAACGTCGCGGAAACGAGACGGTTTTTCCTTCCGATTGTGCTCGCGGCCCTCGCCTGCCGACAGGAGAGCGTCGGTCCGGGGCCGAACGACGATGATCTCGGGGCGGCGGCCGTCGCCCTGGGGGACTCGGTCACCGGCATCTTCGCGCCTCCGATCGCGATCGAGGGGAAGATCGTCGACGAGAGGACGGGGAGCGGGATCGCGGGAGCGACCGTGATCGTCCTGAGGCCCGGCGTGGGTCCCGACAGGTGGGAGTCGAGCCCGGCCGATTCGACGGCCTCCCTCATGGCCGGGGCCGCGCTCTCCGACAGCGCGGGACACTGGTGGATCGACGACCTGGTCCGCGGACGGGACTACACGGTGATGATCGCCGCCCGGGGCTACCGCCCGGCCGTCTTCGAGGACGGCCTGAGCCTCCTCCAGGGCGACTCGAGCCCGACCCGGATCGCGCCGGTACTCCTCAAGTCCCGCTGATCCCCGGTCGTCCGGCCCGTCACGACCGCGTAGGTTCGGGTCGTGCGCGAAGCGATCTCGACCTGGCGGCTGCTCGAGACCGGCCCCCGGTCGGGGATCTGGAACATGGCGTGCGACGTGGCGGTCCTCGGGGCCGTGGGGGAGGAAGCCTCGCCACCCACCGTCCGGTTCTACGCCTGGGATCCGCCCGCCGTCACCCTGGGCCGCCATCAGCCCGATCCCGGCGTCCGGGAGCGCGCCGCACTCGAAGAGCTCGGCGTGACCTGGGTCCGGCGCCCGACCGGGGGCCGGCTGGTCTACCACGGATCGATGGATCTGGAGCTGACCTACAGCGTCGTGGCGCCGATCGGCGTGCCGCCGCTCGCGGGCGGCCTGATCGACGCCTACCGGCGGATCCACGAGGGGCTGGCTGCCGGCCTTCGGCGGCTCGGCCTCGCCGTCGAGCTGGCACCGCGGCCGCGTGGTGCCGGCCCAAGGCTCGACCCGCCGAGCCGGCTCGCATGCTTCGCCGCGACCGTGCCCTGGGAGATCGAGATCGGCGGCCGGAAGCTCCTCGGCAGCGCCCAGCGGCGCTCGCGCACGGCGTTCCTTCAGCAGGGATCGCTTCCCCTCGCCGGCGATCCCACCGCGATTCCGGAGCGGGTCTGGCCCGGCAGCTTCGCCGGAAGCTCCGTCATCACGCTGTCGGCGGCCGCCGGCCGAGCGGTCGGGTTCGCGGAGGTCGCCGACGCGCTGCGGTCGGGGCTCGAGGCGACGCTGAACGTTCGCCTGTCGTCAGGGGTACTGACGGATCGGGAGCGGGCCTCGGTCCGGGCAAGGTCGCGAACGCCCCTTCCGATGCCCGCCTCCGCTTGACACATTTCGACGTGGCGGACGATACTCTCCGCCTTGAGGCCCCAATCCTCGCCTCCCGGAGGTCACTCCATGGCCCGATGTCCGTTCGCGCGACCCCTCCTGCTGGTCCCGATCCTGCTGGCCCTGGCCTGCGGGGGGCCTGGCGAGCCGGCCGGCGACCAGCCGGACACGCAGGAAGCCCCGGTCGACGGCGGCACTGCGGTCGTGGCCGAGACCGCCGACTTCGACGCCTTCAACGAGCTGGTCTCGACCGACTACGACACCAATCAGGTCATGAGCTTCATGCTGTTCATGCCCCTCGTCCAGCTCGACGGGGAGATGAACTTCCAGCCTTTCCTCGCCGATTCCTTCTGGTTGGCGGAAGACGGTCTCTCGATCACGTTCCGGATCCGTGAGGGAGCGGCGTGGCACGACGGCACGCCGGTCACCGCCGACGACGTCGTCTGGACCTACGAGATGATGGCCAACGAGGAGGTGGCGTACGCCAACCGGCAGTGGATCCAGTACATCGAATCGGCGGAGCGAATCGACGACCGTACCGTCCGCTTCGATTTCACTCAGGTCCATTCCGATCCGCTGTTCGACTTCGTCGACTGGGAGCCGATGCCGAAGCACCTGCTGGGCGATGTTGCCCCGGCGGAGCTCCGAAACGCCCCCTTCAACCGCAATCCGGTCGGCAACGGTCCCTTCCGGTTCGTCTCATGGAGCGCGAATCAGGAGGCGGTCTTCGAGGCCAACGAGGATTTCGTGCTCGGGCGACCCCACCTGGACCGCATCGTCTTCCGCGTCATCCCCGAGCAGACCACCCAGCTCACCGAGGTCCTGACCGGCGGGGTCGACTTCATGCGCGCGGTGCCGCCGGCCGAGATGGGACGGGTCGAGGAGAGCCAGCAGATCGAGACCACCGTCTATCCGGCGCGCTCGTACACCTATCTCGCCTGGAACAGCCGGAACCCGCTCTTCGAGGACGTCAACGTCCGGCGCGCGCTCACCATGGCGATCGACCGCCAGCAGATCGTGGACGCGCTCCTCTACGGCTACGGGACGATCGCGACCGCCGACGTGATGCCGTTCCAGTGGGAGTTCGACGACGATCTCGAGCCATGGCCCTACGACCCGGAACGGGCGAAAGAGGTGCTCGCCGAGGCCGGCTGGGAGGACCACGACGGCGACGGCGTCATCGACAAGGACGGCCGGCCCTTCCGCTTCATCCTGGAGACCAACCAGGGCAACGACCTGCGCGAGGACGCGATCGTGATCGTGCAGTCGAACCTGGAGAAGGTCGGGATCGACGTCCAGCCGAGGCTCACCGAGTGGACCTCCCTGATCGATCGCCTGAAGCGCAAGGATTTCGAGGCCGTGGTGAGCGGCTGGTCGGTCGACTTCAAGTTCGATCCCAGCGAGACCATGTCGTGCGCGGCGATCGAAGCCAAGTACAACTACACGTCCTTCTGCAATCCGCGAGCGGACTCGCTGATGCAGCGGGCGCTCACGACGCTGGACCGCGAGACGGCCAAGCCGCTGTGGGACGAATACCAGCGGATCATCCACGAGGAGCAGCCGTACAGCTTCCTCTACTATCTCGAGGAGCGGATCGCCGTGAACCGCCGCCTGCGAGGAGTGGAAGCCGACGCCCGCGGGCACCTGGTCTCGGTCGCGGAGTGGTGGGTCCCGGAGCAGGAGCAGTTCCGGGCTGCGCCCGTCGCGACGCGGGGCGACCGCTAGGAAAGCGAGAATCGGCTCGTACTCTCGACTGCCTCTCGACGGAAAGGGGGGGGTGATGGAACGCCGGGTCCTGGTCCTGATCCTGGCGGCGACGCTGGCCGCGTGCGGCGGCGGAGGAGGCGACGCCGGCGAGACGGGCGGCGCCGAGGCCACGCCGGCCGACGGCGACATGCTGATCGTCGGCGTCCCCTCCGACTTCGACACGCTGTTTCCCCCGTCCTCCAACTCCGCGAACGCCGGCTGGGCCTACGGTCAGGTTTACTGGTATCTGATGCGCGCGAACCCCGACTTCGTGACCTTCCGCCCCGGTCTGGCCGACTCGTTCCGGTTCAGCGAGGACTCCCTCCAGGTCACCTTCTTCATCCATCCACAGGTCACCTGGCACGACGGCCACCCGTTCACGGCCGAGGACGTCGTGTTCGCCCACGAGGTCTGCAAGGCCCCCGAGATCAACTTCTCGGCGGTGTCGTGGCTGGATCACATCACCTCCGTCGAGGCCATCGACTCGCTGACCGTCCGGTACACCTTCGACGAGCCGTACATGTACCAGGTGATGGACGCGAATGTCTGCTACCCGCTTCCCAAACACATCCTGGGCGACGTGGCGATGGCCGACATGCCGAACCACCCGGTCGCGCGGTCGCCGATCGGGAACGGCCCGTTCCGGTTTGTCTCGTGGGACGCCGGCCAGGAGATCGTCCTCGAGGCCAACCCGGACTTCATCCTCGGACGCCCGCACCTGAACCGCGTCACCTACCGCATCATCCCCGACAATACCAACCTGGCGACCGAGATCCAGAACGGGAACATCGACGCCTGGCCCACGTTCCCTGAGACGTTCTATCCGCAGTTCGAGAGCGACCCGGACCTCCAGATCTTCTCGGTCCCGGGGCGTCGCTACAGCTACGTGGCCTACAACACGCAGGACCCCCTCTTCTCCGACAGGCGCGTCCGCCAGGCGCTGACGCTGGCGATCGACAGGGGCCGCCTCGTCGAGGCGCTGCTCTTCGGCCAGGGCACGATCGGAACCCAGCCCATGATCTCGACGATCTGGGCGCACGACCCCACGATCCAGCCGTACCCGTTCGATCCCGACAGCGCCCGGGCGCTGCTCGCCGCCGCCGGCTGGAGCGACACGAACGGTGACGGGACCCTCGACAAGGACGGGCGGCCGTTCTCGTTCCAGCTCGCCACCAACGTCGATAATCAGCTCCGGGTCGACATCGTGACGATCATCCAGCAGCAGCTCAAGGATCTCGGGATCGAGGTCAGGGCCAACACGCTCGAGTTCAACACCTTCATCGAGCAGCTCCTGGCGAAGGACTTCCAGGCCGCTGTGAGTGGTTGGAACGTGGGCATCAAGGCCGAGCTGACGCCGACGTTCGGGAGGGGCGAGCTCTTTAACTTCGTGAGCGCCGACAACGCCGGCCTCGATTCGCTGGTGAAGGCGGCCGAGGTCGAGCGCGACCGGGCGAAGGCCATGGAGATGTGGTCCGAGGCCCAGCGGATCATCGTCGACGAGGCCTACTACACGTTCCTGTTCCAGCAGAACGACCTGCTCGTGGTCGACCGGCGGTTCCACGATGTCGAGCCGGACGCGTACAGCTGGGACTCCCACCTGGAGAAGTGGTTCGTGCCGGAGGGCCAGCAGAAGTACGACGTCCCGATCGGCTCCGCGCCGGTCGCCCGGGCGACGGAAGGCGCGTCCGGGGTCGCGGGACGGTGAGGCGACGCAGAATCGAGGGGGGCCGGCCGGCCGCCCCGTGATCGGCTACCTCGGCAAGCGGCTGCTGCAGGCGGTGCCGATCCTGATCGGCGCCTCCACGATCATCTTCTTCCTCATGCATGCCGCGCCCGGCGACCCCACGTCGATCTACCTGGGAAATCCCAACATCGATGCCCGCGTCATCGAGCAGATGCGGGAGAACCTGGGTCTCGACCAGCCGGTCCACATCCAGTATGTGAAGTGGATCTCGTCGTTCCTGCAGGGCGAGTTCGGCTACTCGTTCAGCCAGAAGCGACCGATCGCCGACATCCTGAAGGACACGATCCCGAATACGCTGATCCTCTCCGGCGTGGCGCTGGCGATCATCTTCATCCTCGGCGTGGTGATCGGGACGGTCCAGGCCGTCCGACAGTACTCCTGGGGCGACAACCTGGCGACCGCCCTGGCGTTCTTCTTCTACTCCATGCCCAGCTTCTGGTTCGGCCTCATGCTGATCCTGCTGTTCGCCTACAAGCTGCAGTGGCTGCCGGCCAGCCAGATGATGTCCGTGAACTACGAGTTCATGAGCGGATCGGCCCAGCTCACCGACCGGCTGAAGCATCTCCTCATGCCGGCCATCGCGCTGGGCGTTGGCGGGGCGGCGTCGGTGGCGCGCTACATGCGGAGCGGGATGCTCGAGCAGGTGCGCCAGGATTACGTGCGGACGGCGCGCGCCAAGGGCCTCAGCGAGAGCACGGTGATCTTCAAGCACGCCATGCGGAACGCGCTCATCCCCGTCATCACCCTGCTCGGGCTCTTCCTCCCGTTCCTGATGGCGGGCTCGGTCCTGATCGAGACCGTCTTCGCGTGGCCGGGGATGGGCCGCACGATCGTGACCGCGATCTTCCAGCGCGACTATCCGGTCGTCCTGGCGACGGCGTTCGTGATCTCGGTCATGGTCATCCTGGGAAACCTGATCGCCGACATGCTCTACTCGATCGTCGACCCCCGCATCAGGGTCGAGGAAGGCGAAGGAGCGTAGCGTGGCGACGGCCAAGGAGATAGAGGCGCTCGAGGCGGCCACCATTCCGGCCGGCGCGACGGTGGTGGCCCCGGCGGCCGCGACCCGGG
>DASRVA010000116.1:0-9143 GCA_035687745.1 Gemmatimonadota bacterium
GCCGCCATTCCGGCCAAGGCCGCCCACCTCGGGGCGGCCGCGGTCTGGCTGGGCGGGCTGGTTCGGCTGACGGGCGCCGATCCCGACGGCGCCGGCTTCCCCCGACTCGCCCGCCGGGTATCCTCGCTCGCCCTGATCGCCGTCGCCGTGATCGCGGCGACCGGAATCCTCCAGGCGGCGCTGCTCCTGCCCGACCTGCCGGCGCTATGGGGGTCCGGCTACGGCCAGCTCGTCCTCGCCAAGGCGGCGGGCCTGGCGGTCCTGGTGGCTCTGGGGGCCTTCCACCGGTTCCGACTCCTGCGGCGGCTGGACGCCGGGAGCGCCTCGACCCTGCGGCGATCGGTCCGCCGCGAAATCCTCGTCTTCGCGGTCGTCCTTCTGGTCGCGGCGTGGCTCGCCCAGGTGCCGCCGCCCGATGCGGGATCGGCCGCTCTCCTGGAAGGAGTCACTCGATGAGACGTGGTCCGCGATTTCCGGCAGGGCTTCTCGCCGCCGCGATCCTCTCGCTCGCCTTCGTGCCCGCCACCGCCCGCGGTCACGCGGTGGTGCATCCGAACCTCACACGCCCGGGCGCCTACCAGAAGTACGTCCTGCGCGTCCCCAACGAAAGGGAGGTGCCGACGTTGCGGGTCGAGCTCACGTTCCCGGAGGGCGTGCGCGTGGTGTCGTTCGGCGAGGTCCAGGGGTGGGCGCTCGAGGTCGTCACCGACGAGGCCGGCCGCGTCGAGCGCGCGATCTGGACGGGTGAGCTGCCCGCGATGCGATTCGTGGAGTTCCCGTTCGTGGCCGTGAACCCGCTCGACGAGAGCCTGCTCGTCTGGCCCGCCGTCCAGCTCTACCAGGGGGGCGAGCGTGTGGAGTGGGCCGGTCCCGAGAGCTCCGAGACCCCCGCCAGCGTGACCCGCGTGGTCGAGGAGGACGGCATGGATCTCTCCTGGTGGCTCTCCGGCGCCGCCCTGATCGTCGCCCTGGCGAGCCTCGGGGTCGCTCTCCGCCCGTCGGAGGCCGAGCCCGCGGCTTGACGATCCCCCGGAACGGGCTCAGACTGAACGTTCATGCCCGTTCCGACCGACCGCGTGGAGACGCGGTTCCCGGACCATCGGCCGCCCCTCACCCAGGCCCAGGCGCGGGCCGAGGCGGGACGCTGCCTCTTCTGTCACGACGCTCCGTGCGTGCACGCCTGCCCGACCGCCATCGACATCCCGCTGTTCATCAAGCAGATCGAAGACCGGAACGATCTCGGTGCCGCGCGGACGATCCTCGAGGCCAACGCGTTCGGCTATTCGTGCTCCCGCGTGTGCCCGGTCGAGGTCCTGTGCGTGGGGGCGTGCGTCTACAACGCCAAGGGCGAGCCGCCGATCATGATCGGACGGCTCCAGCGGTTCGCCACCGACCCGGTGATCGAAGAGGGGATCCCGATCTTCGACCCGGGCGAGCCGACCGGCCGTTCGGTCGCCTGCGTGGGCGGAGGGCCGGCGTCGATCGCCTGCGCCCACGAGCTGATCCGCCTCGGACACCGCGCGGTGATCCTCGAGCGCCGCCTCTACCGCGGCGGCCTCAACACCGACGGCGTCGCGCCCTACAAGATGAAGGCCGACAGTAGCCTGGCCGAGGTCGAATGGCTGAGCGCGATCGGGATCGAATGGCGGGACGGGGTCGAGGTGGGCCGGGACGTCACGTGGGAAGCGCTGGAGGCCGAGTTCGACGCGATCTTCCTGGGGCTGGGGCTCGGTCCCGACGCTCCGCTCGGCCTGCCGGGCGAGAGGTTGGAGGGTGTCTGGGGCGCTACGCGCCTGATCGCCGCCATCAAGACCGGCGGCGAGCCGGCGCCCGACCCGGCCCGGATCCGGACCGCGGTCGTGATCGGCGGCGGGAATACCGCGATCGACGCCGCCCGCGAGCTCGCCCTCCTGGGCGTGCCGGACGTCCGGATCGTCTACCGGCGGGACGCGGAGCGGATGCCCGCGTACCGCCACGAGCGGGACCACGCCGTCCACGAGGGGGTGCGCTTCGAACACCGGCTCCAGCCGCTCGCGTTCGAGGGGAACGGCCGGCTGGAGGCGGTACGGCTGACCGCCCTGGACGAGCGTCTTCAGCCGGTCGGGGAGCCGTTCCGGCTGCCGGCCGAGCTGGCCGCGCTGGCCGTCGGCCAGGGCCGGCAGGAGGGGCTCCTCGCGGAAATCGCGGGGCTGGAGATCCGGGAAGGGCGGGTCGTGGTCGATCCGGCCACGGGCCGGACGTCGAACCCGAGGTACTGGGCGGGCGGCGACCTGGCGAACGGCGGGGCCGAGGTCGTCAACGCGGCCGCCGAGGGGAAGCGGGCCGCGCACGGGATCGACGCCTGGCTCCGGGAGTCGGCCGCGTGAGCGCCCCCGGCAACGGGCTTCCCCGGAACGGCCGGCCCCGTACTGGCGCACCGGTCGATCTGTCGGTCGATTGCGCCGGCATCCGGTCTCCCAACCCGTTCTGGCTGGCGAGCGGGCCACCCACCAACACGGCCGGCCAGGTCCACCGCGCCTTCGAGGCCGGCTGGGGCGGCGCCGTCTGGAAGACGCTCGGCGACCCCATCACCAACACCGTCTCGCGCTACGGCGGGACCGCCTACCAGGGTCGGAACGTGGCCGGCTTCAACAACATCGAGCTCATCACCGACCGCCCGCTGGACGTGAACCTGAGGGAGATCGCCGAGGTCAAGCGCGCCTGGCCCGACCGCGCGGTCGTGGCCTCGTTGATGGTCGAGAGCCGGGACGAGTGGCGCGACATCATCCGCCGCTCGGAAGACACCGGGTGCGACGGCCTGGAGCTCAACTTCGGCTGCCCCCACGGCATGTGCGAGCGGGGAATGGGCTCGGCGGTCGGGCAGGAGCCCAAGGTGCTGGAGGAGATCGCGCGCTGGGCGGCCGAGTTCGCGACCACGCCTGTGATCGTCAAGCTGACCCCCAACATCACCGACATCCTGAACCCGGCCATGGCCGCCCAGCGGGGGGGCGCCGACGCGGTCAGCCTCGTCAACACGTTCAAGAGCGTGATCGGTGTCGATCGCGATACCCTGAGCCCCATCCCGTCGGTGGGCGGCGAGGGAACGTCGGGCGGCTACTGCGGGCCGGCCGTCAAGCCGATCGCCCTCCACATGGTGACCCGGCTCGGGAAGGCGCCCGAGTTCGAGCTGCCGATCTCGGGGATCGGAGGCGTCCAGTCGTGGGAGGACGCGCTCGACTTCCTGCTCCTCGGCGCGACCTCGGTCCAGGTCTGCACGGCGGTCATGCACTACGGGTTCCGGATCGTCGAGGATCTGGTGCGGGGCCTGGAAGAGTGGATGCGCGGGAAGGGGTACGCCCGGGTCCAGGAGCTCGTGGGTGCGGCCCTGCCGAACTACCAGGAGTGGGGAGACCTCGATCTCAACTACAAGATCGTCGCCGAGATCGATCCCTCGACCTGCATCGAGTGCCAGCTCTGCTACGCGGCCTGCGAGGACGGCGCTCATCAGTGCATCGAGCTGCCGGGACCGACGCGCGTTCCCAGGGTGGTCGAGGAGCGCTGCGTCGGATGCAACCTGTGCCAGCTCGTCTGCCCGGTCGAGGGGTGCATCACGATGGTCGAGGTCGAGACGGGCCTTCCGCGCGAGTCGTGGAACGACCGGGTCATGAAGGGGACGGCCGGCGCGGGATCGACGCATTGAGGGACGCTGGAAAGCCCAGACGCTTCCAGGCCGAGATCAAGCCGGGCCGGGCCGGCGCGGCCTACGTGGAGGTTCCGTTCGACGTCCGGGAGGCGTTCGGGAGACCCGGTCCGCTCCCGGTCCGGGCCACCCTGGACGGAACGGCGTTTCTGGCCACGCTCGACCCGGCCGGCGACGAGCGCCACGTCCTGGACGTCCGTCTCGAGATCCGCGAAGCGATCGGCAAGGACGTCGGCGACACCGTCCACGTCCTTCTCGAGCCGGAAGTCGGGGCGCCGGGCGACGCGCGATGATGGATCGCGAGGCGCTGGCCGCGAGCCCGTACGCGAACGAGGACCTGCTCCCGACCAGGTTCGAGGAGCGGCGCTGGAGCGTCTGGCACATCGCCGCCCTTTGGATCGGGATGTCTGTCTGCATCCCCACCTACATGCTGGCGGCGGGGCTGATCGCGAGCGGGATGACGTGGTGGGAGGCGCTGGTTACGATCACCGCCGGCAACTCGATCGTCCTCCTGCCGATGGTGCTGAACGGCCATGCGGGGACCAAGTACGGGATCCCGTTCCCGGTCCTGCTGAGAGCCCCGTTCGGCATCCTGGGCGCCAACGTCCCGGCGCTCCTCCGGGGACTCGTGGCGTGCGGCTGGTTCGGGATCCAGACGTGGATCGGGGGGCACGCCCTCTACGCGCTGACGCGGGTTCTCGTGCCCGCCGTTGGAGAGGCCCCGCCGATCGCCGGGCTCGGGCTGAACGCCTGGGAGGCGGCCGCCTTCCTCCTCTTCTGGGCCCTCAACGTCTGGATCGCTTGGAGCGGGACCGAGAGGATCAAGTGGCTGGAATCGTGGGGGGCGCCCATGCTGCTCGCGATCGGGCTCGCCCTTCTCGCGTGGGCGATGACAGCCCCCGGCGGTCTCGGCCGCGCGCTCGAGTTCAGCGGCCAGTTCGCGCGGCCCTCGCTGGCGGTCCTCGAGGACGAGATCGTCGTCCGCCCGCTGGTCGACGAAGGCCGGGAGCGGGCCACGGAGGTCCGGGTCGCGGCCGGGCGGACGGATGCCGAGGCGCGAGCGGCTCTCTCGGCCGCTCGCTGGGAGGCCTGGACCGGCCCATCGATCGCGATCACGCCCGGCCTGGCGCGACAGGAACCCCTCCACGTGGCCGCCGAGGTACG
This sequence comes from Gemmatimonadota bacterium, assembly GCA_035687745.1. Lineage (GTDB taxonomy): Bacteria > Gemmatimonadota > Gemmatimonadetes > JACCXV01 > JAHWKZ01 > DASRVA01. The sequence goes on from DASRVA010000116.1 coordinate 4,844, forward strand.
TAATGGGGCCGGCGTGACGAGCCCGATCCTGACCGCGACCCGCGGTTCCGGGAGTGCCGCATCGCGCAGCTTCTGGCTCCTGTTCCTGCCCGGCCTGACCGCGATGGTCGGGTTCTGGGCCACGCTTTCCCTCAACATGCCCGACTTTACGCGCTTCGCGAGGAGCCAGAAGGACCAGGCGTGGGGGCAGATCCTGGGCCTGCCGACCACGATGGCGCTCTTCTCGTTCATCGGGATCGCCGCCACCTGCGCGGCGGCGCTTCGCTTCCGCGACGTCCTCGTCGTCGAGGCGGTGCCGTGGGACCCGGTCACGCTCCTCTCGCGCTTCGACCAGCCCGTGATCGTCGTCGTCTCGATGTTCGCGCTGGCGGTGGCGACCCTCACGACCAACATCGCCGCCAACGTGGTCGCACCGGCGATCGGCTTCAGCAATGTCGCCCCCAAGTGGATCTCGTTCCGCGCCGGGGCCCTGATCACCGGCGTGATCGGGATCCTCATCATGCCGTGGAAGCTGATCGCGTCGACCCAGGGGTACATCTTCACCTGGCTGATCGGCTATTCGGCGCTCCTGGGGCCCGTGGCCGGCATCATGATCGCCGACTACTGGGTGGTGCGACGGACCCGGCTCGACACGGCGGGTCTCTATCTCGCGGGTGGCGAGTACTGGTACCGGGACGGATGGAGGTGGTCGACGGCCGCTATCCTGGCGCTCGCGGTGGCGCCCAACGTCCCGGGCTTCCTGGCCGCGGCCGGCTGGGTCGCGCCGGCGGGAGTGCCGGCTTTCTTCCACTCGCTCTACACGTACGCCTGGTTCGTCGGCTTCGCGATCGCGTTCGTCGCCTACGCGGCGCTCGGATTCGCGCGCGGGCCCGTCCCCGAGCCGGAGCCCGTTCGTGCCGCTTAGCGGCATCCGCGTCGTCGACCTGACGCGGATCCTGGCCGGCCCCTTCGCCACCATGCACCTGGGCGACCTGGGGGCCGACGTCATCAAGATCGAGCACCCCGACGGCGGCGACGACACGCGCGGCTGGGGGCCGCCGTGGGTGCCCGGGTCGGGCGGGGCCAGCGCCTACTTCACGTCGGTGAATCGCAACAAGCGATGTTGTACGCTGGATTTCAAGACCGAGCCGGGGCGTGAGATCCTGTGGCGGCTGATCGAGGGTGCCGATGTCCTGATATCGAACTTCCGACCGGGTGTCCTGGACCGGCTCGGTTTCGGATGGGAGACGGTCCACGCCCGCTCGCCGCGCGTGATCGACGTCCTGATCAACGGCTACGGAGCCGAGGGTCCGGCGGCCGGGAAGCCCGCCTTCGACGTCATCGTCCAGGGGGAGTCGGGGGTCATGGACCTGACCGGTCACCCGGACGGGCCGCCGACCAGGGTCGGGATCTCGCTCGGTGACGAGACGGCCGGGCTCCTCGCGGTCCAGGGAATCCTGGCGGCCCTCCTGGTCCGCGAGCGGACGGGGCAGGGTCAGCGGGTCGAGATCGCCCTCCACGACGGGCTCCTGTCGCTCCTCACCTTCCATGCCCAGACTTGGTGGGCGGGCGGAAAGGCGCCGACCCGCATCGGGAACGCTCATCCCTCGATCGTCCCCTACCAGACGTTCGCGACCGCCGACGGCTGGATGAACGTGGGGGTCGGGAACGAGGGACAGTGGAGGCGGTTCTGCGAGGCGGTGGAGCGGAACGAGTGGATCGACGATCCCCGCTTCCGCACCAACGCCGACCGGCTCGTCCACAGGGAGGAGCTCGTGCCCATGATCGAACAGATCCTGCGCGGCCGATCGACCGCGGAGTGGATCGAGGCGTTCGCCGCGGTCGACGTTCCGTGCGGCCGGATCCGTCCTGTCCCTGAGGCGCTCGATTCACCGGAGGCGCGGGCCCGCGGTATGATTGTCGAGATCGAGGGGGGGGACGGGAATCCCCTACCGCTCCTCGGCCCGGCCGTCAAGCTGTCGGCCTCGCCGGCCGGCATTCGCCGCCGCCCGCCCCGGCTCGGCGAGCATACGGACGAGGTGCTGGGCGAGCTGGGGTACGCGCAAGCCGAGGTTCTACGCCTGCGGGAAAACGGCGTCATTTAGACACTGGGTGGCCTCGAGCCCTGTGAACCGGAAGCAAGCGACCCATTTTTCGGAATCGGACCTGGCCGCCCTCGAGAAGGCGAAGATCCTCGGGGCTCGGGCCGGCAGCGAGCACCGGTACACGGGGGTATGGATCGTGGTGGTCGAGCGCAGAGCTTTTGTTCGCTCATGGAACGACAAACCCACCGGCTGGTATCGCGCGTTTCTGCATGAGCCTCGAGGCGCGATTCATCTCGGGGACCGGGAGATCGCCATCCGGGCGCGCCCCGTACGAAGCAAGCGGCTGCGTCAGGTGGTCTCCCGCGCGTACGCATCGAAGTATGACACGAAGGCGTCCGTGAAGTGGGTGCGGGGCTTCGAGGAACCGGATCGGGAGATCAAGACGCTGGAGCTCCTTCCTGTATGATAGCTCGGCCCTGGCTTCTCACCGTTTTTCTCCTTGGTCTCGGTCCATCACCCGCTGACGCCCAGGATTCCGGGGTGGGCAGGCTCCAATGGCTGGCCGGCTGCTGGGAATCGCGAGCGGACGGCACGATCATCGAGGAGCAATGGCTGGCCCCCGCCGGTGGCATCCTCCTCGGAGTCAGCCGAACGCGTCGCGGTGAATCCCTGGTGGGATATGAGTTCACGCGGATCTACAGCAGGGGTGACAGCCTCGTCTTCGCCGCAAGCCCTTCGGGTCAGGACCCTGCCGAGTTCGTCGCCCAGGCGGCGGACGATCGCGAAGTCGTATTCGAGAACCCTGAGCACGATTTTCCTCAACGCGTGCGATACCGCGCGATCGGGACCGATTCGCTGGCTGCTCGTATCGAGGGAGTTCGCGCGGGAGAGCTGCAGGGAGTCGATTTTCGCTACCGACGAGTCGCCTGTCCCGGCTCGGGGAGATGAGCGGGACGACGTGATGTCAAGCCCTGGGCTTCCTGGCTGCTGGATGGGTCCGATGCTTTCGCAAGGAACCCAAAAGAGCCGAGATGACGATGTAGCCACATCTGCTGGCCCTGTGCTCACCTTGGCGGGCGGGATCCGGAATCGACGAAGATCGCTCGGAACTTGGGCGCGCCAGGACCACGAGGCTCGCTTGGCGAGGGCCAGCAGAGTAAGATCTGACGGGTTCCGATCGTTGGGCCCGGCTTCCCGGAGGAGAACGAATGCCACGCATCGTGAAGGGCGGTCTGATCCAGGCCGCGATCCCAGGCGGCGACGCGAGCCGGCCGATCGAGGAGATCAAGCAGGCCATGATCGACAAGCACCTGGCGCTGCTCGAGGAGGCGGCCGGGAAGGGCGTCCAGGTGTGCTGCATGCAGGAGCTCTTTTACGGTCCCTACTTCTGCGCCGACCAGGACCGCCGGTGGTACGCCCTGACCGAGCCCGTGCCCGAGGGTCCCACCTGTCTCCTCATGGCCGAGCAGGCCAAGGAGCACGGCATGGTTCTCGTGGTCCCCGTCTATGAGAAGGACCTGACCGGCGTCTACTACAACACGGCCGCCGTCTACGACGCGGACGGGACCTATCTCGGCAAGTACCGGAAGCACCATATCCCCCACTGCGCGCCGGGGTTCTGGGAGAAGTTCTTCTTCAAGCCGGGCAACCTGGGGTATCCGGTCTTCCAGACCGTGTTCGGGACGATCGGCGTCTACATCTGCTACGACCGCCACTTTCCGGAGGGCGCCCGGATCCTGGGTCTCAAGGGGGCCGAGATCGTGTTCAACCCGTCGGCCACAGTGGCCGGGCTCTCCGAGTACCTGTGGGAGCTCGAGCAGCCGGCCCACGCGGTCGCCAACGGCTACTTCATCGGCGCCATCAACCGGGTCGGGCACGAGAAGCCGTGGGACATCGGCGAGTTCTACGGGAAGTCGTACTTCTGCGATCCGCGAGGAAAGATCATCGCCCAGGCGCCGCGGGACGAGGACGCGGTCGTGGTCGCGGACCTCGATCTCGACATGATCGAGGACGTCCGCCAGACGTGGCAGTTCTACCGCGACCGGCGACCGGAGACGTACGAGGAGATCGCAGCGCCCTTGTGAGACGGGATCATGAAGATGCGGCCACTGCTCCCGATTCTGGTCTTGGGTTTCGCCTGCGGTGGAGAGGGAGTCGACATCGTTGATCGCGGCGAGTCCCATTTCATCGTTTACGGGTTTGCCGGCGGAGGGGTGCTGAATCCATTTGACCATCTGATATTGCGAGGCGCTATCCACGTTCCGGATTGTCGCTCG
>DASRVA010000117.1:0-20223 GCA_035687745.1 Gemmatimonadota bacterium
CGGTCGCGTTCGGGCCGGCCGAGTTCGAGGGCGCCGAGGAAGACGCGCTCTATCTCCACCTCTACCCCCACATCGCCATGTACGACGGGCGGATGGCGAACCGGCCGTGGCTCCAGGAGCTGGCCGATCCGGCCACCTCGAGCTGCTGGCAGACCTGGGTCGAGGTCCACCCCGACGTGGCGGGGGAGAGGGGGCTGGCCGACGGCGACGTCGTAGCGCTCGAGTCACCGTACGGCAGGATCGAGGCGCCGGTCCTCCTGTATCCCGGCGTCCGCCGGGACTCGGTGGCGATGCCGCTCGGCCGGGGCCATACCCGGATGGGGCGCTACGCGGGCGAGCGCGGCGTCAATCCGGTCGAGATCCTCCCGCCCGAGTCGGAGCGTCACAGCGGGGCGTTCGTCTATCAGAGCGTCCGGATCACGATGACGCCGACCGGCGCCTGGGTCCCTCCGCTCCGACACCAGGAGACCGACAACCAGCACGACCGTGGCATCGCCCGCGCCGTGCCGCTGGCGGAAATGCTGGCCGCCGGCGTCACCCACGAGGCCGCCCCCCACGGGGAGCCGCTGACCGTCGAGCGGGTGGCCCTCGACTCCGCCCGCGACGGCCCGTATCGCTGGGGGATGGCGATCAGCGTCGACGCCTGCACCGGGTGCGGCGCCTGCGTCACCGCCTGCCAGGCCGAGAACAACGTGCCGTGGGTCGGCCCCGAACGGGTCGCCCGGAGCCGGCAGATGAGCTGGCTCCGGATCGAGCGTTTCTTCGAGGAGAAGGACGACGGCGGGATCGAGACCCTCCACCTGCCGATGCTGTGCCAGCACTGCGGGGCGGCGCCGTGCGAGCCCGTGTGCCCGGTCTACGCCACCTACCACAACCCGGACGGGCTGAACGTCCAGGTGTACAACCGCTGCGTCGGGACCCGCTACTGCTCCAACAACTGCCCGTACAAGGTGCGCTACTTCAACTGGTTCACGTACGAGTGGCCGGAGCCGCTCAACTGGGGCCTGAACCCGGATGTGACCCGGCGCGAGAAGGGCGTCATGGAGAAGTGCACGTTCTGCGTCCAGCGGATCAACGCCGCCAAGCTGGAGGCCCGGAACCGGGGTCCCGGCGAGGTCGTGCCGGACGGCGCCTTCCAGACCGCGTGCCAGCAGACCTGTCCCACGGACGCGATCGTCTTCGGGAATCTCAAGGATCCCGAGAGCCGCGCCGCGCGCCTGGCCGGGGGCGCGCTGGCGTACAGCGTGCTGGGCGAACTCAACACGCGGCCCGCCAACTTCTACCTGAAGCAGGTAAACCGCCGGATGGAGGACGAGAGCGCGGGCTTCGCCCGCCAGGACGACCGGCCGGCGCCGGCCGACAGCGTGCCGGCGGGGGCCGGGAGGACCTGATGGCGGACTCCACCCCCGTCTCCACGAAGCCGTCCGGCCGCGCCCAGGCGGCTGTCTTTCGCCGCGTCAACCGGGACATCCTGGCTACCCTCCAGCCGCCGGGACTGGGATGGATCGCCCTGTTCTCGCTCGTCCTGCTCGTCCTGGCGACGGGCGCGGCGGCGTGGATCTACCAGATCAGGACCGGGCTGGGGGTCGCCGGCTACGTCCCGCCGGTCATGTGGGCGGTGTACATCACCGACTTCGTGTTCTGGGTCGGGATCGCGCACTCGGGGACGCTGATCTCGGCGATCCTGTTTCTCTTCCGCGCCCAGTTCCGGACCGCCGTCTACCGGATCTCCGAGACCATGACCGTGTTCGCTGTCATGACGGCCGGGCTCTTTCCGCTCATCCACCTGGGACGGGTGTGGTACTTCTACTACCTCGTGCCGTACCCCAACGAGCGGCTCCTCTGGCCCAACTTCCGGAGTCCGCTGATCTGGGACTTCTTTGCGATCTCCACGTACTTCACGATCTCTTCGCTGTTCCTCTACGTCGGGCTCGTTCCCGACATCGCGGCCGCACGTGACCGGACCGAGCCCGGGACCCTGAGGCACCGCGCCTACTCGGCGCTCTCGCTGGGCTGGCAGGGAACGGACAACCAGTGGCGCCATTACAACCGCGCCTACCTGTTCCTGGCCGGCCTGGCCACGCCGCTGGTGCTCTCGGTCCACTCGGTCGTGTCGTGGGACTTCGCGATGGCGATCGTCCCCGGCTGGCACTCGACGATCTTCGCGCCCTACTTCGTCGCCGGCGCCATCTTCAGCGGCGTGGGCATGGTGATCACGCTGGTCGTGCCGCTCAGGAAGGCGTTCCATCTCCAGGACTACATCGACGAGTACCACCTCGACAACCTGTGCAAGCTGCTGCTGCTGACCTCGTCGATCGTTTTCTACTCGTATCTTGCGGAGTTCTTCATCGCCTGGTACTCGGGCTCGCCGTTCGAGCGCGGCGTCTTCTGGGATCGGATCACCGGACAATACGCCTGGGCGGGCTGGATCATGTACACCTGCAACTGCATCATCCCGCTCGCCCTGTGGTGGAAGCGGGTGCGGAGGTCATGGTTCTGGGCGTTCATCATCTCGATCGGGGTCAATATCGGGATGTGGTTCGAGCGGTTCGTGATCATCATCCAGTCGCTGGCGCACGAGTTCAATCCCGCGCAGTGGGACTACTACACCCCGACGTGGGTCGAATGGGCGATCACGGCCGGCTCGTTCGCCTGGTTCTTCATGTGGTTTCTGATGTTCGTGAAGTTCATGCCCTCCATGGCGATCGCCGAGCTGAAGGAGCTTCTGCCGCCCCGGCTGCGGCGCCAGAAGGAAGAGCTGGAGGCGGCGCCGTGAGCGTGGAGCGTGTCGAGGGCGGCGTGCGTGGGGTGTTCCTCTCCCTGGACGACGCGGCAGAGGCGGTCAACGCGCTGGAGAGAGAGGGGTTCGGCCCCGACGAGATCACCGTCTTCTCGCCGATCCCGACGCCGCACCTGGAAGCGCTCATCGATCGACCGACGAGCCCGGTCCGGATGATGACCCTGATCGGCGGCATCCTGGGGTGCATCACCGGGTTCGCGCTCACCTACTGGACCTTCTTCGCGTGGCCCCTCCACGTCGGTGGCAAGCCGATCTCGTCGTTTCCGGTCACGGTGGTCATCATGTTCGAGCTGACCGTGCTACTGGGCGGACTCTTCACCCTGGCCGGCGTCTTCATCTTCAGCCGGATCCCGCAACTGGGACGTCAGGTCGGCTACCACCCGCGCTTCTCGGAGGACCTGTTCGGCGTGGTGGTGAGACCGGCGGACCGGGGCGCCGTGGAGAAGGCGGAGGCGCTCCTGGACCGCCAGGGATCGGAGGCCATCGATGCGATCGTCTGAGGCGAGACGAGCGCTCGGCCTCTTCGCTCTGCTCGCGTGCGGGCTCGTCGCGGGCGGGTGCGAATGGTTCAGCACGATGAGCCGGACCGATGCCATCCAGCCGCACGAGACCGCCCCTCTGGAGCCGCCGGAACACGCGGTCCCGCTGGACGGCCATCCCGAGTTCGACCTCACCACCGTCGAGGGCGTGGTCTCGAACCCGATGTCGCCCGACGCCGCCTCGGTCGAGCGCGGAAGGGCCTGGTACCAGACCTACTGCGTGGTCTGCCACGGCGCGGACGGGCTCGGCAAGGGCCCCATCTCCGACAAGTTCCCGGCCATCCCGCCGGTGGCGGGCGCGGTGCGGTTCTCCGATGCCTATCTCTTCGGGCTGATCACCCAGGGGCGGGGCCTCATGCCGGGCTACGCCCGGATTCCCGCCCCCGCCCGCTGGGACATCGTGAACTACCTCCGGTCGATGGACTTCGGGGCGGGCGGGACGACGACCCAGGCCGCGCCCTCCGGCGCCCCCCCCGGCCCGGGCGAGACGGCGCCGTGACCGTGCACGTCGCCCGCGGGCTGGACCTGCAGGACCTCCTCGACCGGATGGACGAGGGGTCGCCCCGGGGCGTCCGGATCCTGGCCGTCCTGCTCACGCTGGCCGGCGTGGCCGGATTCGTCGCTGGAGTCGGCGCCGATCCCGTCCGGGCGTGGACGGCGCTGGTCTGGAACTGGGCCTTCTTCAGCGGCATCGCGATCGGTGGCCCGGTCCTGGCGGCCGCGGCCTCCGCGTCCAACGGCAAGTGGATCCGCCCGCTCCGCCGGTTCGGCGAATCGTTCGCCGCGTTCCTGCCGCTCTCCTACGCGTTCATGGTGCTCCTCTTCTTCGGGATCGATCACGTCTACTCGTGGATCGCCCACCCGATCCCCGCCAAGGAGGCGTACCTCAACAAGCCGTTCTTCGTCGTCCGCCAGGCGGCCGCGCTGGCCATCCTGTACGGCTTCGCGCTGGCCTACGTCCTCGTTTCGCTGCGCCCCGACCTGGGCCGGCTGAGGGAGAGGGTCGGCGGCTGGCGGCGCGGGCTTTACGGACGGCTCAGCACGGGCTGGCGGGGGCTCGAGGAGGAAGAGGCCCGCTCGCACCGGATCCGCGCCTGGCTCGGTCCCGCGCTGATCGTCCTGTACGCGATCCTGTGGACGCTCTGGGCATGGGACTGGCTGATGTCGATCGACCCGCACTGGTTCTCGACCCTCTTCGGAGCGTGGATGTTCATGACCCACTTCCTGGCCGCCATCGGGGCGACCGCGGTCCTCGCGTGCTCGGTGAGGGGGTTCCGGTCGCTGGCGGACGCGATCGACCAGCGCGCCCTCCACGACATCGGCAAGATGCTGTTCGCGTTCACCGTCTTCTGGACGTACCTCTTCTTCGCCCAGTACCTGGTCATCTGGTACGGCCGTCTCCCGGAGGAGACGCACTTCGTGAAGCTGCGGCTCTGGGAGGCGTACCAGCCGGTGGCTACGGTCGTCCTGGCGGCGGTCTTCCTGATCCCGTTCCTGGGCCTCCTCGGCGTCCGTCCCAAGCGGACGCCGTCGCTCCTGACCGCCTTCTCGGTGGTCAGCCTGCTCGGGATCTGGCTGTTCCACTTCCTGCTGATCGGCCCCGGGGTGTTCCCCGACTTCATCGCCTTCGGCTGGATCGAGGCGCTGGTGACGATCGGGATGTTGGGCGCCTTCTCGCTGTGCGTCCTCGCCTTCCTCTCGGCCTTCCCGGCGGTCGCCATCGCCGCCGGGCTCCCGATCGACCCCGACACCGAGACGCTGGCCGAGCTGACGGAGCCCCACCACCACTAGCCCCCGCGTGGCCTCGTGGCATAGATGACGCCCCGCTTGCTGCTCGAGCCCGAGGCCTGAGATCAGTGTGATCGCCATCATGCACGGGCGCCGGAATCCGAGACGCTGGCAGGAACGGTCCTGATACCGGGCGGCCGGTTCTTCGAGCCGGGGCCTCCCAAGGCCGTCTACGGGGGGTCCGGGTTGCCTGGAGCGGGGGCTGAGCGGCGCAGAAGGTGGATCGGGAGGTGGTCGGGAACCCCAAGGGGTTGGTCGTTCACGATCGTGCATTCGAAGACACTTTTGCGAACGAGTCTGCAGATGGAGTGCCAGAACCACGCTCCGGAAGTTGGGATCCATGCATCCCCGGCTGTAGATTTCGCTCTGTGACCTCTTCCGCGCTTGGCCGCTACACCCAGCTCGTAGCCGGATGCACCTTTCTCCTCCTCCTCGCGGGGGGCATGGTGACGAGCACAGGCTCGGGCCTCGCCGTCCCCGACTGGCCGCTCAGCTTCGGCCAGTGGATGCCGCCCATGGAGGGCGGGATCCTGTACGAGCATGGTCACCGCATGGCGGCCTCGCTGGTGGGGCTCCTGATCGTGATCCAGGCGGTCTGGCTATGGCGCCGGGAGAGCCGGGCGTGGGTCCGGCGCCTGGGATGGCTTGCCTGGGGCGGCGTCGTCCTCCAGGGGCTCCTCGGCGGACTCACGGTTCTGCTGCGGCTTCCGGACGCGGCCTCGGTCGCCCACGCCGCCCTGGCCGAGCTCGTGTTCGGGCTGACGGTGGCGATCGCGAGCGTCTGCTCCCGCGGCTGGCACGAGCGCGTCGAGCGCCGCGTGGACGTGGACGAGCCGGCTCTCGTCACCCTGACCTCGATCGTTGCCGCGGCCATCTTCCTCCAGATCCTGCTCGGGGCGATGGTCCGCCACACCGGGGCGGGCCTGGCCATCCCGACCTTTCCGCTCGCCTACGGCGAGCTGGTTCCGCCGCTGGACTCGCGACCCGTGGCGCTCCACTTCGCCCACCGGGCGGGGGCGGTCGTGGTGGGGGTCCTGATCGCCTGGCTGGTCCGGCGCACCTGGCACTCGCATCGGGCCGATCGCTGGGTCCTGCATCCGGCTCTCCTTCTGGCCGGTCTGGTGGTTCTCCAGATCGGCCTCGGCGGCTGGGTGATCTGGTCGTACAAGGCGGCGTGGGTGACGACCGCGCACCTGGGCGTCGGCGCGCTCATGTGGGGGTCCGCGCTCGCGCTGGGGCTCCGGGCTGGCCGGGGGCTCACGCTTGCCCCCCCGCTTTCCGCCGCGTCCGGAGACCTGGTCGTCCAGGAGATCCGGTGAACGACTGGCTGGTCCTGACGAAGGCGCGGATCACGGCGCTGGTTCTGGTCACGGCGGCGGCGGGTTACGTCCTGGGGGCGCCGAGGGTCGAGCTCGGGACTCTCGTGTGGCTCCTGGTGGGGGTGGGGCTGGCCTCGGGCGGAGCCGCGGCCCTCAACCAGGTCTATGAGCGGGACGCCGACGCCCGCATGACCCGCACCGCTTCGCGACCCGTCCCCGCCGGCCGGATCTCCCCGGCCCGGGGGCTTGCCGCCGGGCTCCTCCTGTCGGCCGGGGGGGTGGCCTGGCTGGTGATCGGGATCAACACGCTCACCGGCTTCCTGGCCCTCCTGACGATCGTCCTCTACATCGCGGTCTATACGCCCCTCAAGCCCCGGACCTCGCTGAATACGCTGGTGGGGGCGATCCCGGGCGCGATCCCGCCGGTCATCGGCTGGACGGCGGCGACGGGTTCGATCGGTCTCGGCGGCTGGGCGCTCTTCTCCATCCTCTTTCTCTGGCAGCTCCCGCACTTTCTGGCCATCGCCTGGCTGTTCCGCGACGATTACGCGCGCGGGGGGTTCCCGATGCTGCCGGTCGTGGATCCGGCCGGCGGATCGACGGGCCGCCAGGCGACCCTGTACGCGCTGGCGCTGATCCCGGTCAGCCTGACACCGACCCTGCTCGGGCTGACGGGCGGCGTTTACTTCTTCGGGGCGCTCGCACTCGGCGTGGCCTTCCTGGCGTGTGGTCTCGGGATGGCCATGGACCGCGGTCGGAAGAGCGCCCGGCGGCTCCTGCTCGCCTCGGTGACCTATCTGCCGATCCTGCTGGCCCTGCTCGTCCTGGATCGTGCTGCGACCTGACCCCGATCCCGCCTGGGCGATCGAGGTCGACGGAGTCGGGCATCGCTTCGACGAGCGCTCCGCGCTGAACGGGGTCTCGTTCCGGGTCGCCAGGGGTGAGCGGTTCGGGTTGCTGGGGCCAAACGGCGGGGGCAAGACCACGCTGATGCGGATCCTGAGCACGCTGATCGTGCCCACCGCCGGGTCGGCGGCGGTGGCCGGGATCGACGTCGTGCGCGATCCCGTCTCCGTCCGCCGACGGATCGGCGTCGTCTTCCAGCATGCCAGCCTCGACCCCTGGCTCACGCCGGTGGAGAACCTGCGCCATCAGGGACACCTCTACGGCATCCGTGGCAGCACGCTGACCGGCGCGATCGAGCGTCTGCTCGGTTCTCTCGGGGTCGCGGATCGAGCCGACGACCTCGTGCGTACGCTCTCGGGTGGCCTTCGGAGGCGTGTCGAGCTCGCCAAGGGCCTCCTTCACGAGCCGCAGGTGCTGCTCCTCGACGAGCCCACCGTAGGTCTGGACCCCGGCGGGCGTAAGGACTTCTGGCGCGGCGTGGAGGACCTGCGGGCCGAGCGCCGGGTGACGGTCGTCGTAACCACGCACTTCATGCACGAGGCCGAGGCCAGCGACCGGGTCGGCATCCTGGACCGTGGCAGGCTGGTGGCGCTCGATTCTCCGGAGACGCTGAAGGGCGGCATCCGCGGCGACGTCGTCTCGCTGGAGACCGCCGACCCCGAGCGGCTCGCCGCTGCGGTCGCCGAGCGGTTCGCGACCCGAGCCAGCGTGGTGGACGGAAACGTACGAATCGAGTGGCCGGACGGAACGGCCCTCGTGCCCCGCCTCGCCGAGGCGTTCCCGGGCCTGATCCGGTCGATCACCGTGGGCCAGGCGACCCTGGAGGACGTGTTCGTCCAGCGGACCGGGCACCGCTTCCGGGAGGGATCCGACGAGGCGGCCGCGCCCGTCGGGGAGGGGAGCGGATGAGCGAGGCCATCCTCCCCGCCCTCAGCCTCGGCTGGCGCGAGATCGTGCGCTTTCACCGCGACCGCATGCGGGTTCTGAGCGGGATTGCAACGGCCCTCCTGTTCTGGGTCCTGATCGGGTTCGGCATGACCGGCTCGTTCGCTCCGGCCGGGATGCCATCCGGGGTGGGGTCGATCGAGTATCTGCTTCCGGGCACGATCGTGTTCGTGGTCCTGGTCACCGCCATCGTCGGGACCTTCAGCCTCATCGAGGACCGCCGGAGCGGGTTTCTGCAGGGGGTGATCGTGTCGCCCGTGCCGCGCTCGGCGATCGTGCTGGGGAAGGTCCTGGGGGGCGCCTCGATCGCCGTGCTGCAGGGGGCCGTCATGCTGCCGCTCGTGCCGCTGGTCGGGATTCCGGTCCTGCCGGCGGGGATCCTGTTCGGCCTCCTGGCCCTGTTCGCGATGGCGTTCGCGCTGACCTGCCTGGGGTTCGTCCTGGCCTGGGGGATGGAGTCGATCCAGGGGTTCCATGGCATTGTGAACTTGCTCCTCCTCCCGCTCTGGTTCCTGTCGGGCGCGCTGTTCCCGCTGGCCGGCGCGGCCCGCGGGCTCCAGATCGTGATGCGCCTCGATCCACTGGCTTACGGCCTGGCGGCGTTCCGGCAGGCTCTTTACGGGCGTCCCGAGGTCGGCTTCACGAGTCCCGCCGTCGCCTGGATGGTGACGATCGGCTTCGCGCTGGCCGCCTTCGGGCTGGCGGTGTGGGTGGCCCGGCGGTGATCGATGTCCACGACCTGCCGGCCCTGAACGCGGGCTTGAATTCGATCGCCGCCTTCCTGCTCGTGGCGGGGCATCTCTTCGTGCGACGCGGCCGGGTCGATCGGCACCGCCTCTGCATGGTGGCGGCGCTCGTCGTCTCGGCCCTGTTTCTGGCTTCCTATGTGGTCTACCATCTCCAGGTCGGGTCGGTGCGGTTCACCGCCGTCGGATGGCCGCGGGCGGCCTATTATGCGATCCTCGTGACCCACGTCCCGCTGGCGGCCGCGATCCTGCCGCTGGCGCTGGTCACCGCCGCCCGCGGGCTCCGGGGGCGAATCGAGGCGCACGTCCGGATCGCCCGCTGGACATGGCCGCTCTGGCTCTACGTGTCGGTCACGGGAGTGCTCATTTATCTCATGCTATACCAATGGTTTCCGTCACGTGAGGTAACCTGATGTCTGAATGGGCGTTCGCGATCCTCTACGCGGTGCTCTGGGCGATCCTGTTCTTCGTGCTGCTCCGGCTCGGCGGGCAGTCCCGGGATCTCCAGCGGACGATTCGCCAGATCAAGCGCAACCTTCACTCGGGGTGGCCAGATCCGGAGGAGTGACGATACATTTCTCGTCCTGCCGGCTGCGCCCTTAGCTCAATTGGATAGAGCGTCAGACTACGGATCTGAAGGTTGGGGGTTCGACTCCCTCAGGGCGCACCATTCCGTTCCCTGGCAGCTCGTCCTGTTTTCGAAGTCCCTGAAGAAGAAGCAGAAGCTGGAGCTGATCCTGACCCAGATCGGTGAGACGGCGGGTCGGAAGTGCGTGTTGATCACCAACGGAGACAACAACGGGGCACTCAACTACCACTTCCGGGCGCGCGGCGGGGAGTGGACGTGGGTGGAGAACGAAGGCGACCACATCGAGGAGATGGCGAAGTTCCTCGAGGAGCCGGTAAGGAAGGGAGACGCGACCCGTGTGCCCGCCGAGGATGAATCCTTCGACCTCGTGGTGTCGATCGACGTTCACGAGCACCTCGACGACTGCCGGCCATTCAACCGCGAGCTGCGCCGGATCGTGAAGCCGGGGGGGACGGTGGTCGTCTCCACGCCGACCGGGGAGGCCTGGAAGCCGGTCACGGTGCTGAAGGGCATGCTCGGGATGACGAAGGAGCAGTACGGGCATCGCGTCATCGGCTACAACGTCCGACAGCACGAGGCGATGCTCCAGGAGGTCGGGCTCGAGCCCGAGCGCGCCGGGACCTACTCCCGGTTCTTCACCGAGCTTCTCGAGCTGGGCATCAACTTCGCCTACGTCCGGATCCTATCCCGCGGCGCACGGCAGGCGAAGCCGGGGACGATCGCGCCGTCCACCGAGGAGCAGCTCCGGGCCGTCGATCGACAGATCCGGATCTACTCGGCCATCTATCCCGCGTTGTGGGCGATCTCGCGGCTCGATCGGCTGCTGTTCTTCCTGAAGGGGTATGCCGTCTCGGTCGTCGCCCGCAGGCCGGACCGAAGTTGAGCCCGGTCGGATCCCCGGATAGCGTGCTCGTTACCGGGGCCGGCGGCTTCATCGGGAGCCATCTCGCCGCCGATCAGCACTCCCGGGGCCGTCGGGTCGTGGCCCTCGATCTGGACCCGGCGCGGGTGGCCCATCTCGAGCAGGATGGACGGTTCGAGATCGTCCGGGGAGACTTCATCGACCCGGCGGTGGCGCGGCGGACGCTGAGCGGAATCGATACGGTCTTCCATCTGGCCGCAGCTCATCTCGGGTCGCGGGCGAGCGAGGCCGACCACTGGCGCGTGAACGTCGAAGGGGTGCGGGCGCTGGCGGACGCCGCCCTTGAGGCGGGCGTCCGTCGGTTCGTACACTGCAGCTCGGTCGGCGTTTTCGGCCGCGTCCAGGACCCGCCCGCCGACGAGGACTCTCCGTGTCGGCCCGAGCTGGCCTACGAGCGGACGAAGCTGGCCGGAGAGGCGGTCGTCAAGGCGGGGATTCGGGAACGGGGCCTCCCGGCCGTGATCCTCAGGCCGGCCTGGGTCTACGGGCCCGGGTGCCCGAGAACGGAGAAGCTCTTCCGCATGGTCCGAAAAGGTCGTTTCCCGGTCGTCAAGGCCGGTGATGCGCTACGGCATTGCATATACATTCGGGACATGGTGGAGGCCTTCGATCGAGCGGCCGAGGCCCCGGCGGCAGTGGGTGAGGTGATCATCGTCGGCGACGAGCTCCCGACCACCGTCCGCTCGCTGGTCGAGGAAATCGCCGTGCTGGTCGGCTCCCCGCCTCCACACTCGCTTCCACTACCGGTCCTCCGGCTGGCGGCCCTTCTGGGCGAGCTCGCCTTCCGGCCGCTCGGTAAGGAGCCCCCGATCTCCCGAAGGTCGATCAAGTTCTACACCAACAGCACCGCCTTCGACATCGCCAAGGCGCGTCGGGTCCTCGGTTGGAGCCCCCGGTACGACCTTCATAGCGGGCTCGCCGAGACCCATCGGTTGATTTCCAGCCCCGTGTCCTGGCGGGTCCCGCTGCCCGACCCCGCAGCGGTCTGAGATAGCGTCCCGTGTGCGGGATCTGCGGCGAGTGGAGCCGGACCGGCGCCAGCGCGGACGTCCTGGAGCGGATGAGCAGGCGTCTCGTGCACCGGGGGCCGGACGACGCGGGGAGCGTCGTACTGGGAGAAGCCGCCCTGGCCGTCCGCCGGCTCCAGATCATCGATCTCGAGGGCGGCCACCAGCCGATCCCCAACGAGGACGAGAGCTGCTGGATCGTCTTCAACGGCGAGGTCTACAACTACCGCGAGCTGCGTGACGACCTGACCCGCCGCGGGCACGTCTTCCGGACCCGGAGCGACACCGAGGTCATCCTGCACCTGTACGAGGACGTGGGCAGTCGGCTCGTCGACTCCCTGCGCGGCATGTTCGCGTTCGCCATATGGGACGTCCGACGCCGGCGGCTGCTCCTGGCCCGCGACCGCTTCGGCCAGAAGCCGCTCTTCTACACCTTCGATGGCGCGCGGCTCGTGTTCGCTTCCGAGATCAAGGCACTGCTGGCCGGTCATCAGCGCGATTTCGCCCCGGACCTGGAGGCCATGGACGACTATCTCGCGCTGCGGTTCGTCCCGGACCCGGCGACGATGTTCGAGGGGATCCACAAGCTCCCGCCGGCTCATGTTCTGGAGCTGGACGCCTCGGAGAGCGGGCGCAGCGACGGCATCACGCCGGCGCGCCTCGCCCTCCGCCGCTATTGGACCCTGCGCTACGCGCCGGTGGTGGAGATGGGAGAGGGTGAGGCCGTGGTCGAGGTGCGGGCCCGGGTCCAGGACGCCGTCCGGAGCCATCTGGTGGCCGACGTTCCGGTCGGGGCCTTCCTCTCGGGCGGAATGGATTCGAGCGTTGTCGTCGCCCTGATGGCCCGGATCGGGGACGGGGTGCCGAGCACGTTTTCGATCGGGGTCGCGGAGCAGGATTTCGACGAGCTGCCCTTCGCGCGCGCAGTGGCCCAGCACTGCGGCACCGACCACCACGAGCAGGTGGTGTCCCCGGACCTGGTTCGACTGCTTCCCGAGATGATCCATCACCTGGATGAGCCCTCCGACCCGATCGCCGCCTGCATGTACCACGCGGCCGCCCTGGCTGCGCGCCACGTCAAGGTCGTGCTCACGGGGGATGGCGGGGACGAGACGTTCGCCGGCTTCGACCGCTACTACGGATTCCGGTGGGCGGGCGTCTACGCCCGGCTTCCCGCCGCCGTGCGCCGGGCCCTTCTGGGGCCGCTCTGGTACTCGCTGCCGGACACGGCCGGCTACAAGACCTTCCCCCAGAAGGCACGCTGGTTGCATGAGCTGTCGTTTCACGAGGGCGGAAGACGGTACGCCGAAGCCACGACCTTCTTTCGGCATGGCCACCGCGGCCGCATGGGACTCTACACGCCCGATCTGGCCCGCAGGCTGGGGCCGAGGGACCCGACCCGTACCATCGTCGAGGCCTTCGAGCAGGCGGAGGCCGAGACCGATCTGGAGCGAATGCTCTTCGCCGACGTGATGACGCGCCTCCCCGGGCACTCTCTCATGCTGACCGACCGCATGACGATGGCGCATGGCATCGAGGCCCGGGCGCCGTTCCTGGATCACCGGCTCGCCGAGTTCGTGGCGACGCTTCCGGCCGGGCTGAAGCTGAAGGGCCGGCGGCTGAAGTACCTGCTGCGCGAGGTGGCCCGGGAGCTTTTGCCGGAGGCCGTCCTGAGACGACCGAAGCAAGGCTTCATGTTCCCGCTCGGCTACTGGATGAAGGGGCCGCTGCTGCCGGTCCTGAACGGCCTGGCGAACGGTTCGGCCCTCGTCGAGGATGGCCTCTTCGCGAGAGAGGCGATCCGCACGATGGTCGGCGAACATGTGGTCGATGCGGCGGATCATCACGCGAGGCTCTGGATGATCCTGAACGTCGAGCTGTGGTATCGGATGTTCGTCCGCGGCGAGTCGCCCGGGGATCTCTCGGAGCGCCTCGGCGAGCGTGTCGGGCCGCGCGCCGGCACGCGCGCGATCTCCCGGTGAAGATCCTGGTCATCGCCCCCGAGCCCTTCTTCACGCCGCGCGGGACACCGTTCAGCGTCTATTACCGGACGATGGTCATCAGGGAGCTGGGAGTGGAAACCGACCTGCTGACCTACGGAGAGGGGGAGGACGTGGACCTCTCCGGAGCGAGGATCGTACGCATCCCGCGGTTCCAATGGCTCGGTCCGGTGCGGGCCGGCCCCTCCCTGAAGAAGCTCTTCCTCGATGTCTTCCTGGGGCTCTGGGCGATCGGCCTTCTCGCGAAGGGGCGCTATGAGGTCGTGATGGCGCACGAGGAGAGCGTGTTCTTCTGCGCGCTCCTCAAGCCGATCTTCCGGTTCAAGCTGGTCTACGAGATGCACTCCAGCCTGCCCGAGCAGCTAAGGAACTTCCAGTTCACCGAGTCGCGGCTCCTGATCGGCGCTTTCCGGTTGATGGAGCGGCTGTCCCTGCGGACCGCCGACGCGGTCGTCACGGTCTGCCCGGAGCTCGGCACGCATGCGACCTCCGGCATGAGCGATCCCGCCCGCCACTTCCTCATCGAGAATTCGCTCTTCGATGACCTGCGGCCGCCGTCCGGAGACGTGGAGGAGGTGGACATCCCGCCAATGCCGGACCACCGACCGATCGTCATGTACGCGGGAAGCCTCGAACCCTACCAGGGGCTGGACCTTCTGCTGCAGGCGTTCGCCCGGGTGCAGGCGATGCTGCCGGAAGCCTTCCTGGTCGTGATCGGGGGCACGGCCGAGCAGGTGGAGCAGTACCAGGAGTCGGCCCGGCGGCTGGGCCTGGACGGCCATTGTCAGTTCGTGGGGCGGGTTTCGCACGCGACAGTCAAGGAGTGCATCTCGAGGGCCAGCGTGCTCACGTCGCCGCGGATCGAGGGCACGAACACCCCGCTCAAGATCTACGAGCAGGTGGCGAGCGGCGTCCCCCTGGTGGCCACGCGGGTTCTCTCCCACACCCAGATCCTGGACGACCGGATCTGCTTTCTGGTGGAGCCGGATCCGGCCTCGATGGCCGAAGGGCTCCTTGCCGCGCTGGACGACGATGGCAGGCGCGATGCGGTGATCGCCGCGGCCCGGGACCACTACCATCGGAACTGGTCCCGCCAGGTGTACCGGGAGAAGATGCGGAAGCTGCTCGAGGCCCTGGCCTGATGTGCGGGATCGCGGGGATCGCCGCGCTCCCCGGAGGCAGCCCCGCCACGATCGAGCAGCTACGGCAGATGTGTCGGACGATCGCCCATCGCGGGCCCGATGACGAGGGGTTCGACATCGAGGGCGCGGTGGGGCTCGGCGTCCGTCGGCTGTCGGTGATCGACGTCCGTGGCGGCAGGCAGCCCATCTTCAACGAGGACCGTTCGGTCCGCGTCGTCTTCAACGGCGAGATCTACAACTTCCGCGAGCTTCGACGCCGGCTGGAAGGGGCCGGTCATCGCTTCGCCTCCGCGACGGACGGCGAGGTGATCGTCCACCTGTGGGAAGATCACGGTACCGAGTTCGTCCAGCACCTCGACGGGATGTTCGCGATCGCTCTCCACGATGCTCGGCGGAAGCGGCTCGTCCTGGTTCGCGATCGGCTGGGGATCAAGCCCCTGTTCTACGCCTCTGCCGGCCGCCACCTGGTCTTCGGCTCCGAGATCAAGGCCCTGCTGGCGTCGGGGCTCGTCGAGCGCCGGCTCGACGTGGACGGTCTCGCGCAGTTCCTGGCCTGGGAGTACGTCCCGGCGCCGGGGACGCTCCTCGACGGCGTTCGGAAGCTGGATGCGGCCAGCCTGATCGAGCTGGACCTGACGACGGGACGGTCCTCCGAGTCGCGATGGTGGGACGTCCCGGTCTCCGACGGGAGGGCGCGCGTGGGCGGATCCCCGATCGCGCCGGAGGCATGGGAGGAGGCGGTGGACAGCCGGATCCGGGAGAGCGTTCGGGGGCAGCTCGTGAGCGACGTGCCCCTGGGGGCGTTTCTCTCGGGCGGGGTCGACAGCTCGCTGGTCGTGGCCGCGATGGGGGAGGCGCGGACCTTCTCGATCGGCTTCGACGATCCGAGCTACGACGAGATCCCCTGGTCGACCCGAGTCGCGCGTCATCTCGGCGTCGACCACACGGCGGAGGTCCTGAAGGCGGATGTGGGGGATCTGGTCCCGCGGCTGATGGAATACATGGACGACCCGATCGGCGACTTTTCGATCTTTCCCACCTACCTCGTCTCCCGGCTCGCGCGCCGGGACGTGACGGTGGCTCTGTCGGGCGACGGGGGCGACGAGCTCTTCGGCGGATACGAGACGTACGCCGCCCAGCGGGCGGCCTCGCTCTGGGGTCGTGTGCCGCGCCTCCTCGGGCAGGGCCTGGTCACGCGCGCGGCCGGCCGCATCCCGCCCAGGCCCGCCAAGAAGGGCCTCGTGAACAAGGCGAAGCGCTTCCTCGAAGGCGCCGGCCTGCCCGAGGATCTGGAGCACACCCGCTGGCGGTTGTTCCTGGACGAGGACGGGCGCCGGAGGCTCCTCACCCCGGAGGCGCTCGCGCAGGTCCGGACGCCGGTGGGGGAGCACGTCCGCCGGCTTTTCCGCGAGGCCGGCGATCGGCCGCAGGTGGACCGCTGGTTGTACGTGGATCTGCGCAGCTATCTGGTCGATAATTGCCTGGTGAAGGTGGACCGGATGTCGATGGCCTGCTCCCTCGAGGCCCGGGTGCCGCTCCTCGACCACCGGCTGGTCGAGCTCGCGTTCCAGGTCCCCGCCGAGCTCAAGGTCCGGGGAAGCCGGACGAAGATCCTGCTCAAGCGGGTGGCTGCGCGTCACGTCCCCCCGGAGTGCGTCTATCGGCCCAAGGAGGGCTTCAGCATCCCGCTCAAGCACTGGCTCAAGGACGGCCTCCGTCCCCTCATGGAGGATCTCCTCTCACCGGCCCGCGCAGGAGCGGGGGGGCTGTTCGAGCCCCGGGAGATCGACCGGTTGAAGCGCGAGCACCTGGAGGGGCGGGCCAACCACAGCCATCTCCTCTGGTCGCTCATGGTCTTCGAGATGTGGCGGCGACGATGGTTGGTGTGATCGACCGCGACCCCCTGCGGGCGGCCGAGGGCCCCCATGACCTGGCCGTGATCGGGGGCGGCATCTACGGAGTCGCCATGGCCCTCGAGGCGACCCGCCGGGGGCTCAGGCCGGTGCTCCTGGAGCGGGGCGACTTCGGGAGCGGCACCACCTGGAACAACCTGCGAATTCTCCACGGCGGCCTGCGCCACCTGCAGCGGCTCGATCTGCGCGGCGCGCGCGATTCGGTGCGTGAGCGGAGGTGGTACCTGAGTACCTTTCCCGAGCTCGTCCAGCCGCTGGCCTGCCTGATGCCGTTGTACGGACGCGGGCTGCGCCGGCCCGGCGTGCTGCGCGCGGCGCTGCGCGTGAACGAGGCCCTCTCCGCGGACATCCGGATCCTGCCCGTCGGGCGCGTCCTGGATCCGGAGGAGACGGCGAGGTGGTTTCCGGGGGTGGAGGCGGACGGGCTGCGCGGGGCGGCTCTGTGGTACGACGCCGCCATGCCGGATTCACCGCGGCTCTTGATCGAGATGGCCCGCTGGGCCTCGGCGGGCGGAGCGACGCTCCTGAACTACGTCGAGGCGACAGACCTTCTGCAGCAGGGTGGCAGGGTGGTGGGCGTCAGAGGGTTGGATGCGCCCACCGGGGACTGTCTGGAATTCCGGGCGGACGTCGTGGTCAACTGTGCCGGTCCCTGGTCCCGAATGGTGGCCGCGCGGTTCGACCGCGACATCGAGGAGTTGTTCCGGCCATCGCTCGCCTTCAACGTTCTCCTCGACCGGGCCCCGCTGGCCGGCGCGGCGCTGGCGGTCGAGCCGCCGGAGCCCGGCTCCCGGACCTACTTTCTGTCCCCCTGGAAGGGCAAGGTGCTGGCTGGCACGTATCATGCTCCCCGACCCGGTGGCATCGCTGCGGGCCCCCCGGAGGGGGAAATGATCCGGTGCTTTCTGGATGACCTGAGCGCGGCTCTTCCCGTGCTGGAGCTGGCCGAGTCGGACGTGCTGCGCGTCTTCTGGGGGCTTCTGCCTGCTGCGTCGCCGGGCACGTGCCGGCTTGCCCTGCGCGAGGAGATCTGGAACCATGGGGACGCCGGCGGCCCGGCGGGCCTCTTCAGCGTCTCCGGGGTAAAGTTTACGACCGCCCGGAAGGTTGCGGACCGGGTCCTCGAGAGGATCTATGGGTCGACGAGCACCCCCGGTCCGGCGCCTCGTCCGCCTTCCCGGGTCCCACTCTGGGAGGAGTTCGAGGGTGTGCTGCGGTCCGACCCGGAGGCCGCCCGGTTGACCGTGGGCCGCATCGTGGAGGAGGAATCCGTGATGTGTCTGGACGACCTGCTTCTCCGGCGCACGGACTGGGGTCTCCATCCGGCGGCACCGCCGGACGTGGCCGCGAGGATAAGAGATCTCCGCCCGGAGATCCCCGCCCGCGAAGGTGCGCCGGGGCTCGCCCGGAATCCGGCGCATGACTGAGCCCCTGGCCGCGGAACGGCGCGGAGGTATACGCATGGTTTCCGAACAGAACCCGGTTGTCGAATCGGTTCACGACTACTGGAACGCCCGCACGCTGGGGTTACAGTACGTAACCGACCCCAGCCTCGAGGTCGGCAGCCGGGAGTTCTTCGATCACATCCGGGCCTGGATGAACCCCTACAAGTTCCCGTGGATCATGGAGCGCATCGAGCATGAGGCGGCCCTGCTCCGGGGCAAGCGTCTTCTCGAGGTGGGGTGCGGCATGGGATACGACAGCCTCGAGTTCCTGAGGCGCGGCGTCCGCGTCACCGCCACCGACCTCACCCCCAACGCCGTCGCGCTGGCACGCCGCCATTTCGAGCTGGAGGGTGTGACGCCAGACGAGGTCCGGACGGCTAACGCGCTGGACCTGCCCTTCGAGAGCGGCACGTTCGACGCCGTGTGGGCGAACGGCGTCCTGCATGCGACGGGTGACACGGCGCTCGCCATCCGTGAGGCGCGGCGCGTGCTCAAGCCCGGAGGACGGGCGATCATCTCCCACTTCTACCGCAGACCGTCCTGGATGTACCTGCTGCACCGGTGGGGACGCGAGAACATCGAGCACCGGGAGGAGGATCCGCCGGTGAACCAGTTCTACACCGAAGCAGAGATCCTCGGAATGTTCGACGGCTTCGAGATCGTCGAGACCTGGCGGGAGCATCACCGGGCGCTACCCGTCCGCCGGAGCGGCGTGAAGGCCGCGCTCTACAGGTTCATCTTTCGGCCGCTCTACAACCTCGTCCCCGAACCGATCGCCAGGCGATTCGCCTACAAGTTCTCCGTGGTCGCCGTCAGGACGTGAGCGGTCTCCCTGCGTCGGGGGAGATGCCGCGCACGATCGCGATCGACGCCCACGCCCATCTCCGCCGCTGCTTCGAGCTGACGAGCTTTCTCGATCACGCGGCCGCGAACTTCAGCCGCGCGTCGGACCGCCCGGTTCTGGGCATCTTGCTGCTCGCCGAAACCGCGGGCTGCGTGCGCTTCGAGGACCTGGCCGCGCTGCCCGGAGATCCCTCGGGCGCCTGGGTGTTCGAACGGACCGGCGAGCCGGGATCGCTCCTCGCCCGGCACCGGTCGGGGACCGTGCTCCTGCTCATCGCAGGATGGCAGGTCGTGACCCGTGAGCGGCTCGAGGTTCTGAGCCTGGCGAGCGTGGCACGGATCGAAGACGGGCTTCCGATCGATGCGGCGATCGGAGCTGCGCGAGATGCTGGCGCTATCGCCGTCCTGCCCTGGGGCTTCGGGAAGTGGTGGGGACGCCGCGGCGAGATCGTGGGGCGGATCCTGGAGTCCGTCCGACCGGGAGAGCTCTTCGTAGGCGACAACGGGAACCGGCCCTGGCCCGGACTGCGCCCGCGCCTCTTTCGTGTGGCGGAGGGGCGGGGGATTCAGGTCCTGCCGGGGAGCGACCCCCTCTCCCTACCGGACCAGATCGCGAGGATCGGGGGCTACGGTGCGGTCCTGTCGGCGCCGCTCGACCTGGAGCGCCCGGCGGCCGGGATCGAGGCCATCCTTCGTAGCCGTACGGCTCCGTTCGCCCGCTTCGGGCGACGGGAGGGCATTGCCGGGTTCCTCCGCGCCCAGCTCCGCGTGCGGTGGACGAGAGGCGAGAACGCGGGGGCACCCACTCAGTAATCGGTCAGGGGCCGGTCCGAGTCGCCGTAAAGATGGCTCAGCCCGAAGGCCTCGACGACGGCGAGGACGTTGGCGATCTGGTCTCGCGAGAGATGCTTCCGCCAGCGCCCGACCGGATCCTCGCCGGTCACGACCGCGCTCGACTTCAGGGTGGTTCCGGAGGGGACGTCGATCCGTCGGAGCGCCTTTCCTAGCTTCGCTTCCCTCGCTTCGAAGGCTCCTTCGCTCAGGATCCGGACGATTCTCCGGATCTCCGGCTCCGGTTGCGTGCACAACCTCTCGTAGAAGAAGACGTCCAGCTCGCCGGGTTCGAACTGGGCGAGGGGGACCAGGTTGCTGACGCACCAAACGACCGCATGCTTCTCCTCCACCCTCCGGGCTCCGCGGATCAGATCCAGTCGGTCCTTGAGGTGATCCTCGACCAGCTTTTCCTGGGCGAGGAAAGGGGCGATGTCGGTATCCGTGGCCCAGTCGCTCCGCATTCGCGACAGGACGACCGCGCACGG
>DASRVA010000118.1:0-13513 GCA_035687745.1 Gemmatimonadota bacterium
GCTCGGCCGCCGGCGCGAGCTCGGTCACGGCGCGCCGCCCGGTCAGCCAGCCGCGAAGCCGCGTACCGCCCCGATTCAGCATCACGTAGGCCCCGGGGATTACGACCAAGGTCAGGATGGTCGAGAACGAGAGCCCGCCGATCACCGCGATCGCCAGGGGCTGCATGAGCTCCGACCCCTCACCGATCCCGAGTGCCAGCGGCAGCATCCCGAACACGGTGGTCAATGTCGTCATGAGGATCGGCCGGAGGCGGACGGCCCCCGCCTCGACGACCGCCTGCTCGAGCGACAGATCCTTGGCGTGGCGGTACTGCTCTGCGTACTCGACCAGCAGAATGGCGTTGTTGACGACGATCCCGGCCAGCAGGATGACGCCCAGGAGGACGGGCGCGCTCAGAGGCGTTCCGGTGATCCAGACTAGGAATCCGACCCCGACCAGGGAGAGCGGAATCGCCAATAGAATCACGAACGGGTTGACGAGACTCTCGTAGAGGACCGCGAGCACGACGAAGACCAGGAACACCGCCAGCAGCGCCACGATCGTGAGCTGGCGGTTGTTCTCGCGGATCGCCTCCGCCTCACCGCCGATCACGATTCCGTACCCGTCCGGGAGCTCGAGGGCCCCGAGCCGGGCCTGGATCGCGTCGTCGACCGCGCCGACGGAGGCGACTTCGGTCAGAACGTCGCCTTCGATCCGGAGCGCCCGGTTCTGCTCCTCCCGAAGAATGCTCGTGGGCCCGAGCCCGGTTTCCACGGTGGCCACGTCACGCAGGTAGACCGGCGTGCCGCCGGCGAAGATGGGCGGGAAGAGGGCCACCGCGAGGAGGTCCTCCGGACTCGTGAACCGCTCGCGGGGCAGCATGACCCGGACGTCGTACTCGCGGTTCCCCTCCGTGTAGCGGGTCGCGATCGTACCGTCCAGCGCTGTGCGCAGGGTCTGACCAACCTCCGCCACGTCGAGCCCCAGCGAGGCGGCCCGCTCGCGGTCCAGCTCGATGTTCACCTGCGGGCTCGCCTCCTCGGAGGAGGGCTCCAGGTTCTCGAGACCGGGGATGTCCTCGATGGCCTCGATCACCATCTGGCCGAGCCGCTGCAGCTCGGCGAGGTCGTCTCCCCGGATCGAGATCTCGACGGGGTCGCCGGACGTCGAGGTCCTGAGCCCGCGGATCCGCGGCGGCCGGACGAAGACGCCGGCTCCCGGGAAGCCGCGCTCCTCGATCCGGGCTTCGAGCTCCTGCACCCACTCGTCGGCCGACATGTCGCGCTCGGACGCGCGCGTCAGGCTGATCGTCATCGATCCCCGGCCCGCCCGCTCCGAGGTCGAGCCCCCGAAGAGGAAGCCCCCGGCGGTCGTGAACATGTGCTCGACGTGCGGCATCCCGCGCACGATCTCCTCGACCTCGAGCGCCACCCGGTTCGTCTCTTCGGCCGAGGCGCCGGGTGGAAGGCGCAGGAAGACGCCCGCGTTGCCGTCGTCCACCTGAGGCAGGAACTCGCTTCCCTGGCCGCGGATCAGCAGGAACGCCAGGACCAGCGCCGCCACCGCGCCCCCCAGGACGAGGCCGCGCCGGCGGATGGCCAGAGGCGCGTACTGCCGGTAGAGCCCGCGCATCCGGCCCATGCCGCGGTCGATCGCACGGAGCGGACGCGACCTCGCGATCCCGCTCGAAAACCGGACCTTGGCCACCAGCGCCGAAAGCGTCGGCACGAGCGTGAGTGCCACCGCCAGCGAGGCCAGGATGGCGAACGAGATCGTGAGGATCAGCTCGCGGAAGATGAGCGCCGCCAGCCCGCTGATCATCAGGAACGGGACGACAGCCGCCAGGTTGGTGGCGGTCGAGGCGATGACCGCGCTCTGGACCTCGCCCGCTCCCTCATGGGCCGCTTCGTCGGGATCCTCGTTCCCCTCCTCGCGGTGGCGGAAGATGTTCTCGAGCATGACGATCGAGTTGTCGATCAGGAGACCGATTCCGAGCGCGAGCCCGCCCAGCGACATGACGTTGAGGGTCAGGCCGCCCAGCCCCATCATGACGAACGTTGCCAGGATGGCGAGCGGGATCGCGGTCCCGATCACGAGCGTCTTCCGGAGCGAGCCCAGGAAAAAGAGTACGACGAGCATTGCGAGGAACGCCCCGGCCAGCGCGGCGCTCCGGACCGAGCCGATCGAATCCTCGATGAAGTCGGCCTGGTTCTCGATCACCTCGAGCTGGATGTCCCGGGGCACGAACCCGCTCGCGGCGAGGCCCTCCAGCTCCTCGGCCACGCCCTCGGCGACCGCGACCGTGTTGGCGTCCGGCTGCTTCCGGATCGAGAGCTTGACCGCCGGGACCCCGTCCAGCCGCGCCCACAGGCGCTGCTCGCGGTTGGTGTCGCGGATGGTGGCGATCTCGGAGAGAGGGATCCGCTGCCCGCCCTCGACGGTCAGGGGCAGTGCCCGGATCTGATCCACGCTGGTGAACTTGCCGGCGGTCTTCCCCACCACTTCACGCTCGGTCGAGGTGACGCGCCCCGCCGCCACGTCCTGGTTCCCGGCCCGGAGCTCGGCGATCACCTGGGAGACGCTCAGCCCATAGGAGCGGAGCCGCTCCTGGTCCAGGATCACCTGGACCTCACGCTCGAGGCCCCCCGACACGTCGACCGAAGCCACGCCCTGGATCGTCAGAAGCTGCGGGCGGAGCCGGTTGTCGACCCAGTCGCGGAGGTCGATCAGGTCGCGGGTTGAGGACGAGAACCCGACCTCGTAGACCGGGATCTGGGCGGGATCGAACTTGAAGATCGTGGGCGGCTCGGCCTCCTCGGGGAGGGAGGCGCGGGCGCGATCCAGGTTCTTGGAAGCGTCCTGGAGCGCGAAGTCGACGTCGGTGCCGTACCGGAAGTGGAGGTCGAGGCCGACCCGGCCCTCCTGGACATCGCTCTCGATCCGCTCCAGGTCCTCGGTGGTGGCCAGCGCCGCCTCGAGCGGCTTGGCGACCGTCTCCTCCATGACCTCGGGCGCCACGCCCGGGTTGGTCACGGAAGCCCGGATCTGCGGATACTGAATCGGAGGCAACAGGTCGATCGAAAGACGACCCAGGAAGAAGGTCCCGAGCACGATCGCCACCGTCGAGAGCATGATCGTTCCGATCGGATGACGAATGGCCCAGCTCGGGAGACCCCGGTGGCGGCCTGGCGCTCGGGCGCTCACGGCGACGCCTCCGCAGGCGATGCCTCCGCGGCCTGCGCCGCGCCCGGCATCGTGCGAACGCGGGCCCCGTCCCTGAGGCTGGCGTTCCCCTTGACGACGACCACGTCGCCCGGCGCGAGCCCGCCCTGCACCTCGACCCGCCCCTCGTACGTCTGGCCGACCTGGACGGAGCGGCGCTGGGCGCGCCCGTCCTGGACCACGTACACCGCCTGTCCGCTCGCCCCCCGGACCACCGCCGCCGCCGGGATCACCGGGATCTCGTGCCGGGCGTCGAACCGGAGCTCCACGCGGGCCAGGAATCCCGGCCGCGCCGGGCTCCCCGGCTCGAGCGCGACCTCGACGGGCACGAGCCGGCTCTGCGGGTCGGCGGCCGGAAAGACGCGCCGGATCCGCCCGCGGACGGGCTGGTCGGGAAAGGCGTCCAGGACCATGCCGACCGTGTCACCCTCCGAGAGCTGGACGACGTCGAGCTCGGAGACGCCGATCCGGACCACGAGCGTGGAGATGTCGGCCACCCGGAAGAGCTGCTGCTGGGCGGCCACCAGGTCGCCCGCTTCGACGTTCTTCTCGAGCACGACGCCGGTCAGGGGCGACTGGATGGTGGCGTAGCCGAGGCGGGTCCGGAGCTGGTCCAGCACCGCTTCGGCGGCCGCCAGGGCCGCACGGTCGCGCTCGTATTCGGCCAGCGTGACGATCTGCTCCTCGTAGAGCTGACGAGTGCGGTCCCAGGCCGCCTCGGCCACCTCATGGTTGGCCTCGGCGCTGGCGACCGCGGCATGGAGCTCGGCCGCCTCGAGGCGCGCGAGCACCTGGTCCGCCGCCACCCGATCCCCCTCCTCGGCCCCGACGAAGAGGACCGTGCTCGAAAGCTGGCTGTTGACGCCTACCGTGCGGAGCGGCTCGACGACGCCCGACACCGTGACGTCGCGACTCAGCGAGGAGAGCGCCACGGTCGCGGTCTCGACCGGGACGATCCGCTCCTCGGCCG
Source organism: Gemmatimonadota bacterium (assembly GCA_035687745.1). Lineage (GTDB taxonomy): Bacteria > Gemmatimonadota > Gemmatimonadetes > JACCXV01 > JAHWKZ01 > DASRVA01. Next base: position 4,173 of record DASRVA010000118.1, read on the forward strand.
CGCCGGGTGCGCCCGGTCCCGCCGAGCGGCCGCCCGCCTCCTCGTCCGCGCAGGCGCCCACCAGAACGGTCACGACCGCCAGGTCGATCCATTTCATCAACGGACCTCCTCGAGGGACGCTCCCAGGACCGATTCGAGCTGCGCCACCGCCACACCCAGCCCCTGGCGCGCGCGGACCCAGGCGATCTCGGCATCGGCGAGCGCGACCTGGGAGGTCTGGAGTTCCAGGATCGTGGCGCCGCCGATCCGGTACCGCTCCTCCTGCACCCGCAGATCCTCGCGGGCCAGGTCCACCGCGCGCCGCGCGATGTCCTCTCGTCGCCCGGCCGCTTCGACCTCGCGGGTCGCGTTCTCGACCTCGACCCGGACCCCGATCGTCGCGTCCCGCGCCTCGGCCTCGGCCAGCCGCTGGGCGGCGGCCGCCCGCGCCACCTCGGCCTCGCGTCCGAAGTTGTCGAACAGCGGGAACGCGGCGCTCACGCGCAGGCTCCAGCTCCGCTGGTCAGGCGGGAAGTCGAACGCGAACCAGTCGTACCCCCCGGTCGCGCGGAGGGTCGGCAGATAGGTCCCCATGGCCGCCCAGCGGGTGGCGCGGGCGGCATCCAGGCCGGCGGTCGCGGCGACCACCTCGGGCGCACGGCCGGTCGCCCACGCCACCAGGCTTTCTGTGGGAGGCAGCTCGGGTGCGCTCTCGGGGAGCGCGTCCCCGGCCGGCTCGGCGCCTTCCTCGAACCCGATCTGCCGCCCCAGCTCGAGCCGCGAGGAGCGCTCTGCGGTCTCGGCGTCGATCAGCGCGATCTCGGAGTTTCCGACCTCGAGCTCCGCCCGCAGGACGTCGGAGCGGGTGGCGGTCCCTACTCGCAGCCGGGTCTCGGCGAACTCCAGCTGGCGCCGCGCCCGCTCCAGTCGCTGCGAGGCCGCCTCGACGATCTGGGCGGTGGCCGCCGCCTCGTAGAATAGCTCGGTCGTCGTCAGGATCGTCTCGAAGCGCTGGGCGCGGTCGTCGGCCACCGCGGCTCTCAGCTCGGCGCTGGCGCGCCGGCGCTCGTTCCACCGGCGCCCGCCGGTGAACAGGTCGTAGCCGGCCTGGAGCTGGGCGGTATAGCTCTCCGACACGAGCCGGCCGGTGCTCTGGTCGAACCGCTCGTTGCTGGAGTTCGAGAAGGACGAACTCGCGAACAGCGACGGGAACCAGGCGCCTCTCGACTCGAGCACGTCCGCCTCCGCGAACCGGATCGCGCTCTGTGACGACACGGACGCGGGGCTTCGCTCGAGGGCCAGCCGGATCGCCTCCTCGAGCGAGACCCGGCGCATCCCGGCGGGCTCCTGCGCCAGCACGGACGATGCCGCGAGAGCGCCGCAGACGGCGGCGATCCCGGCGGTGGAGGAGAATGGACGGATCATCGCGATCGGGGACCCGCGCCGGCCATGGGTGGAGCGGCTCGCCACCAGACGGCTTCCCGAGCCGGTTCGTTCAAGCAGAACCATGCCAACAATCTACGTCGGTGGCTCCGTGGTCATCGAGCGGGGTTCGAGTTCGGGGCGGGACGGAGCAGGAGCGTCCAAAGAAGAACCCGGGAGCCTTCGGTGCGGTTGACCAGACCGCGGCTCCCGGGCCGGTGTGCTGTGGGGATTCCGCGCGGCGTTCCCGCCCAGAACCCTGGCCGGCTACGCGCCGGCCCGGCGGTTTCGCCTAGCGTTCAGCCACCTCACGGGTCGGTTCAATACTTGGAATGATTGGACCACCTCCTTTCTCGTGTACGCGGAGGATAGCGACAGCCGCCCGGAGCCCGCAAGGGAGCGTTCAGATCAGGCGCGACCAGGCCTCGGGTTCCAGCGTCCACACCCGCTCGCCGCAGAAGCGGGTCCCCTCCGGGCAGACCGGGCGCTGGCCGGCGCGATGCCGGATCGAGCAGGGCGGCAGGAGATGCCGGCCGATCCGCGGATTCACCTCTCGGATCTGGGCCGCCTCCTCGACCGACGCCTGCCAGATCTCTTCCTGGGCGTTGTAGCAGAGCCGCATGGCGTGCTTGTGCCACAGGTTGAGGAGGTCGGCCGACTCGGTGAACCGGACCGAGACCGCGTTCGGCAGCAGATACTCGGCGAACTCGGCCGGCGCCCCGGCCCGGCGGACGGCGATCATGTCCTCCCACGTCCGCTCCATGCTCTCCCGGTATGCCCGCAGGGCGGCCGGATCCGCGCGGACGAGCCGCGGCACGACGTAGTCCGGGTCGCCCGAAAGGTGGGCGGTCAGCGCGGGGCGCGACCCCGGCGTCATCCGGTGCCGCTGGTCCTGCGAATCGGCGGCGTGGGAGAGCTTCTTCCGGAACGTGTAGTGGGGATGGAAGAGGGCCCGGGTCAGCTTGCCGTGCGTGGTGAGGTTGAGCGCCTCGCCGAGCAGCGGGTTCCGGGCCGGGTCGAGGGCCAGGTCGATCGCCTCGTCGTCGGAGAGTGCCTCCCTGGGCTCGCCCAGTACCTCGCGGATGGCGTCGGCCAGGACCTCCTCGTTCCTGGAACCCCAGTCGACCAGGCGCGAGACGCGCCCCTCCAGGGAGCGGTCGAAGTCGTCGCGGAAGGCGGCCGCGCGGGAGGTCTCGCGGCCGTTCGTGGCTTGCCCGCCGTTCCCGCCGGTCCCACCAGTCCCACCGGTCGCGCCACTCAGCAGCCGGTACTCGGCGGTCGCCTCGAGCGCAAGCGGCTCCTCCAGGATGGTGGCGTAGTCGGGGTCGTGCTCGAGGAGCGCGTCCATCATCGCCCGCACCACCATCCGGGTCTCCGTGGAAGCGTCCACCTGCTCGCAGAGCCGGGCGTATCTCAGAAGCGTGATGCCGCTCACCGTGTGGTACAGGTAGGCGAAGGTGCCGACCGGCAGGACGTAGCGCGCCACCTCCTGGGCCCGCTTGCGGATCTCCTTCGCGTACTTCTCGGGATGCGACCGCCGGCCCGGAAACCGCTCGTGGTAGGCGTCCGTGGTGACGGGGACGAGGAGCTCGATCAGCCGTCCATAGTCATCCATCTGCCGCTCGATCGCCGCCCGATAGCGCGCCAGGGCCTCACCCTCCAGCGGCGGGACCGTCACGTGCCCCGGCTTCACCTCCACGTAGCGCTGGCTCACCTGCTCGGAGTTGTAGAACGGATGGCTGTGGAGGAACGCCCAGATGAAGTGCCGGCTCACGTTGGCCAGCGAGAACTGGAACTGGGCGTGCTGGAGGGTCGTGTGGTGGCCGGCCTGGTAGAGGCTCCGGGCGAGCCCCGCCCAGCGGTCGTCCAGCACCACGTCGGGGACGATCCCCTTCGGCGAGTAGCAGGTCCGCGCGGTGGCGAGGAAGTTCGCGAACGGCGCCTCGAACGCCCTGGTGAGGCGTACCTCGGGCGCCGGAGAGAGGAAGGGCTTCAGCGTGGGGGCCTCACGGCTCGAGGTCGGGACGGGGCTCGAGGGGCTCCGCCACCCGCTCGGCGCGATCCCGCCGCCAGCCGATCATCCGGTCCACCGAGAACGGCCCCGGACCGATCAGAGCCACGCCCAGGAGCAGCAGGATCAGCGCGATGTTGTACTCGTAGCCTCCCTGGAAGACGTCCCACCCCGCGGTGCGGTGCACGAACAAAGCGGCGCCGGTCATCTCGAGGATGAAGGCAGCGGCCAGGACCCGCGTCAGGAATCCCGCGATCAGCAGGATCCCGCCGAAGAACTCGAGCACGGCGATCGGCACCGAGAGCCAGGCCGGCACGCCGACGTTGGCGAAGAAGTTCGCGGCCCCCTCCAGATTGAAGATCTTGGGAGTGCCGTGAATCAGGAAGACGACGCCACAGAAGATGCGGTTCAGCGTCGACACAAGCGCCGCGCGCGCCATGGGACCTCCTGGCTGTGGGGACTCGCGTCGAAGTTGCGACGATGGTGGGGGTGTGTCAAACGCGGCGCCTTCTAGAGGGCGAGGCCCAGCGCGTCGAGCGCCTCCCGTGCCGCGCGGCCCGCCACGCCGCGCGGGCCGATCGCTTCACCGACCAGGGTCAGTTCGCGAACGACCTCGGCGCGCGCGGCCTCGTCCGACAGCCAGGTCAGGACCGGGCCCGCGATGGCCGCGGCCCGGGCGGCTCCCTGCAGAAACTCGGGCACGATCGCCTTTCCCGCGATCAGGTTGGGGAGCGCCACGTGGTCGACACGGACCAGAAGACGGGCGGCGCCCCAGGTGACCGCGGAGACACGGTAGGCGACGACGTGCGGTACGCCGAGGAGGGCCAGCTCGAGGGAGGCGGTTCCGGAAGCCGCGATGGCGGCCACACAGTGGGCCAGAACCTCGTGCCGGTTGTGCTGAACGAGGGCGACCGGCGACCCCCCGCTCAGGGCCTCCGCCACCCGCCCGGGATCCACGCCGGGAGCCACGGGGGCCAGGAAGGCCGCGTCCGGGACGCATGCGTCGATCCGCGCCGCGGCGGCGGCGAGCGGACCGCCGAGCCGCTCGAGCTCGGCGGCGCGGCTGCCCGGCAGGAGCGCGACCCACCGCCGGCTCGCGGGAAGTCCCGCCCGCTCGGCGACCTCGGACCGGGGCGGCAGCGGTCGGGGGATCCGGTCGGCAGCGGGATGCCCCACGTAGACGGCGTCCACCCCGGCTTCCCGGTACGCCTCGGCCTCGAACGGCAGCGTGACGAGAAGGCGACGGACGTAGCGCCGAACGGCGCGGATCCGCCCCCGCCGCCACGCCCAGACGGTCGGGGCGACGTACTGGACGACGGGGACGCCGCGGCGGGCGAGTCGGCGCGCGAGGCGGAGGTTGAAGTCCGGCGAGTCGACGAGGAGGGCCCCCGCCGCCGGGCGCTCGACCGCCGCCCGCTCGAGCGTGGAGAGCGCCTTCAGCGCCGCCGGAAGCTTCCCGACTACCTCGGTGAGCCCCATCGCCGAAAGCGTCGAGGTCGGCAGGACCCGCTCGGCGCCGGCCGACTCGAGGTCCGGCCCCGTGGCGCCGAAGAAGTGGACGTCCGGACGCATCTCCCCGGCGGCCCGCACGAGCTCGCCGGCCAGCGCGTCGCCCGACGGCTCGCCGGCGACGATCAGGACGTCCGGCACGGGCCGGGCCTCAGAGCCCGGCGGCCCGCCGGTAGTACTCGTCCACGGCCTTCCAGTTCAGGTTCTTCAGGAAAGTCTCGACGTAGGCCGCCCGGTTCGGGCCCTGGTCGTAGTAGTAGGCGTGCTCCCAGACGTCGAGGGGCAGGATCGGCTGGGCCCCCCATACGGCGCCCTGGTCGTGGCCGTCCACGAGGAAGACGTGCAGGCGACCGTCCGAGGCGTCGTACGCGAGGACGGCCCAGCCGCGCGCGCTCATGGCCACCGCCTTGAACTCCTCCATCCAGGTCTCGTAGGAGCCGAAGTCCTCCACGATCTTCGCGCGCACAGGGAGGTCCTCGTCGAGCTCGCCGTCGCCGCCGAGTACGGCGTAGTAGATCTCGTGCAGGATCTTTCCGCTCGCGTTGTGGCTCTCATTGAGCTTGGCCGCGCGCACGTCGGCGAAGTCCCCCTTCTCGCGCATCTCCTCGAGACGCTTCTCGACCGCGTTCCTCCCCTTCACGTAGGACTGGTAATGGGTGTCGTGGTGCCACTCGGTGAGCTGGCGGCTGATGCCGTCCAGGGCGTCCGCTTCGAAGGGCAGGGGCTCGGGCGGGTGCTCGTGGGCCATCGAGGGCTCGCAATATATCCGTCCGAACGTTTCGCCGCCCCGGGGGTTAGACTCGGGTAGCGATGCCCATCCCCAACGCGACCGAGACGCCGGATCGGATCGAGCGCCGGCCCCGGGGGCGCCAGAGCGAGACCGCGGCCACCCGAACCCCGTCCCGCGTCCGACCCCCGCGACCCTCCGGCCGCCCGCGGCTCGCGGTCGCCCTCGTCCTGGCGGGCGCCGTCCATCTGCTTCTACTGTGGACGTTGCGCCTGCCCGTTCCTCGACCCGCGCCGCGTGCCGGCCAGGTCACCGTGGTATTCGAGCCGGTCGTCCCTGCCAGGCCCCAAGCGGACGCGGTCCCGGAACCCCCGGCCGGGCAAGCGGAAGAGCCCGCGACGGAGCCGCCGCGGAGGTTCGCGCCGGTGGTCGAGGATCCGGAGACGCCGATCGCGCGGCCCAGACCCTCGGCCGACGCTCCGGCGATCCGCACGATCCCACCGACCACCCTCCTCGCCCCCCTCGCCCCGCTCGAGGGTACGCCGGGCGGGATCGGACGCCGCCAGGCGCCGGTCGACGCGCGGCGGGTGGAGATCCAGCGGGCGGAGTCGCTCTTGGCCTCGCGGCTGGCCGACCTGCCGGGGGCCGGCGTTCCCCGCGAGCCCTCGATCGGCCTGGCCGAGGGCGGCGGCATCACCGTCCCGATCCCGTGGGGCGGGTTCGTTCCGGAGGATCGGAAGGACCGGGTGTGGCGTGAGGAGCGGTGCGCGGGGGAGGATGCGGACGAGGCGGACAAGCCGGGCGAGGGGGAAGCCCGTCGGTCTCAGTGCGACTGAGCCCTACACGTACCCTCTGAGGCGGGTCGCTTCCATTACCCGCGAGATCCCGATCATGTAGCCCGCGATACGAGGGTTGAGGCGTTCCTGGAGGCTCGCCGTGTGGATGTCCTGCCAGGCGGTCGTGATGAACCGCTTGAGCTCCCTGTTCACCTTGTCGAGCGACCAGCGGAACTCCTGGATGTTCTGGACCCATTCGAAGTAGGAGACGATCACCCCGCCGGCGTTCATGATGATGTCCGGCAGGACCGTGACGCCGCGCTGGGCGAGCACCGCGTCGCCGGCCGGTGTCACCGGATGGTTGGCGGCCTCGACGACCAGCGGCGCCTGGACCCTCTCCGCCACCGGGCCGTTGATCACGCCGCCGATCGCGGCCGGGATCAGGATGTCGCACGGGCACGCCAGGAGCTCCTCCTGGGTCATCTCGTCGGCGTCGGCAAACTCCCTGACCGATCCCGTCTTCTCGACGTGGTGGAGGAGCTGCGGGATGTCGAGCCCGTGGCCGTCATAGATCCCGCCCTCGATGTCGGAGATGGCGACGATCGTCGCCCCCATCCGGGACAGGATGCGCGCCGCCCAGCTCCCCACGTTGCCGAACCCCTGGATGGCGATCCGTGACCCTTCGAGCCGGAAGTCGAGATCGGTCTGGGCGGCCTCCAGCACGTACGCCATCCCCTGCGCCGTCGCCTGCACGCGCCCCGGCGAGCCGCCCAGCGGGATCGGCTTCCCGGTCACGATCCCCGGCGTATAGCCGTGCTTCTGCCCGTAGGCGTCCATCATCCACGCCATGATCTGGGCGTTGGTGTTCATGTCGGGGGCGGGGATGTCGCGGTTGATCCCGAGGATGTACGAGATGTGCTGGGTGTAGCGGCGGGTCATCTCGCGGATCTCGCGCTCGCTCATCCCCCGCGGATCGACCTGGATCCCGCCCTTGGCGCCGCCGAACGGGATGTCCACGACCGCGGTCTTCCAGGTCATGATCGAGGCCAGCGCGCGGATCTCGTCGAGGTCGGCGGACGGGTGGAAGCGGATCCCGCCCTTGTAGGGGCCGCGGGCGCCGTTGTGCTGGATGCGGTAGCCGATGAAGACCTCGAGGCGCCCGTCGTCCATCCGGACCGGCACTTCGACCCGCAGCTCCCGGTAGGGAGTCTTCATGAGGAGCCGGTAGTCGTCCGGGATCCCGGCGGCCGTCGCCCCCAGGTCGAAGTAGTGGTTCACCGCGGCGAACGGACTCGCCTCGAGATCCTCCCCTACGGGAACCGGAGGCTCCCGGTCGGGACCCGGCGCGGCCTTGGTCGCCGCCGGCTTCTTCCTGGTCACCCGATCGTTCATGCGTCCGCGATTATACCGGGCCCTGTGGCGCCGTACAATGTGGGCGGTCCGGCGCGGGGCGTGGTCGGCGGGCCGGCGGCGGCCGAGGTATGTTCGGCCCCGATGCCCCTCGATCCCCATGCCGCCGCCTCCCCCGTCCGCTGGATGGAGTGGGGGCCGGCCGCCTTCGCCCGCGCCCGCGCCGAGGACCGGCCGATCCTGCTCCGGATCAGCGCGGTCTGGTGCCACTGGTGCCACGTCATGGACGAGACGACCGACGCCGATCCCGAAGTCGCGCGGCGGATGAACGAGTGGTTCGTCCCGGTCCGGGTCGATAACGACGAGCGGCCGGACGTGAACGACCGGTACAACCTGGGGGGATGGCCGACGACCGCGTTCCTGACGCCCGACGGCGCGTTGATCACGGGCGGCACCTACTTCCCCGCCGAGGCCTTCCGCGAGATCCTCGAGCGGATCCACCGCGCCTGGACGGGGAGCCGCGACCAGCTCGACGCCGAGGTGCGCCGGATCTCCGAGCGGCGCGGCCAGGCCGCCCGGGAGGCGGCGCGGGGGGAGTTCGACGCCCCCGCCATCGCCCGCGTCGTGGAGGCGGCGCTGGACGCCTACGACTGGCGCTACGGCGGATTCGGCACGCAGCCCAAGTTCCCGCACCCGGAGGCGGTCCGGCTCCTGCTCCACGCCCACGCGGGCTCCGGCGCCGAGGCGCCGCTCGAGGCCGCGCGGACGACGCTCGCCGCCATGCGGATGGCGGGTCGCGACCGGGGCCGGATGTTCGGGCTCTACGATCACGCCGCGGGCGGTTTCTTCCGCTACTCGACGACCCGCGACTGGACCGAGCCCCATTTCGAGAAGATGGCCGAGGACAACGCGCGTCTCGCGATGGCCTACCTGGACGGCTGGCGGCTGCTCGGGGACGAGATCCATGCCGACACGGTGCGCGGGATCTTCGGCTTCGTCCGGGAGACCTTGAGCGACCCCGCGGGCGGCGCGTTCGGGAGCCAGGACGCCGACGGCGAGGCCGAGTACTACGGGCTCGCGGTGGAGGCGCGGGCCGCCCTGCCGACGCCCTACATCGACCGCCGGCTGTACACGAGCTGGAACGGGATGCTGGCGGTGGCCGCGTTCGAGGCGGCCGCGGCGCTCGACCTGCCCGATCTCGGGGCCTGGGCCCTCGAGACGGTGGACCGCCTGACCGGCCTCCTCGTGACGCCGGAGGGGGCGATGCGGCACGTGGCGCGTCCCGCGACCGGAGAGGCGGGGGAGCCCTATCTGGCCGACCTCGAGGGCCCGCTCCTGCTGACCGATCACGCGTGGTGGCTGAAGGCGGAGCTCGCCGCCTACCAGGCGACCGGAGACCCGGCCCGGCTGGAGCGCGCGAGGACGCTCGCGGGCGTCCTCGAGAACCGCTTCTTCGATGCCGCGCGGGGCGCCTTCCTGGACCGGGCCGCGGACGACGGCGAGGGGGCGCTCCGTGACGCCCACTTCCCGCTCGCCGACAACGCCGCGGCCGCCGAAGGCCTGGCCA
>DASRVA010000119.1:0-13308 GCA_035687745.1 Gemmatimonadota bacterium
GGAGCGGCCGGCTGGCCGAGGGAGTGCCCCTCTCGACCGGTGGCACCCTGCGGGTGGTCTTCGATCCGGACGAGCCCGAGAGATCCGCGAGCGGCACCAACGGTTTCGTGGACACCGCCATCCTGCGGATCGCCCGCCGCCTTCGTGACGAGGAGCCGGAGACTCCGCTGGTCGTGGTCACGAAGGACGTCAACCTGCGGATCCGCGCCGACGCCCTCGGGCTGCGGGCCGAGGACTACGAAAGCGACCGGGTGAGCCTGGAAGGCCTCTACACGGGTCAGACCGAGATCGAGGTGACCGCCCAGGACCTCGAACGGTTCCGCAAGGAGGGCGCGCTCCCGCTCCCCCAGGGCGACTACCATCCCAACCAGTACGCGCTTCTGCGGGATCCCTCCGAGACCGGCAATACCGCGCTCGCCAGGATCGACAGCCTGGCCGGGCGGCTCCGCGCGCTGGTGGAAGGGGGGAGCGGGGTGCAGGGGATCCGCCCGCGCAACAAGGAGCAATACTTCGCGCTGGACGCTCTGCTAGACCCCTCGCTGGTCCTGGTGACGATCATGGGCAAGGCCGGCACCGGCAAGACGCTCCTCGCGCTCGCAGCAGGACTCCAGCAGGTCATGGTCGACGGGGTGTACAACCACCTCCTGGTTTCCCGTCCGACATTCCCGATGGGCAAGGACATCGGCTACCTGCCGGGGTCGGTCGAGGAGAAGCTGAACCCGTGGATGCAGCCCATCTACGACAACCTGGCGCTGCTCTTGGAGAGCGACGGCGGCCGGGGCAGCCGCGCCGGCCGGACGGTCGAGGACCTAGTGCGGCGCGGGATCCTGGCCGTGGAGCCCCTGACCCACATCCGTGGCCGCTCGATCCCCCAGCGGTTCATGCTCGTCGACGAGGCCCAGAACCTGACGCCGCTCGAGGTCAAGACGATCCTGACCCGTGTCGGGGAGAGGACCAAGCTCGTCCTGACGGGCGACCCGTGGCAGATCGACACGCCCTACATCGATTCGTCCTCGAACGGCTTCAACCACGTCGTCCACCACTTCGCCGACATCCCGCTCGCCGCCCATGTGCAGCTCGTGAAGGGCGAGCGCTCGAAGCTCGCCGAGTACGCGGCCAACCTGCTCTGATGGGGCCGGCCGGACGGGTTCTGCCGCGATGAGAGCGACGTTTGTGGATAACCGGTGGAAAAACCGTGGAGAACGGGCGGCCATTATGTGGACGACGAGTGGAGCCGCTGTCGGCATGCTTCCAACCGTCGCGCGGGCAGTCGTTTGGCCGCGGTCGCGTCCCATAGAGGTTCAGCTGACGCTGATAAGGCGTACCATCGAAAGCAGTTGCGCAGCTTTCCAGCGAGTCATGTAACTCTTTTCCCTGCAACGGTTTGACACGTCGAACGCGGGCCTCGTATACTGCCCTCGAAGGTCGGACGATGACCTGGTACCTGGCACCGCAACTCACTCCGCGTGCCCTCCGGGAGGGTTCGTGGACGCTCTTCGAACGGGTCCCCGGAACAGCGATGTCACCGGATCCGTTGGCGTAAGCTCGGAGCGACGCTGCCCAAAGCGCGCGGAGGTGAGACGAGGTGCGGAAAGCGCAAAAGGGTTGCGGCAACCTTTGGGTCGCTGCGCCCCGTTGCGGATCGAGACCCCGGGAGGCCGGCGGAGGCGCCACATGGCGCTTCTCGCGAAGCCTGAGGGGGGAGCCGACGGGAAGCCGTCGGCAACGCAACGGTGGTCATGCCCTAGAGCGCGGAAAACCCCAGGGGAGCAGCGAGCGGAGGGGCGGCTAACCCCCGTTTTTCCGCCACGGATTCCCGCGGGGAGCAAAGCCCTGAAGCCGGGGCTGTTCTGGACTTGGATGTGGCACCTGGTGCCACGCCGACCGTCCGGACGGCCAACGGCAGGAGGGCAACGGACGCCGAAAGGCGCCCAAGGCTCCGCGGGAGGGGAAAGCTTCGAAGGGGGAACCCCATGAGCGTTACCGACCCTAACCGGTCGGAGGGACGCGGGAGAAGCAAGGCGGCAGGAGGGTGCGAAACCCTGTAGCCGCACCAGAACCGGGACGAGGCAAATCCCGGATTAGTGGGCTCCCGTGTCCGGATGCGCTGTAGGGGCAAGAGACTCCACGGGAGGCGTCGCTGCCCGACAGGGCTCCGGCAGCTGACCCGGTCATACTCTGAAGGGGGACCAACCCTAGGAGAGGCGGAGCGACCGTTTTCGAACGATCGCACCCGCCGGCGGTCGGGAAGACCCCAGGGTCGGGGCGCAAGCCGACGACGAAGGGGGAGCGCGGAACCAATGACCGCGCTACCGCGCGCCGGGATGACCTCTGAAAGGGAGGCGAACCCCACGAGAGGAGGCGTTCGGCAGTGGACCTTCGGGTCCGGGCCGTTCGCGAGCCGGTGTCGGTCATGTCTTCGGAGGAGGAAACAGGCGCCAACACTCGTCCGGCCTTCACTTTGTTTTGCTGTCTCGTGCAGCGCGTCGAAAGCCGCCCGGCAGAAATGTCGGGCGGCTCGTTTTTGGGGGGCCCCGGTGGTCGCCCCGTCGCCGGCTCAACACACGCTAGTTGCGACCCGGCCCCTGGGAGGGTTCCCCCCGGCTGCACGGCCCCGGCTGCAGCTCGTGCAACAGGAAAAGCCGAGCCTTCGGCTGAAGAATTCGAAGGTGAGACGATCTCGACGCACAGATCGGGCCCGGGCTCCCGCCGAGCACAGCCCATGCCACGCGACAGCCCGATCGCCGCCGGATCGACCGCGTGCTACTATCTCGGCGGTAGCCAGCGGTGACTCCCGGATCGGACCTGCCCCCTTCCCGCGCTCGCGGCAGTGCGCGACGATGACACGTGCCACGAAGATCGTGCCCCCGGTTCTGCCCGCGTGGTCCATCCCCCGGCCATCCCTGGAAGAGCGTCTCGACGAGGCGCTGGAACGGCGTCTCACCACGGTCGTGGCGGGAGCCGGCTTCGGGAAGTCCACCGTTCTTGCCCGCTGGAGCTCCGAAGGAGAAGGTGCCTGGTACACGCTCGATGAGCGGGACTCCGACCTCGGCACGTTCGCGCGGGGCCTGGTTGCGGCTCTCCGAAGACGGGTGCCGGACCTCCCCGCGGATCTGGCCGACGCCTTCGACCCGCGGAGCCAAATCCAGCCCGAGGAACGCACGCGGATCGAAGCCATCGCCGCTCACCTGAGCGAGGCCCTCGAGACGGGTCTCGACCGCGATCTCCCCCTCGTTCTCGACGACGTGCACATCCTGCAGGACGACGGCTCGTCGTCCCGGCTCGTGGAGGGACTCTGTCGTCACGCCCCGTCGACCTTCCATCTCGTTCTCGCTTCCCGGACCCAGATCCCGTTCCCGATCGAACGCCTGCGTGGCCGGGGCGAAGTGCTGTCGATCGAGCCCGGCATGCTCGCCTTCTCGACGGAGGAAGTGGAGCAGGTTCTTCGGGCCGCTCTCGAGGAGGACGTTTCGGATTGGGCCCTACCCCTCCATGAGATGACGGGCGGCTGGCCGGCGGCAGTGCGACTGGCCATCGAGGCGTTTCGGGGGACCGGATCCGAGCGCGGCCCCGATACGCTCAAGAAGCTCCGGCGTCCGGGCGGCCCGCTGTTCGCGTATCTGGCCGAAGAGGTGTTCGCGAACGAGTCCGCCGACGTGCAGGACCTTCTCAGGCGGACGGTGCCCTTGGATCGCTTCACGGCTGGGCTCTGCGAGACCCTCGGAGTCGATCATGCGGAGGTGACGCTGGCGGACCTGGTCAGGCGTGGGCTATTCATACAGCCCGAAGCGGGCCAGGATGGGGAATGGTTCTCCACGCACGCGCTCGTGCGCGAATTCGTCGCCCGGAACTGGCCACTGGACGCCGGGGAAAGCCGCGACCTGCACCGGGTCGCTGCGGAGTGGTTCGAACGCCGGGGGCATTTCCGGGAAGCCCTGCGGGCCCTGGCCGGGGCCTCAAACCCGGGCGCCATCGATCGGCTGCTGCGGGAAAGAGGCGAAGAGATCCTCTCCCACGGGGCGGTCGACGAGCTGCTGCGGTTGGCCGACCTCGTCCCCGCGGAATTGCGGGATGCACAGCTGGAAGAGCTCTTCGGCGAAGCGTACACCGTTCACGGCGAGGCCGCCCGTGCCGAGGAGTGCTTCCGGCGAGCCGCCGAGGGATTGGAGCAGCTGCCCCCCGGTCTGGCCTGGCGGATCGGCCAGATGCACCACACTCGCGGCGAGCACGAACAGGCGCTTCGCATCTACGCGCGGGGGCGGATCGACGGCAGCCGTTTGCGAGAGGAGGCCTGGCTGCTGGCGGCGACAGCATCGGCGCTGGTCATGACCGGCGACCTCGAGGCGTCGCGGCCCCTGAGCGCGCGCTCTCTGGCCGCGGCCGAAGCCTCCGGCGATCCGCAGGCGCACGCGGCCGCGCACGCGGCCATCATGCTGCTCACCTCGGGCAGGGAGCCGAGCGCCTCCGAGGAGCACTACCAGCACGCCCTGGACTGGGCAAGACGCGCGGGGGACGTCCTTCTGAGCGTCCGGATCCGCACCAACCGGGCGAGCCATCTCGACGACGAAGGTCAGTACGAGGAAGCGCTGGCAGAGCTCGAGATCGCGATACGGGAGGCTGAGCTGGCCGGGTATGCCGAGCGGTTGGCGCTGGCGCTCAACAACCGCGGGTGGACGCGATACCATCTGGGCCGACTTGAGGAGGCGATCGCCGATCTCGACCGTTCGAAGGATATCTTCAATCGTCAGAGGTCGAGCCATGCCTGCTGGCCGCTCCGAAAGCTCGGAGCGATTTATCGCGAGCGGGGCGACCTCTCTCTGGCGCGCTCGGTTTGTGAGAAGGCGCTCGAGCTGGCCGAACGCTCCACCGATGTCCAGGGACTGATCGGGGCTCGAGTCGAGCTGGCCAGGATACTGGCCATCGAAGAGCCAGAGCGGGCCCGACTGCTGGCCGATCGTGCCGTGGCCGCCGGTCGCTCGTGGGGCGGTCTGGTGACGGCCCTCGTGACAGCGGGCTGGGTGGCACTCGCGCAGGGCAGGCGAGATCAGGCGGCCGAATTGGGACGCGAAGCCACCGAGGAGGCCCGCCAGAGGTCCCTCCGACCGGGCCTTGCCGAATCGTTGGAGCTCCAGGCCCTGTCGTCGACCGATCCGGCCCACGCCGGCGCGCTACTCGAGGAGGCGATCGCCCTTTGGCGGGAGATCGGAAATCCGCTGGGGGAAGCGCGGGCGGAGCTGGCGTGGGCCCGTTTCTCCTCCGCCCCCGAAGCTCCGTCCTTGGCCGTTCGGGCCGAGCGACGTCTCCAGACCATGGGTGTGCGGGCCGCCGCAGCGGCCGGGGCAGCCGGAATCCTGTGCGCCATGCCTCAGGGACAGCGTCCTCCCGTCGAGGTGCGCACGCTGGGGGGTTTCCTGCTGCTTCGGGACGGCCAACCCGTGCCGCCTTCGGAGTGGCAGTCGAAGAAAGCCCGGGATCTGCTGAAGATCCTGCTCGCCCGTCGAGGCCGGCCGACCCCTCGCGAGCTCCTCATGGAGGCTCTCTGGCCCGACGAGGATCCGGGGCCCCTGGCCAATCGATTGTCCGTCGCCCTGGCGAGGGCGCGCACCGTCCTGGATCCCGAGCGAGAGGGTCCTTCGGACCATTTCATCGGTGGCGATCCCACGGCCGTGTGGCTCGAGCTGGACAAGCTGCATGTCGATGTCGAGGTCTTTCTCGCCCAGGCGTCCGCGGGGATGGCGCTGCTCGAACAGGGTCGCGACTGGGACGCGAGGGAAGTGCTGGATGCGGCCGAGGCCAAATACGCGGGCGATTTCCTGGAAGAGGATCTTTACGAGGAGTGGACGACGGGGTTGCGCGAGGAGGCGCGGGCGCTCTACGTCTCCGTGGCCCACGCCCTGGCCCGGATCTCCCGGCAGATGGACGATCACGACGCGGTGGTCCGGTATCTGCTGCGCGTCCTTCAGCGCGACCCGCACGATGAGGAGGCCCACCTCGGGCTCGTCTCGGCGCTGAGCGCCGCCGGCCGCCACGGCGAGGCCCGCCGGTCCTACGGATTCTACGTGGCCCGCATGGAGGAGTTGGGCGTCGAGCCCGCCCCCATGCCCCTCCCGACGGCGGGGTAAATCCGGCCCGAGGTCCGTCGATTGGCAGGATGATCCCCCCTCAGGACAGGATGCCGAGAAGCCTTTAAGTCCACCCTCATCCCGCTCTAAGACCGTTCCCCAGAATAGAAGTGGATATATCCACCGGCGCCTTCGAGGGGAGTGGATGACCTGTCGGCTCACCCGGGCGGTCCCGCCACCGGCAAAGAGGAGGAGCACTATGCGCTTGTTGCACTCGACCCCCTTGCGACCCGAGCGCGGGGAGCGCCGCGGGTCCCAGCCCCCGGGCTTCACGCTGATCGAGCTCCTCGTGGTCATCGCCATCATCGCCGTCCTGATCGGCCTGCTCCTGCCTGCCGTTCAGAGCGTGCGGGAGACCGCGGCCCGCATGGAGGCCTACCCGGCGCTGGCCGACCTGGGACGGGACCTGGGAGCCTTCGCGGTCCAGGTCCAGGCCGACCTAAACCAGATGAGGAGGAAGATTGACAACTTCAACCGCTTCGAGGGCACGGAACGGGAGGTGACACCCGAGGAGGAGAAGGAGCTGAGGGATTTGTTGGCGAAGCTCTGCGCCACCGAGGCCCAGGCCGCAGCCTTGCGCCAGAAGGTCCGGGACCAGCTGGTGAACACTGCCACGAGCGGGATCGTCGAGGACGAGGGGCACAGTCTGCTCCGGCAGGCGGACAAGCAGCTCGGCCTCATCCAGGAGAAGACCTCCAGCGCCCTCACCGAAGCGTTCGCCAAAGCGGGCCATCTGCAGCGCTCGCAGGTCTGTCCCCCCCCGCGTGCCGAGGTCCGGAGGGCCCAGACTCCCGGCATCGAGGGCGCCCTGATCAGCAAGACTGGAGCCCCGAGACAGCTGCCTGGGCCGCCGCCCTCCGGGCTGACGGCGGTGACACGCACGCAGTCGTTTGAGCATGTCAACTGGGTGACCCTGGAGCAGGGCTTCATCGTCCCGCCGCTCGAAGTGGAGGCCGGTCCCACGGGGTACACGTCGGCATCGCCGTCGAGCATCATGTACGACATCGCCGGGTCCGGGCAGTGCAAACAGGGGAGCCACGGTACGGGAACGTCTCTCGACCTGAAGCGCAACTCCACCGGTCAAGAGTGGATGGCCCACTTCGATTGGGAAGACGACAGCTATGTGGACCAACTGCTGCTGCCCCAGACCCTCGATCTCACCGCCGCCGAGAAGGCCAGCGTGGTGGCCGCCTGCAACCAGTACCTGCAGAGCGAGCTCGGCAAGGGCAAGTCGAAGGGAGAGGTCCTGAGCCAGGAGCACGTCATATATCCTGGCCCCGAACTCTTCCAGGCCCGCTTCGGTATCATCTGCCAGCCGAATTGGGGCGGCGCTGAGTCGGATGAGTGGGGGAAGACCCCCTGGACCGATCTCGAGAACCCGGTCCGCTGCAAGGCGGCGCGGGTCATTGGGCCAGGAGACATCAAAGGCCCTCCCAAGCCACCCGTCCCTCCCGGACCTCAGGACCTCGCCATCGCCTTCGCGGTGAACAAGGCGGTGCTCCAGGCGGTGCCCAAGAAGCAGACCGCCGAGTGCCCGGCCAAGGTGACGATCAACGGCGTCCTCGAGACCACCGGTCCCGGCACGGTGAGCTACCGGGTGTGGAACAGCGGCGCCCTGGGCCCGGTCAACCAGCTCACCTTCCAGAAGGGGGGCCTCCCCATGCCCGTGCAATTCGACCTCGAGGTCGGCGGTGCGCAGGAGGGGATGGACGAGGCGGCGCCGGCACCGGCGGCGGGCGGCATGGGACCGCAGCTGGCCGCCCCGTCCAAGCCCGGGTCGCACAGCGGCTGTGTGCGGCTCGAGATCACGAGTCCGGCGGAGGGGGTCAAGAAGTCGAACGACGCATGCTATTCGGTCCAATGCAAGCCCAAGACCGTGGGCGTGGCGGTCGGCGGCCTGACCCTGTCCCTGCCCGATCTGGTCATCGACGACTTCGTGATGCAGGGAGCGAGCGGCGGCACCGCGCACGTTCGCAACATCGGCGCGGCCGGCGCGCAGCAGACCCAGCTCAAGACCAAGGTCATCATCGAAGGCACCCCGCACACCTTCAGCACCGCGGTGCCGGCGCTTGCGCCGGGGGAGACGGAGAAGATCAAGGTGCTCTTCCCGGGCCTCCTGGCTGGCCAGGTGCGCAGCTACCAGGTCATGCTGCGGGTCAATGACCCCTATGTCGTGCAGGAGTCGAACAAGTCCAACAACGGCTTCACCTACAACCCCTGAGGCAAACCATGAGCATTGGGAGACCGGCGCAGCCGGGGGAGATCCCTCGACAAGCGGGAGAACCATCGACGCCAGACTCGACTACCACCGGGGATTACAACAACGACGGCGTGGTCAACGCGAGAGCTGCTCGATCGAGCCTCGGCCACTCTTGGAGGGAGTCATGAAGAGAACGGCGGTTGTTTCCCTGCTGGTTGCAGCGCTGGTCACGCCGGCCGTCGCGCAGGCTCAAGACCAGCTGTCCGCCGGTGTCAACCCGATTGCGGACAAGATCGAGTGCCCGCTGGAGGAGCTGGAGTGGGGCATCGCTCAATCGTTTCCCGATCCGTGGTACTCGAATCCGAAGGTGGAGGCGGAGTTCTGGAATCCGGGCTACTACACGGACTCTCCCGGCCCGTACACGAGCACCTGGATGGGGAAGGAGATGATGTCTTGTCGCTGGAAACACTACGGGCATGACTCGAGCTCTCCTTACGCACAGAATACAAGTGACCAAGATCTTTACCACCCGCGGCTCTATGTCCAGCGGCCTTGGGCCGACATCCCGGAAGAGAACTATCCCTGCCCATCCACGGTCCAGGTCAAGGTGCTCTCGAGCCTTCCTTCACCCTGGCTGGGGACGACCTACCAGTGGAGCCTCGTGGAGAAAGAAACCGGCACAGCAAACTACGGGGAAATCAACACGTATAACTATTGTGTCTACGGTGGGGCGATCCCCAACGAGATCCTGCGCCCCGTGAAGACCGATTACCCGGAATTCGGCGCCAATCCCCCCCCGCCACCACCGTCCATCGACGACTTCAAGCAGGTTTTCGCCGTTTCGAAGGCCGAGCTCATTGCCATCCCGGCCAAAAAGACAATGACCTGCCCAACGACCGTGCGTTTCGAGGGACGCATCCACGTCAACGCTTCCGGGGAGGTGCGCTATCGGGTCGAGGAGAACGGCCAGGTGGGGCCGCTCAAGACGATCAACGCCGACGCGGCGGGTGGCTACGCCCTGGCATGGCAGTCGGAGGTAGGCACGCCCCAGCAACCGGCCGCCATCGGCGGCCTGGTGACTGCCCCCGAGCCGGGGAACGTGGCGACGGGGCGGGCCCGGCTCCTCATCGTATCGCCTTCCGACGGGGTCTCCGAATCGAACGAGGCGAGCTACGAGATCACCTGCAATCCACTGGCGCCGGTGGGCGGGATGGCGCAGACACCCGTGGAGCCGGAGTCCGGGCCACTTCCGAAGGCGGCTCCGCAGCCGCAGCAGAAGATCACGGCTCCGCAACCAAAGCCCATCGTCGAGGGTGGCCAGAACGAGCGGATCCACAAGTTACCGACCCGCCGCGCCACCCCGGCCCCCGCGAACAACGCCCTCGAGGCGGTTGTGCTGCTCCCTGACCTGCGGATCCGAACGGCCAGTGTCGACCCGTCGAAGCCCAAGGAGGTCAAGGTCCGGGTCGCCAACACCGGCCAGGCACCCTCGGCGGCGACCCGTGTCCGGGTCTGGGTGCTCCCTCAGGGCAAGGCCTGGTACGGCATCGTGCCGCCGCTCGCCGCCGGCCAGGATGCCTGGACAACCGTCCAGGCCGACATGCCGGTCATGGCGGCGCAGAAGGCCTACGCCCGGGCCGACGACCCGGACAAGGTCAAGGAGTCCGACGAGGGGAACAACGGCCACGAGCTCAAGTGAGGAGGCAACGATGAAGGCGGCGACAACCCTGACGACCCTGATCCTGCTTCTCGGAACTCTGTTCGGGTCTCAGCCGGCCCAGGCTCAAGTACGAGCGGCCAGTTCGTTGGAGTGGAGCTTTGCGAACCTCCAGGCCAGCGCCACCTCGGTTCCTCTGCGGCTGGGCAGCGGGGGCGATGCGCGCGTAGTGGATACCGGACCCATTACGATCGGAGGATCGGGCCGCGGAACCATCGACCCCTCGCGAGGCACCGGACCCGCGACGTGGCAGGTGAACGCCAGCGCGCCCGGCCTCCAGGGCCTCGGCATCTCGTCGCTCAGCCTGAACTTCGTTGGAACGGCGGTCCTCGATGGCGACTGTCTGTTCGTCGTAGACGTCGCGGGTATCGGGGGAGGCGGCGCGCAGGGGCCGGTCCCGCAGCTTCCCCCCATCATCATCATCAACTGCAACAAGCCGAACGGGGACTGCAGCCCGAGCATTCCCCAGCCCGCCGCGCCGGACCGGGGGCCGGGGAAGACGGTGAAGTTCGGCAGCCCGACGGCGGCCGACCACAGGACGCACCCGGTTGCCAAGATGATCACCGAGGCCGCACGCATGGCGGGCCTGAGCCTCACGCCGAAGGATGTCGATCTCGTGATGAAGCAGTACCAGAGACAGCCGGGCATGGAGCTGGTGATCCTTGATCAAGAGTCGGGCGAGACGTTCTCGTCGAACCTGGAAGGCGGGGGGACCCTCGGGTTCGTGTCGCGATGAAGGGCGGCGGGGCTCGCACGCCGTCCCCGAGGCTTCTCGTGGCCGACCGGCACGAGCCGGAATGACGCAGCCGCCTGGCAATCGGGGGGACCTCGACTACCTGAAAGGTCTCGCCGACAGGCGGGCGGAAGTGCTGGTGGACGGACTGCCCGGACTGGACGCTCCGGCGCGCGCGACCGTTCTCGGAATGCGCCGGAACGCGGCGGGCCAGGCGGGAGAGCTGACCCTGGGGCTGCCCACGGGAAGCCCCCTGGCGGCGATCATGGCGGATACCCGGGAGCGCGACGACCAGCTCGCGGGGATGACGATCGCCGCCGGCGACCCCGGCGACAGGATCGAGCTTCGAGACCTGGCGATCAGACGGATCGATGAGGGCGGGGAAGGCATGGTCCTCGTCCAGCTCACGCCGACCCGCCACGGGAGCGTGATCGACTGACACGGGAGAGATCCCTGGAGGTGTCGACATGAAAGGTTTCCGCCTGGCCCTCGAAGATGGGGCTCAGCGGCTCGACATCAAGCGGGTTTCGCCGTAGCCTAACCTTTCCGTGGAGGACTTCATGAACAGGATCAGGAAGATTTGCTTGCTGCTCGCGGCGCTGGTCGGGCCTGCGGCAGCGCAAGCCCAGGAGGGAATGAGGGCCAGCCCTCCCGACTCCGGCACCGAGCCGGCCACAAGCCAAGGTTGGTACACCACCCGTCCCTATATCGGCCTATCGGCCGATGGGGTGGAGATCGCCCAGTTCTCCGAGCTGGCCGACATCAAGACTAGGGCGAAGCCGCCGACGATCGTCCTCAAGCGCGGAAAGGCCAAGGGCAGGGAGTTGCAGGCCTGGCACGAGGCTGTGCGCATGGGTGACATGGCGGCCGCCCGAAAGAGCGCCTCGCTGGTCATGTACGATTACGACGGGAAGCCGGTCGCCAGGTACCACCTGGAGAACGCCTGGCCCTCGAAGATCGAGATCGGTGGTCTGAAAGCGGGCTCCAGCGAGGTACTGATGGAGACGGTCACGCTGGTGTGCGAGGACATCCAGCGCGTCTCGCCGTAGCGGTTTGACACCCCGGGGGCCGGGGCGATATTCCCCGTCCCGATGCGGCCCCGCTACCCTCGTCCCGCCTACCTCTGCGCCCCCGTCCGCACGCCAATCGGGAGGTTCGGGGGGGCCTTGGCCGACCGGACCGCCGCCGACCTTGGGGCGCACGCCGCCGGAGCCAGCCTCGGGCGCGCCGGGCTCGACCCCGCCGCCGTCGACCTGACCATTTTCGGCAACGGCCGGCAGGCCGGAGTCGGCCCCAACGTCTCGCGCCAGATCGCCCACCGGGCGGGCATCCCCGACGAAGCACCCGCCTACACCATCAACCAAGCCTGCGCCTCGAGCCTGATCGGGATCGTCCAGGGGTGGCAGACGGTGGCGCTGGGCGACGCCGAGCTCGTCCTGGCGGGCGGCACCGAGGCCATGAGCCAGACGCCCTATCTGCTCCCGCGCGCCCGCTGGGGGTATCGGCTGGGCCACGGCGAGCTGGTCGACGGGATGTACCGGGACGGCTTCCTGTGCCCCCTTTGCGGGGACCTCATGGGGGAGACGGCCGAGACCCTGGCCGAGCGCTACGGGATCCCGCGTGACGAGCAGGACCGCTACGCGGTCGAGAGCCAGCGCCGGTACGGGAGCGCGCGCGAAGCCGGGAAATGGCAGGCCGAGATCGCGCCCTTCCCCGACGGGGGCCTCGCCGAGGACGAGCACCCGCGCCCCGGGACGACCGTCGAGATGCTTGCCACGCTGCCGCCCGTCTTCCGTGACGACGGCACCGTCCATGCCGGGAACGCCTCCGGGATCACCGACGGCGCGGCGGCGGTCCTGGTCGCCTCCGGGGAAGCGGTCGAGAAGCACGGGCTCACGCCCATGGCTCGCCTGGTCGACTGGGCCAACGTCGGCGTCGACCCGGCGATCATGGGGATCGGGCCGGTGCCGGCGGTGCGGAAGATCCTCGAGCGGCAGGGGCTATCGATGGCCGACATCGACCTGATCGAGCTCAACGAGGCCTTTGCCGCTCAGGTGCTCGCGGTCGCCCGTGATCTCGAGCTCGACCTCGACAAGGTGAACGTGAACGGCGGGGCGATCGCGCTGGGCCATCCGATCGGTGCGACCGGCGCGAGAATCATGGTCACCCTCCTCCACGAGATGGCGCTGCGGGGGAGCCGGCTCGGGATCGCCACCCTCTGCGTGAGCGGAGGCCTGGGGACGGCGGTCCTCGTGGAGCGGGCGGCGTGACTACGACGACCGACCTGGTCCTGACCGAGCGCGACGGAGCGGTGGGGGTCGTTCGCCTGAACCGCCCGGAGAAGCTGAACGCCTTTGCCGGCGACATGCGGGACCGGATCGGCGACGCGGTCGAGGAGCTGGGAGCCGACCCCGCCGTCCGGGTCCTGATCGTGACCGGGGCGGGTCGGGGCTTCTGCGCCGGGGCCGACGTGAATTACCTCCGCGAGCTGGTCGAGACCGGGAACGACCGCGACTTCGAGAAGCTGCTCCGGGCC
>DASRVA010000120.1:0-2784 GCA_035687745.1 Gemmatimonadota bacterium
GAGGGCGTCGCCGATTCCGGCCGCCGCGGCCACCCGCCCGGCCGGATCGGCCGGCTCGACGGCGAGCGCCTCGATCCGCCGGCGGGCCTGCTCGTACGGATCCAGAACCGGCCCGAGCACCGGCCGTTCGTGTCGCCGCCGGCGCCGGCGGCGACACCACAGGGCCGCGATCATGACCGCGAGCGCCGCCACCACGAGCCAGATCCACCAGGGCAGGCCGGGAGTCCTCCAGATCGGCTTGATGTCGGCGAGAAGGGTGTCGCCCGGGGTCAGGACGGAGGCCACCCGGATCGTGTCGGACACGACCCGTACGCCGAGCGTATCCCCCATGCCGTCGGTCACCCGCGCCTCGATCTCGGGGAGGACCAGGTCGCCCGGCCGGAACAGCGCCATCTCCAGCCGGAGCTGGCCGTCCCGGCGCTCGCTGCCCAGGACCGCCACCTCGGGACGCCTCCCGAATCCGTCGAGGATGGACTGCGGGAGGAGGTAGTGGCCCGACGGCCCGCTCGTCCGCACCGTGACCCAGAAGGGATCGCCGACGGTCAGCGGGGCCGACCCGGGCGGCCTCGCGTCGGGCACGACACGGATCTCGAACGCCGACGCCGGCTCATCCTGGGCGCGTAATGGAGCGACGGCCGCCAGTAGCGCCACGAGCGCGAGTCGTCCCGCCCGGCTCAGCCGACCCTCCGGCGCTTGAGCCGCCGCCGCTCCCGGCGCTCGAAGAAGCGCCTCAAGGGCTCTACGTAGTCGGCCAGCGTGTCGACGTCGACCACGTCCACGCCCGCCTTCCGGAGGAGCCGGGTCCGCTCGTCGACGACGTGCGCCGCGGAGGCGGCGTACGCCTCCCGGACCCTGGCCGAGCCCGTGTCGAGCCAGCGCCGGGCGCCGGACTCGGGCTCCACGGCCTCGATCAGACCGACGTCGGGCAGCTCCCGGTCGCGCCGGTCCGACAGCACGAGCGCCACGACGTCGTGCCGCGCCGCGAGCGCCCCCAGTCCCCGCCCGTACCCGGCGTCCAGGAAGTCGGACAGCAGGAAGATCACGCTCCGGCGATGGAGGACCCGCGCCAGGAACTCGATCGCGCCGGCCAGGTCCGTCCCCCGCGCCGGCGGGTCGAAGGTCAGGATGTCACGGACGAGCCTGAGGACGTGCGTCTTTCCCTTTCGCGGCGGGACGTACCGCTCGATCCCCTCTGCGAAGAGAAGCGCGCCGGCGCGGTCGTTGTTGCGGATCGCGGCCAGCCCGAGCACGGCGGCGATCTCGGCCGCCCGCTCACGCTTGAGCTGTCCCTGCGTCCCGAAGCGGGTCGAGGCGCTCCCGTCGACGGCCAGGATCACCGTCAGCTCGCGCTCCTCGACGAACTGCTTGACGTAAGGCACGCCGCGACGCGCGGTGACGTTCCAGTCGATCGCCCGGACGTCGTCGCCGGCCTGATACTCGCGGACCTCCGAGAACTCGACGCCGCGCCCCTTGAAGACGCTCGTGTACTCGCCGCTGAAGATGTCGGTCACCAGGTGGCGGGTCTGGATCTCCAGCAGCCGGACCTTCTGGGCCAGCTCCGGGAGGTTCACGGAACGTCGAGGCGCTCCATCAGTCGGGCGAGGACCGCGTCCGGGTCGACCTCCTCGGCCTCGGCTTCGTAGGTCAGCAGGAGCCGGTGACGCAGGACGTCGGGTGCGACCGACTTCACATCGTCGGGGATGACGTACGCGCGTCCCTGCAGGAACGCGCGGGCCTTGGCGGCCTTGGTGAGGAAGATCCCGGCGCGCGGGGACGCGCCGTAGGCGATCCAGGGCGCCAGGTCCTCGAGCCCGTAGCGGTCCGGATAGCGGGTCGCCTCGACGAGGTCGAGGATGTACTCGAGCACCTTCTCGTCGACGTAGACGCCGGACACCACCTCGCGCGACCGGAGGATTTCCTCCGGGCCCACGACCGGCCGCACCTGGGGCGCCTCGAGAGCCGTCATGCGGCGGATGATCTCGCGCTCGTCGGTGCGCGGCGGATAGGTGACGTGGAGCTTCAGCATGAACCGGTCGACCTGCGCCTCGGGGAGCGGATAGGTGCCCTCGTGCTCGATAGGGTTCTGAGTCGCCAGGACAAGGAAGGGCTCCTCCAGCTTGTAGGTGCCCTCGCCGAGCGTGACCTGCTTCTCCTGCATCGCCTCGAGGAGCGCCGACTGGACCTTGGCGGGTGCTCGGTTGATCTCGTCGGCGAGGAGGAGGTTCGTGAAGACGGGTCCCCGATGGACGTCGAACTGGCCGCTCTGCGGGCGATAGACGGTGGTGCCGATGAGGTCGGCGGGGAGGAGGTCGGGCGTGAACTGGATGCGTTGAAAGTCGCAGTCGACGGCGCCGGCGAGGGTCCGAACGGCCAGGGTCTTGGCGAGCCCCGGGACGCCCTCCAGCAGCACGTGGCCATCCGAGAGGAGGCCGATCAGGAGGCCCTCGAGGAGCTTCTCCTGACCGACGACGACGCGGCCGATCTGGTCGAGGAGGGTCCCCGCGAACGCGTTCTCGCGGGCGATCCTCTGGTTCTCCTGGGCCAGCGAGATCGCCGTCTCGTACGCCGCCACGTCCTCGCGGGACGTCGCGGTCGGCTTCTCCGTCATGCGCTCCATGCCTCCTGTGCGATACCGGCCCGGGCCCGTCAAAGTTCCTTGCGCGGCGGCCCCGAAGATAGGAGCCGGGGGTCGAGAGTCGCCAGCCGTCGACCTCGCATCGTGCGAAGACGGGACCCCGTCGATCGGTGCGCCAGACGCGCGCTCCGGCGGCGGCCAGGCGAGCC